>DAINBU010000079.1:0-22424 GCA_036732755.1 Planctomycetota bacterium
TCCGAGACGACGCCGTTCGAGCCGAGCGCGAAGAGCGTGACGACCGTGCGGCCGTTTTTGGTGGCGTGGAAGCGCTGGAAGCCGTCGTCGTCGCCCTCGACGTAGCCCTGAACGGTGCCGCCGACCTCGAAGTCGAGCTTCGCGACGCCGCCGGCGACGTCCTTCACGCGCACGTCGAGGCGGACCGCGTCGCCGATCGCCCACTTGCCGTCCTGCGCCGAAAAGAGCTCGATCGCCGGCGCCGGGATCGGCGCGCCGGCCGCGACCGGCGCCGCCTTCTGCGCGAGCGCGGTCAGCCGCGCCGCGGCGTCGCGCAGGTCGGGCTGCTCGGGCGTGCCCGGGTCGAGGCTCACCACACGAAACTCGACATTGCCCTGAACGAAGGCGAGCCACGCGATACGGTCCATCTCCTTGTTGCCGTAGCCGACGAAGCCGACGTCCCCGGCCGTGATGCCGCGTGAGGAGGCGGTCGGGAGCGTCTTGGTCGACTGCACGAAGGCGACGTGCTGAAGCAGGCGCGCGTGCGCCGCCTCGGCCGTGTCGCCGACGAACATCTCGACGCGCACGACGTCGCGCTTCTGTGCGTCGGCGAAGTGGCGCACGACGATCGCGCCGTCGCGCCGGACCTCGCTGCCGCTCAGCGCGGAGAGGCGCAGCTCGCCGAGGTCGCAGCCGGCGCGGCGAGCGCCGGCGGGCCAGTGCTTCATGTCGTACTTCTCCGCCGCGGCCGCGACGATCGTCGCCTTCACGTCTCCGGAGCCGGACGGCGCACCACCCGCGTTCGTCCCGGCGGCCTGCGCGAAGAGCGCCGCCGACGCGAGCGAGAGGACGAGGAGCGAGAGAGCGGGCTTCGTGTTCTTCATGGGGTTCTCCTCGGGCTCCCGTTCACTTGAGCTTCGGCGTGACGTCGAGCTGCCACGTCACGTTGGCTTTGGCCAGCAGCGATTCATAGTTGCTCCAATCGCGGTCGTGGTTGAAGCCCGGCGTGCCGGGCAGGCGGTTGGGATGGCCGTCGTCGTCGACCCACAGGCAGGCGTCGGAGATGTTCACCCCGGCGTCGCGCGTGATGATGTGGTGGTAGCTGAAGCCGTGGCCGCCTCCGCCGCCGTTGCCCCACAGGTCGAGCGTGTAGTCGTCGCAGCCGATGCCCCAGATGGCGCGCAGCGTCATCGAGCCGAGGATCTCCATCTGGACGTTCTGGATGCCGAGCATCTCGAGCATCGAGGAGGTGCCGGCCGCGGAATCGCTGCAGTTGACGAACTTGCCGCTGGTGTGGCCGTTGAGCAGGCTCGTCAGGTTCATCGTGCCGGTGCCGAAGTCGAAGTAGTGCGTCGCGCCGCCGTCCCCGCCCTCGCCCGGGCAGTCGTAGACGACGTTCTCGATGGCGTGGTCGAGCGTCGGCTGGCCGTTGTAGCCCTTGATCAGGAGCTCGACGACCTGCGCGGCGTCGCTCGGCACGATGCCGAACTGCTCCTGCCAGGTGTGCATGTAGTCGACGACCTCGACCCACGGGCCGGAGTACTGCGTGCCCGAGGCGCCGGCCGGCCAGAAGGGCGCGTCGACGATCGTGTGGATCTGGTGCTCCGTGGTGAAGGCGCCGGGGATCGTGACCCAGCCGGTCGTGCCGGTCGCGCGGTACTGCCAGCGCCAGCGCACGTGGCGGTCGTTGCGGGTCGCGTCGGTGGTGAGCGCCGGCCCGAGGAAGGTCGCCTGCCCGCCCGGCGCGACGTTCACGTTGTTGCTCGAGGTCCAGCCGCCCGCCTCGTCGTTGGCGATGCAGCGCAAGTCGAATCCGGCGACGGGATAATTCACGGGGATCTGCGCGCCGCTCTGGTCGGTGCAGGTCGCGCCGAAGGTCACGGTGAACTGCGGCTGCGCGCCGGCGAGGTAGCAGAGCGGGTAGTCGTGCGAGGTCGTGTCGTACTTCCAGGTGCCGACGCTGGTCTGGTAGATCTTCGGCTCGGCGACGCCGGGCCAGGTCGTGGGCGCGGCGCGCGGCGTGCCGTCGTCGTTGTCGAGGTCGGAGATCTCGGTCCCGAACGCCTTGCTCACCCACTCGCTGGTGGCGGGCGTCGCGTAGAAGCGGATCAGCCCCGCCTTCAGGTAGTAGACGGTCTGCCACTCGTTGGTGCCGTTGCTCGACTCGGCGGCGATGTTGATCAGGCCGAGCCGGACCACGTCGACGGGATAGTGGATGCGCTCGATGCGGCCGCCGGTCGCGGACTGCGCCTCGACGACCATCTGGTAGCGGCCCGGGTCGACGTACTTGCCGTTGGCGTCGACGCCACCCCAGAAGTGGCTGAGCGGCAGCAGCTGCCCCTTCTCCATGCCGCGCCAGACGTCGGAGACCTTCTGGCCGGCCTGCCACGCCTCGATCGTCACGATGTAGGACGTCGGCGCGGCGTCGAGCCGGTAGTCGACGCGGACGCCGCCGCCCCCGAGCTTGGGGTCGGCGATGCGCGTCGTCGTCGGGTGCTCGTGGAGGAAGCCGCCGACCGCCTGTCCGAGTGCTGACGGGACCGCGAGTGCTCCGACCAATACCGCGGACAGGAACTTCCGTGAGGCATTGCGCATGGTGGTCCTCGTCGAATCCCGGCTCGGTGCAGCCGCAGCGGGCAACGCGGTCTACGGTCCGCGACACTCAGCTCGGACTGGACCTCGACGGGCAAGCCGAAGAAAGTAGCGTCCTGGCGTGAAGGCTGGAATCGTCCGCTCCCGGAGACGCGTGAGGCAGTAGTTGAGGGACCTCCCGCGGTGACGGCCGGCATTGATGAGGAAGGTTCGTAGTGGATCCGTCCCCGCTCCGGTTCCCGCTCGCCTTCGTTTGCTGCCTGTTCGCGTCCGCCCCGGCGCTCCCGGCGGCCCCGGCGCTCCGGGCGGGAGACGAGACGCCGCAGCGGGTCGCCGCCTTCCGCAAGGCCTACTTCGGCGACGAAAAGAAGACCCCCGCGCTCGAGGAGAAGCGCCGCGCGCTCGAGCTCCTGAAGGAGCTCGACGCGCCGATCGTCGCCAACGCGCTGCTCGACGCGTGCGGCGCGTGCGAGGAGGCGCGTGCGGCGCGCGTCGAAGAGCAGAACCGCGCCAAGGACGAACTCTCGAAGATCTCGGCCGACCAGGCGGTCGGCGCGCGCCAGTTCCCGATGCCGATCGCGATGAAAATGAAGAGCCTCCGCACGCGCATCGGCGAGCTCGAGGGCGAGGTCGCGGCGATCGCGGGGCTCCAGCGCGAGATCGTCGCGCCGATCCTCGCGCAGAAGAGCGACGAATCGTTCCGCTGGCTCCTCACGAATGCGCTCGGTCCCAAGCGCCTCCCGCTGCAGCTCAAGGTCTCGATCGCGCGCCTCTCCGCCGGCCGCGGCGCCGGCACCGCCGAGGCGGTCGCGCAGATGACGAAGCAGCTCGCGAAGGCCAAGGAGGGCGAGGAGGTCTACGTCCTGATCGACGGTCTCGCCGCGTGCGGCGCGGCGGCGCGGCCCGCGGCATCGACCGTCGCGGCGCGCCTCAAGGAGAAGGAGCCGACGCTGCGCGAGCACGCTGCCGCCGCGCTCGTCGCCCTCGCCGCGCCCGAAGGGATCGAGCCGCTGATCGCGGCGCTCGAGGCGGAGAGCGACGCCCACACGCGCCGCCGCCTCGCGGTCGCGCTCGAGACCCTGACCCACCAGCAGTTCGGCGAGACCGGCGCGGCGTGGCGCAGCTGGTGGAAGAGCGAGGGGAAGCAGGCGGTCGCGGACGGGGCGCCGGTGGGCGGCGGCGTCTCGGCGCTCACCAAGGCGCTGACGGCGGGCGGCGCCCGCGACTACTACGGGATCCCGGTCGACGGGAGGTCGACCGTCTACGTGGTCGACTGCTCGGGCTCGATGGTCGCCTCGGCCATCGCGCCGCAGCACGACGAGAAGCGAAACCCGATCGACGCCGGCAAGGAGAGCCGGATGGAGGCGATGAAGGCGGCGCTGATTGCGGTGCTCGGCAAGCTCGGCCCGAAGGACAAGTTCAACGTCGTCAGCTTCAACGACCTGGTTCACCCCTATGCGTCGGGGCTGGTCGTCGCGACTCCGCTCGAGATCTCCAACGCGCAGGACTGGGTGCGCCAGCTCACGCCCATGAACAGCACGAACATCTACGAGGCGATGGAGCAGGCCTTCCGCCTCGCCGGCCGCGGCAGCTTCGACAAGTACTACGCGAGCGGCGTCGACACGATCTTCCTGCTGACCGACGGCGCGCCGACGAAGTCGGACGGCCAGCCCGATTCGACCGACCGCGTCCTCGAAGGCATCCGCCAGTGGAACTCGACCGGCCGCGTCATCGTGCACACGATCGGCGTCGGCAAGGAGATCAACGACACGTTCCTGAAGAAGATCGCCGCGGAGAACCACGGGACGTTCGTGCAGCAGTGAACGAATCGATGTGATCGAGGGGCGAGCCGTGAAAGTCCGGGTGGCGATTGCGGGATGCGTCGTGTTCGCGGTCGCCATCGTCGCATGGGTCTCGACGAGCAGGCGGTCCACGATCGACGGCCACGTGTCGGGGGCAGCTCCGGTCGCAGCGCCCTCGATGGCACCGACCGCGATCGCCGCCGAGTCGGCGATGCAGGGCACGAGTCCCACTCGATCCCCGTCCGAGAAGACGACGGACGACGAAGGCCAGTCCCTTACCAAGAGCGTTGTCGCGCCGGACTCCCTGCGATTGACCGAAGGCCGCATCGTCGTCTGCGGACACGACGAAGTCGAGCTCGCCGGGGAGAGCGGAACGATTATTCCCGCGCTCACCCATCACTTCGTGGTCGATGGACGCGTCAGCGAGTTCGCTGAGAATTCGGGGCCGACGGTCGCCGTGACGAACGGGGTGTTTCACTTCGACGCGACGGACGCATCGCGTCTGGGCGGGACGCACGTAGTACTCGGCGGGCGGGCGGCCGCGGTTCGCGATTCCGTTCCGATCAGCGCTGGAACGACGCCGGTGCTTCGTGCTCGATTCATCGAGCCGATCCGATTGCACGTCGTCGACGCCGTGACACGCTCCGAGCTCGACGACGTCGTGGTCGGCCACTCGAACGACTTCGGGCGCTGGCGGCTCGCGCACCCGATACGACTCTCCGCGGAAAAGACGGTCGTGGTTCACGCGGTGTCGCCGCTGACGCTCGCACCGGCGCTCGAAAACGGTGTCGTGCTCGACGAAGACCGTTACTGGATCGGCGCGCGCGGTCACGCTTGGTCGCAGACGGAGATCCGATTCGACGCCGCGGCCGACGTGGTGGTGTCGCTCGCTCCGTCGGCCGTGCTCGTCGTGGAGATTGATGGGGTTCTGCCTCGCCGATCGCCCGCCGAGATCGAAGCGGCGAAACGACCGGCACTCTTCGACCCGGCACTCTCCGACCAGGCGCCGAAGATTCCGCAACTCGAGACTGCGCAGGACGATCCCGACGCGCTGCTCCGGATCAGCGGTCTTCCGCCGAATCCGGTCTACGCCACGCCACGTTGCCTGTTCGAGTCACGCGCGCAGCTCGGAGAGACTCGCATCGACGACCTCCCCCCCGGAGAGATCGAGGTGACGGTCGAAACCGACACCGACCCTCCCCGAATCGCAGGGACCGCGACCACGACGCTCATCGCAGGAGAGACGCGGATCGTTTCACTGCACGTCACCGATGTGCAACCTGCGGAGAAAGTTCCGCTGGCGGGACGGCTGCTCTTGCCGGCTTGCTGGAAACAGAAGGGCGTCACTCTGGACATCGACGCCGCAGACTCGCGATCGGTCCTCGATTTCGATTCCGTGGAGATCGCTCTCCACGAGATGACTGAAGTTCCCGACCGTCCCGGCACCTGGCTGTGGCGATCGAGCCCCGTCGTGCCTGGCCGATATCGCATCACGGTCGAACCGACCGGATTCGCGCGCGTGATCGACGTCGGGACAAGTGGCTGCGAAGATCTCGAACTCGTCGTACGCGACGCCGCGACGATCCACGTTCAGTTCCTGGCGAGGGAGAACGGAGAGGCGGTGCGCGTCGAGCAGCCGACTTGGTTTGGAGCCCCCGATCCCACGGCACCGGATGCGAAGCACGACTCCTCGCGCATCCTGCTCGAGCCCGATGCTGACGGCGTCGGATTCCATGGAGAGGTTCCTCTTGGACCCGCGCGCTTCCGGTTCTTCTCGAGGAGCTGGATGCCGGTCGATCGCGACGCGACGTATGCCGTCCATGCCGGCGAACAGGATCTTGTCGTCGCTGTAAGTCGCGTCCAGGGAACCACGTTCCGCTTCCGGATCGACCACGAACCGGCGCTTGCGCCTGACGGAGGCCCGATCGACGAGCGCTGGCTCATGCAGCTCGAATGGACGACGGCCGGAGGGAAGGAAACGCGTCCGACCCTTTGGATCGAGAGGGGCGTCGGCGTGACCTACGTCGTTCCCGAGACCGGTCGCTACCGCGTGACGATCCCCAAGTTGCCCGGCTACGCCGCCATCGCGTCCATCGACGTCGAGATACTCGAAGGCGTCCTCGAAGTGACCGACGTGGCGCTAGTCCGCGAGTGACGGTTGGCGCGAGTTCGACGAACCGACGTGCGTCGAACCGACGTGCGTCGAACCGACGTGCGTCGAACCGACGATCGCGCGGCAGCGGTCCGCTCGAGGTCTACTTCAGAGCCGCCAACGCCTCGCGCACCCGCGGGAACATCGCCCGGATCTCTTCGAGCGACACGGCGCCGATCGACATCCGGAACCAGCCGCTGTCGTCGGTGGCGCCGAAGGCCTGGAACGGGACGATCGCGCATCCGGCGGCGTTCAGCAGGTAGCGGCGGATCTCCTCGTTCGTCTTCAGGACGGCGCCGTCCGGCGTCTTCCTGCCCGCGAGTGCGAAGCGAGCCGTCAGGTAGATCGCGCCCATCGGCTTCAGCGCGTCGACCGCGAAGCCGTCGCGCTTGAGCTCGCCGAGGCCCTGATGGAGCGCGTCGAGGCGCGCCTGCATGCCGGCCTTCTTGTCGGCGTGGTAGGCGCGGATCACGTCGGCGCGGTCGAGGAGCTTCGCCGTCGCGACCTGCTCGGGCCGCGGCGCCCACGCGCCGACGTGGCCGAGGATGTTGCTCATGGACTGGATCAGGTCGGTCGGGCCGACCACCCAGCCGACGCGCAGCCCGGTCGACGCGAAGGGCTTCGAGATGCCGTCGACGAAGATCGTGTAGGGCCGCATCTCCGGCCGCAGCGCGACCGGCGTCACGTGCTGCACGCCGCCGAACGTGAGCATCCAGTAGACCTGGTCGTACATCACGAAGAGCGGCCGCTCGTTCGGCCCGCGCCGGCGGTTCTCCTCGAGGACCATGTCGCAGAGGTCGCCGAGCACCTCCTTCGTGAACGCCGTGCCGGTGGGATTCAGCGGCGAGTTGAGCGAGAGCAGCCGCGCGCCGCGGATCGCCGGCTCGAGCTTCGCCCGCGTCGGCAGGAAGTCCTCGCCCGGCACGCACGCGACCGCGCGCTGCACCGCGCCGACCTGCGCGCAGTAGTGGTTGTTGTTCCAGCTCGGGACGGGGTAGACGACGACGTCGCCCGGATCGACCAGCGCGCGATACGTCCCGTAGATGGCCGGCCGCGCGCCGCCGGTGACGAGGATCCCTTCGACCGGATAGTCGAGGGCGAGCTCGGACATGAAGAAGCGCTGGATCGACTGGCGCAGCGGCAGCACGCCGTCGCTCGGCGGATAGTTCGTCTCCCCGGCGCTGATCGCGGTCTTGATCTCGTCTTCGAGGAACTGCGGGATCCGGAACTGCTTCGCGTCGAAGTCGCCGACGGTCAGGTTGCAGATCTTCTGGCCGGCCGCCGCCATCGCGCGGATCTCGGCGGCGATCTTCAGGATCTCCGAGCCGGAGAGACTGGCAGCCATGCGCGAGAGGCGGGCGGCAGCGGGCCGGCTCGGCGCGGGCGGAGGATTCGGAACGTTCGACGCGCGCGCCGGCGTGACGATGGGGTCGGCCAAGGGTGCGTTCCTGCGGATCGCGGGAGGGGGCGGACCGAAACGGGGGCGAATCCTACCCCGGCCCTCTCGGCCGGCCAGTGCGCGGCGGCGCCTCACGCCGCCTCATGTCGCGTGCGTCCCGATCCAGCGCGAGCCCACGATGACGGCCGCGTTGTAGACGACGTGCGTCACGATCGGACCGAGCAGCATCCCGCCGCGCGCATAGACGAACGCGGTCGCGAGCCCGAGCAGGAAGACGGTCGGCGCCGAGAGCATCGGGTGAACCACGGCGAAGATCAGCGCGCTGCCGAGCGCCGCGCGCCGGAAGCCCCACTGCCGCTCGAGCCCGCCGAAGACGAGGCCGCGGAAGATGTACTCCTCGCAGAGCGGCGCGGCGACCACCGCGAGCAGGACGAGCCAGCCGAGGTCGTCGCCCCGGAAGAGCCCGAGCTCGCCGCGCGTCACGACGCCCGCCTCCTTCACGAGCCACTGCGCCGCGAGGGCGACGGCGCCGACCGCCGCGCCCGCGCCGACGCCGAGCGCGACCGCGCGCCCCGCCCTGGTCCCGAAGAGCCGCGGCACGCGCCCCGCCTCGAAGCGCCACAGCCCAGCGATGGAAAGGACACATGCAACGACGCCGGCGATCGCGTAGGCGAAGAAGTACCGCGCGGACGCGTCGATCAGCGTCGTCGCGCGCAGCAAGAGCTCGATCAGCCCCTGCAGCACGAAGAAGACCAGCGCGGCGCCGAGCCCGTCGGCGAGCGAGAGCTTGCGCGGCACCGGCGACCACGGGTCGAGCAGGTGCGGCAGCGTGTCGGCCGCCTTCTGCCAGAGCGCGACGGTCAGCGCCGCGGTGAGCGCGGTCGCCCCGAAGCAGCGCCACGGGTCGCCGAGCCCGATCACCGACGTGTAGAGCGCGATCAGGAAGAGCGAGAGGAGCTGCGTCATGCCGAGGCGCTGGCGCTGCTCGTGGCCCAGGAGCGTGTCGCCGGAGATGACGCCGAGGCTCGTGAAGAGGTAGGCGAACATCGGGACGCCGACCGCGAGCATGCCGAGGCTCGCGAGCTGCCCGGCCCGGAACTCGGCGAAGTCGACGTGGCCGAGCCCGAGCGCGACGATCGCCGCGGGGTAGATGGCGATCAGCGCCGACCACGTGCGCGACTTCGCGCGCAGAGCCGCATCGAGCGGCCGCGGGAAGGTCGCCAGCATCCAGAGCGACTCCTGCTCGATCGCGAGCGCGCGCAGGCAGGAGAACTGGTAGGTGTAGGCCGTGATCCCGAACGCGAAGGCGCAGATCGCCGGCAGCGTGTCGAACTGCGTGACCAGTGCGGTGCGCATGTTCAGGAGCTGGAAGCCGACGAAGATCAGCGGGACGAGCATCGCCTGCGAGAGGTAGTTGAAGTCGCGCGAGAGGAGCTTCAGCTCGCGCCGCACGAACGGCGAGAGGCGCGAGGCGCCGTCCCGCGCGGGCGCCGCGGAGCGCGCGCTCTCGCGCCGGCCGTCGGCGACGACGCCGTCGCGCGTGCTGTGGCGCAGCCATGCCACGACGAGCAGCGCGGCGGCGAGCGCCTGCGCGAGCGCGCCGGCGCCCTCGGCGAGCGCGAGCGCGCCGCGGCCCGGGCTCCCCGCGTCCGCGAGCGCCCGTACGACGATCCCGGTCGGCAGCCAGTCGAGCAGCGCTCCCGCCGGCCCCATTCCGAGCGCTGCGTCGGCGAGGGTCTGGCGCGCGCACAGCCCGAAGAAGAGCGTCGCGGTGCCGACGATCGCGCAGACGCCCTTGAAGTTGCGCAGTCGCGCCTGCGAGACGCGCAGGTGGAGCGTCGCCTCGACGAAGACCGAGAGCGCCGCGCGCAGCAGCAGCAGCGGCAGCGCGGCCGCGAGGGTCAGCAGCGGCACCGCCCACCAAGGCCCGCCCTCCCATGCGAGCAACACGAACAGCGGCACGAGCCAGAAGAAGCTGAGCGGCGACAGGAGCGTGCGCGCGACGAGGCGCGCGGTGAAGAGCTCGCCCATCCCGATCGGGAGCGTGGCGAGCCATTCGACGTCCCAGCCGCCGGCGCTCAGCGTCTCCTGCGAGAGCTCGGTGAAGAGCACGCCCACGAAGAGCAGCAGCGCGAACAGCGCGATCGCTCTCCGCTTCGCGACGTCGGCCGGGACCATGGGCTCGGCGGCGTGCGCGTGCGCCGACTCCTGCACGGCGGTCCACTCTTCGATCTGCACGTCGACGCGATGGCGCAGGTCGGAGACGGTCTGCCAGTGGAGGAACGGCAGCGTCAGCAGTGCGACCATGAAGTAGAGCCACGGCGAGCGCGCCACGTTGCGCGGGCGCGTGCCGGCGCGCGCCGGCTTCGCCGGCACGCGGCGCTTCTCCGCGCCGGGCAGCGCGACGAGGCCGCCGCCGCGGTTGCGCCAGCGGCGCCACCAGAGCCGCAGCAGCTTCGCGGTCGTCGCGCGGATCACCCCGCCGCGTCCGGCGCCGCCGCGCGCGTGACGGCGAGGAAGACGTCCTCGAGCGAGCCGCCGGCGGCGTAGCGCGCGCGCAGTTCGTCGATCGGGCCGCCGCACTGCAGCACGCCCTTGTGGATGATCCCGACGCGCGTGCAGAGGCGCTCCGCCATGTCGAGCAGGTGGGTCGAGAGGAAGATCGTCGCCCCCTCGCCGGCGCGCCGCTGCAGGAAGTCGCGCACGTCGCGCGCGGAGCCGGGGTCGAGGCCGGTGGTCGGCTCGTCGAGGATCAGCACGTCGGGGCGGTGCACCACCGCGCTCGCGAGGCCGAGCTTCTTCTTCATGCCGAGCGAGTAGTTGACGGCGAACTCCTCGCCCGCGTCGCCGAGGTCGAACTCTTCCAGGAGTTCCCGCGCCCGCGCCTGAGCGTCGCGCCGCGCGAGGTCGTGCATCTCGCCGACGAACTCGAGGATCTCGACGCCGCGCAGGTAGTCGTAGAAGACCGGCACGTCGGGCAGGTAGCCCACGCGCCGCATCACCTCGACGCGCTGCGCGGTGCAGTCGAGCCCGCCGATCGCCGCGCGCCCCGAGGTCGGGACGAGGATCCCCATCAGCATGCGCAGCGTCGTCGTCTTGCCGGCGCCGTTGGGGCCGAGGAAGCCGAACACCTCGCCCTGCGCGACCGCGAGGTCGAGACGGTCGACCGCGGTGAAGGCGCCGAACGTCTTCCTGAGCTGCGCGAGCGCGATCAATGCTTGAGCTCGCGCAGCGCGAGCAGCGCCTGCGCCGTCCCGCACGCCGGCCCCATCAGCGGCATGTCGCAGAAGGCGCCGTCGGCGCGGCGCGCGGCGAGGATCTCGGGCAGCAGGAGCGAACGGTACGGCGCGCGCGCGTCGGCCGGCAGCTCGCGCGCGGCGGCGGCGGCCGTCCACAGGTCGAAGAGGATCCAGTGCGACCCCTCGCCCTGCGGGCCGCAGTGCATCAGCACGTGGTGGCGCTCGTGGGTGAGGTGCGCGAGGCGGTCGCGGAACTTCGCGAGCGCGGCGGCGAGGTCGCGCTCGTCGGCGTTGCCGGCGCGCAGCAGCGCGTGGACGCAGAGCGGCCCGCGGAAGACGGCGCCGTCGCGCAGCGGGTCGCCCCGCGCGGTGTAGGCGAAGGCACCGTCGTCTCCCTTGCACTTCGCGAGCAGCGCCAGCGCGCCGTCGAGCAGCCCCTCGTCGAACGGCAGCTCGGCGTCGCGCGCGTCGAGCAGCGCGTGCAGCGCGTAGGCGGTCGTGAAGCTGGTCGAAGGCGTGGCGCCCGGCTCCGCCGCGAGGCTCTTCCCGGTGATGTAGGTGAAGCCGCCGTCCTTCGCGGCGCAGCCCGCGAGCCCCTCGATCGCGGCGGCGAGCGTCGGCGCGAGCTTCTCCTTCCTCGCCTCGTCTCCTTCGCTGGCGTGCGCGAGGGCGGAGACCAGCGCCGACCACGCCCACGGCGCGTAGTCGAGCACGCCCGTGTTGAACGGCGTCTGGCGGCGCGCCGCGACCGCCTTCGCGAGGAACCCGACCGCGCGCTCGAACGTTTCTTGCGCGCGCGGCCGGTCGAGATGGGCGAGCAGCGCCTCGGTGCAGAGCGCCGAGATCGCGACCGACAGCGCGTCCCACTGCGGGTCGAGGTTCGAGCCGTACTGCACCGGGCTCGCCCAGCTGCCGTCGGCACACTGCGTCTTCACGAGCCAGTCGGCGCCGTCGGCCGCGGCGCGCTTCGCCTCGGCCGGCGGCAGCGGCGCGGGCGCGACCGGCAGCATCGACTCGACCACCGCGCGCGGCGTGTAGCGCAGCGTGTCGGGCGGATACGGGAACGCCGCCAGCGCCGCCACGAACTGCTTCATCTCTTCCGTACGCGGGTCCGTCGGGTGGGCCTTCGAAAACGCCTCGGCCGCGGCGCGCCCGTCGTCGAGGCGGCCGACCTTGATCAGAAAGGCGGTCTCGTCGTAGGCGAGGTCGCTTTCGAGCGCGTCGGCGCCCGGCAGCGACTTCGCCGCGACCGTCGCCGCGAGCGCCGCCTCGCCGTCGCGCGCGAGCGCGTGGGCGTGCGCGACCAGCCGCTGCGCCGCCGCGGTCGGGACCGGCTTCGCGAGCGCGAGCGCGCCGGCGAGGTCGCCGCGCCGCAGGAGCGCGCGCGCCTGCGCCAGCGGCTCCTGGAAGTGCGGCCCCTCCGGCCCCGGCAGCTCGGGGATCGCCGTGAGCCCCTCGACCAGCACCTCCCACGCGGGCCCCCAGCGGTCGAGCACGACGCGACCGTCGGGCGCGCAGACCAGCAGTGCGGTGCCGAACGTGTGCGCGCCGAGGCCGTAGAGCTTGGGCGCGGCGAACGGGACCGCGACGCCCGGTCCGAGCTTGAGCGCGACGTAGCGCTCGTTCACCAGCGCGATCACTTCCGGCAACGCGAAATCCCCCGCCGCTTCCATCTCGTCCCAGACGACCGGCCCCTGGAAGAAGGCGTGCGCGAGGATCGGCTTCTTCTCCGCGAGCGACCGCGCCGCCGCCTCGGACCAGTCCTTCGCCCAGCGGATCGTCTCGGGCGCCGCCTTCGCCTCCTGCAATGCGAGAGCAACGACCATCGCGAGCAGGCTCATGGAAGTGCGGCTCCGGCGTGCGGAGGGGAGGCGGGGCAGGGCAGGCTACCGTCGCGCCATTTCGTGCGTAGCACGCGGCCGTTGCCGACTCGGGAGAAGGTCATGTCCGGTACGACCGGCGTTGCGCTGCTGTTCGTTTCGTTCGCGCTCGCGACTGCGTCGGGCGGGGCCGCGGACGAACTGCCCGTCGACCCTGCGAGTCTCCTGCTCTGGAACGAAGCGGTCGGGCTCGTCACCGCGCACGAAGCGGAGATCTGGCCGGGCTACCGGCTCGCCGAGATCCCCGCGCTCGTCACGCATCCGAAGGTCGGCGAGATCCTGCTGCGCCATCCGGCGCCGCCGGCCGGGTTCACGAAGATGGACTTCGCGAAGGAGCCGGCGATTCCCGAGGCGCTGCGCGCCGAGCCGATGTGGATCCGGCGCGGCACGACCGTCTTCGAGATCCCGCAAGAGACGTCGACGAGCCTCGGCGGCGTGACGACGCTGGTCGTGTCGGACCGCAAGGCGCTCGCGTCGGCGGACGACGCGTGGTGCCTCGGGACGGTGGTGCACGAGGGGTTCCACGCGTGGGCCGGCACGCGCATGAAGCTGGCGCCGAGCAACGAGCTCGACCTCTCCGACTTCCCCGACCTCGACCCCGAGGTGAACGCCCACCTCGAGCTCGAGGGGCGCGCGCTCGAGGCGGCGGTGCGCGCCGAGACGGCGGACGAGGCCGAGGAGCAGCTGGTGCTCTTCCTCGCCGAGCGGCTGCGCAGGCGTGCACGCATGCCGGCCAACGCGATCGCGTGGGAAGACGGGAACGAGCTGAACGAAGGGCTCGCGACGTACGTCGAGTGGCGCGCCCACGACCTCTGGGGGAAGCAGGGCGTCGGGGCGCCGCTCGCCGCGGCGCTGCCGAAGCTCGCCGACAAGAAGGTCTTCGCCGAGCGCGGCGAGCAGATCCTCCTGAAGCTGCGCAACCTCGCGCGCGGAACCTTCAGCGTGAACGGCAGCGAGTTCGGCCCCGCGACGGTGCGCTACCGCGGCTACGACTTCGGCGCGGCGCTCGGGCGCGCGCTCGACCGCGTGGGCGCCGACTGGAAGGGCGAGGTCGCGCGCGGCGCGACGCTCACCGACCTCTTGCGCGCGGCGCTCGGCGCGCCGGCCGACGCGGAGCTCGCGGAGCGGGCGGACGCCTTCGAGAAGGAGGCGGGCTACGCGGCGCTCGTGCTGGCGAAACAGGCGAAGGCGAAGGACGCGCTCGCCGAACGCGAGCGGCGCATCGCCACCGTCACGGCCGGCGCCGGCACGCGCGTCGTCCTCGACTTCGGCGAGCTGTCGAAGAGCGGGACGGTCTCACCCACGAGCTACACGCCGTTCGGGATCCTCCACGTCGACGACCATCGCCGGATGTTCTTCATGGTGCCGGTGAGCTTCGTCTTCGGCGCCGTCCGCATCCAGACGCCGGAGAGCCCCGGCGTGATCGTCGACGAGAGCGCGCGCACGCTCACGACGCGCGTCGCGCTCGCGCCCGAGGCGCTGATCGAAGCGGTCACGAAGTCGGACGGCCACGAGCTCGCGGCGGCGGGGCTCAGGATCGACGCGCCGCACGCGACCGCGACGGCGGACGGGGAGAACGCGATCCGCATCGCGCTGACGGGCGTGCGGTGAGTTTCGTCAGTCGAGCTCGAGCTGGGTCAGCGCGGCGGTCGTGCTCGGACAGGCCTTGGCGAGCTCGGCCTCGAGGTCGCCCTTCTTCACCCTCTCCGCGCACGCGTCGGAACAGAAGAGCGCCCCGAACCCTGTGCGCGTGACGCCGCCCCGGCGCCCGGTGTCACCGGCGGGCGCGGTTAGAGTCCGACCCCTTCGAGGGGACACGGACGGAGAGGCGCTTGGGGACGGCGGTCGGGGAAGCCGGGGTCGCGCGACTGCGCGAGGTGGTCCAGAAGGTCTGGGGCTTCCCGACGCTGCGCGCGCTGCAGGCCGAGGCGATGGCGGCGGCCCTCGAAGGGCGCGACGCCCTCGTCGTGATGGCGACCGGCGGCGGCAAGAGCCTCTGCTTCCAGGCACCGGCGCTGCTGCGCGGCGGCTTCACCGCGGTCGTGAGCCCCCTCATCTCCTTGATGAAGGACCAGATCGACGGCCTCACGGAGATGGGCGTCCCCGCCGGGATGCTGACCAGCGCGCAGGAGCCCGAGGAGCGCCGTCGCGTCCGCGCCGACCTGCTCGCGGGGAAGCTGAAGCTCGTCTACGTCGCGCCGGAACGATTGATGTTGGAGGGGTTCGTCGACGACCTGGTCGGCGCGGGTCTCTCCGGCCTCGTGATCGACGAGGCGCACTGCATCAGCCACTGGGGCCACGACTTCCGGCCCGAGTACCGCCAGCTGGGCGAGCTGCGCAAGCGCTTCCCCGACCTGCCGATCCAGGCCTTCACCGCGACCGCGCCGCCCGCGCTGCGCGACGACGTCGTGAAGCAGCTCGGCCTGCGCGACCCGGCGCTCCTGATCGGCAGCTGCGACCGGCCCAACCTCACCTACCGCTTCCATCCGCGCGGCGACTTCCTCGCGCAGTGCCTCGGCGTGGTGCGCCGCCATCCCGACGAGGCGGGCATCGTCTACTGCCTGCGCCGCAAGGACGCCGAGCAGTGGGCGGCCGAGCTCGCGAAGGCGGGCGTGCGCGCCGTCCCCTACCACGCCGGCCTCGACGCGGAGACGCGCCACCAGAACCAGGAGCTCTTCCTCAACGAGGACGTCGACGTCGTCGTCGCGACGGTCGCGTTCGGGATGGGGATCGATCGCGCCGACGTGCGCTACGTCGTGCACGCCAACCTCCCCAAGGGCGTCGCGCAGTACATGCAGGAGAGCGGGCGCGCCGGCCGCGACGGGCTGCCGGCCGAGTGCGTGCTCTTCTGGTCGGCGGCCGACTGGCACGGCTGGAAGTCGATGCTCGAGGGCGAGGAGGCTCCGGGCGCGCTCGAACGCATCTCCGAGATGCTCGCCTTCGCGGGCGGCGCGACCTGCCGCCACCGCTTCCTCGTCGAGCACTTCGGGGAGCCCCATGACGGGACGAAGTGTGGAGCGTGCGACGTCTGCCTCGACGAGCTCGCGCGCGCGCCCGACGGACTCGTCATCGCGCAGAAGATCCTCTCCTGCATCGTCCGCTGCGAGCAGCGCTTCGGCGCGGCGCACGTCGCCGACGTGCTGCGCGGCGCCGACTCGGAGCGCGTGCGCAACTACGGCCACGACCAGCTCTCGACCTTCGGCCTGCTGAAGGAGAACTCGAGCCGGGAGATCCGCCACTGGATCGACCAGCTCGTCGCGAGCGGCGCGATCGCGGTCGCCGACGGCGACTATCCAACGCTGTCCGTCACCGCGAGCGGGCGCGAGACGCTGCGCGGCGCGCGCGAGCCGGTCCTCTTCGCGCTGCCGAAGGCCGCGAAGGCGAGCAAGAAGAGCCTCGCGCGTCTCGCCTACGACACCGAAGGACTGCCGCTCGACGAGGCGCTCTTCGAGGAGCTGCGCAAGCTGCGCCGGACCCTCGCCCACGCGCGCGGCGTCCCGCCCTACGTCATCTTCAACGACCGCACGCTCGCCGAGCTCGCGGCCCGCAAGCCTTCGACGCCCGAGCAGTTCCGGTCGGTGAAGGGGGTCGGTGACAAGAAGGCGGCCGAGCTCGGCCCCGCCTTCCTCCAGGCGATCGCCGACCACGCCGCCGCCCGTCCCGGGACCTCTCCCGCCGAAGAAACCTCCGGGAACTCCTGAAGTCGGCCCCCGAAACTGCCGAAAACAGCGGGTTTTGGCGGAAGTCGGACTGCCCGTCCGGGCGAAAGGAGCGACATCGAGGGTCGCTCCGACCTTCCCGCTCGCCGCGCTGCGCGACGAGGCGGCCAGGCCCCCGGCGTCGGCCCTCCCCAGGGAGGCAGTCGCATGCTGAAGGCAGCTGTGCTGGCGCTGCTCTCCTGCCTGGCGTGGAGTCCGACGGCGGACCCCGCGACGACAGGAGCGCCCGAGGTCGTCGCCCGCGTGTGCCGCGCGGGTCAGGAGGTCGCCGCCGTCATCGCGGTGCCGGGGGTGCGTTCGCTCCTGCTCACGGCGAGCGGCACGGGCGGCGGCACGACGGCGCCGACGCCGGAACAGGTCCTCACCACCACGGTGCAGGACCCGTCCCATCCCGGCGAGCCGTGGGTCGTGACGACGTATCGGCGCCCCGACGAGTCGTTCGAGGCGTTCATCCGCCGTCACAAGGACATGATCGAAGCGGTGAGGAAAGCCCTGGCGGATTGACGCGCAAGCGTCCCGCCGCGCCGATCCGCACGCGGTAGTCTGTCGCGCGTCCGCACCTTCGTCGGGGAAGACGATGGGGCACGCGACGCCGCCGGAAGGGCGCGTCCTCGGTGATTTCGCGATCGAGCGCGAGATCGGCCGCGGCGGGATGGGTGTCGTCTATCAGGCGCGCCGCCGCGACGGCGGGCAGCTCGTCGCGCTCAAGGTCCTCGAGGCGCACCTCACGCTGCAGCCCGCCTCGGTCGAACGCTTCATGCGCGAGGCGCACGCGGCGGCCGGCCTCCGCCACGCGAACATCGTCCGTGTGGACGAGGTCGGCGAGTGCGACGGCGCCTGGTTCTTCGCGATGGAGCTGATCGAGGGGCCGTCGCTCGCCGACGTGATCGCACGCGGCGGCTTCGTGCGCGCGCCGGGGAGCCTCGACTTCGTCCGCGCCGCCGCGACGCTCGCGAAGGTCGCGCACGCGCTCCACCACGCGCACCAGCGCGGCATCCTCCACCGCGACGTCAAGCCGTCGAACGTCCTGCTGCGCGGCGACGGCTGTCCGCTCCTGATCGACTTCGGGCTGGTGCGCGAGGAGGGGCTGCCGGCGCTGACGCGCACCGGCGACCTGGTCGGGAGCCCCTACTACGTCGCGCCCGAGCAGTGCGGCGGCGGGCATGCGCCGCTCGACCGGCGCGTCGACGTCTACTCGCTCGGCGTCGTCCTCTACGAGCTCGTCACGCTGAAGCGCCCGTTCGAGGGCGACGACGCGCGCGACGTCCTCGGGAAGATCGCGGCCGGCGACTGCCTGCCGCCGCGCCAGCGCCTCCCCGCCGTCCCGCGCGACCTCGACGCGATCGTCCGGCGCGCGATGGCGCCGCGGCCCGAGGAGCGTTACGCGACGGCCGACGCGCTGGCGCGCGACCTCGAGCGGTTCGCCGCCGGGCGGCGCATCCTCGGCGAGCGCGGCAAGTGGCGGCGCGCCGCGGCGGCGCTCGTGCGCGACCGCCCCCACGTGCTGATCGCGCTGGCGGGCGTCGCGCTGATCGCCCTCCTGCTCTCGCTCGGCGGCTTCGGGAAGCGCGCGTCGCGCAGCGCGGCCGCGCTCGGCCGCGCGCAGCTCACGCTCACCTGTGAGGACGCCGGCGTCGTCGCCGAGCTGCGGCCCGAGGCGGGCGCGCGCGGCGAGGTCGCCATCGTCGCGCTGCCGCAGCAGGCGCCGCTCGCGCTGGCGCCCGGCCGCTACTTCCTCCTCGCACGCGCGCCCGGCCGCGAGGCGCGCGAGCTCCTCGGCGAGGACGCGCTCGAGCTGGCGGCGGGCGCGGTGGTCGTGCACCACCTCTGGCTCGCGCCGTTCGAGAAGCGCTTCGAGCTCGCCTTCGACGGGCGCTGCGCCCCGCCCTCGGTCGGCGACGTCGACTGCGACGGCCGCGACGAGATCGTCGTCGCGCACGACGACGGGACGATCGTGCGCATCGACGGCAGCGGCAACGGGCGGATGCTCGCGCGCGTGAAGGGCGTCCCCTACGCCGTCGCGGTCGCGGCGCGGAGCAGCGCGAAGGGTCGTGACCCGCAGGACGGCGCGCGCGTGGTCGTCGCGACCCAGGACGGGAGCGCGAGCCGCGTGGTCGCGTTCGACGGCCGCGGCGAGGCGGCCGCACCGCGCGCGATGCACGGCCGCGTGCGCGCCCTCGTCGACGTCGGCACGCCCGAAGGCGGCACGCCGCTCTGGTGCGCCGCGACCGACATGGGCGAGGTCGAGGTGGTCGGCGGGAGCAGTCCGGCGGCGACGGCGGCGGGCGACGCGGTGCGCACGCTGCGCGCGCTCGCGAAGCTCCTCTGCGGCGCCGACGGCCGGCCCCGCACGTCGACGGCCCACCTCTTCCTGCTGCGCTCCGGGAGCAATGCAGCGGCGCGCGGCGACGCCCTCGCGCTCGTCGACGGCGACGGCGTGCGCCTGGTCGGCGTCGCGGCGGGCGGCGCGCTCGAGCTGCGCTCGACGCGCGAGCTGCCGGTGCGCGAGGTGGCGGCGTTCTCCGACGGCGCGGTCGACCGCCTCGTCGTCGCGCTCGACGGCGGCCGCGCGCGCGTCCTCGACGCCGACGGTGCGTTCGAGAGCGACTTCGCGTGCGGCGAGTGCGACGCCCTGGTCGTGGCGCGTACGCACGTCGGCGCGCGCATCGTCGTCGCCGGCGCGCGCGGCCTCACCGGCTTCGACGGGAATGGCGCGCCGCGCTTCGAGCTCCCGCTCGACGGGCGCGTGACGGAGCTGCGCGCGCTCGACTTCGACGGAGACGGCGACGACGAGCTCTTCACGCTGCTCGACGGCCGTCGAGCGGTCGTCTGGGCGAGCGAGCGCGACGTCCGCTGCAAGGCGGGGCGCGACGTGCGCGACTTCGCGCTCGCCGCCGACGGTCGCCTCCTCCTCGACGAGGGGGGCGATGCGCCCTGCCTGCTCGCGCGCGACGGGCGCCGCCTCGCCGCGACGCGGCTGCCCTGCGCGATCACGGCGCTCGACGCGGCCGACGGCGCGCTGCGCTGCGGCGCGGCCGACGGCCGCGTGCGCGAGCTGCGCCTTCCCGCCGAGGACGAAGGCGACGCGCTGGTCGTCGCTTCGCAGACGCGCGACGGCGGCCCGCCGATCACGGCGCTCGCGCACGGCGCGGCCGGCGACGGCGGCAGCGCGCGCGTCGTCCGCGGCGACGCGAACGGCGCGATCACCTTCGCGCGGCCCGACGGCGGCGGCGACCTCGCCTTCCACGTGCGCGCCGGCCGTTCCGTCCTCGCGCTCGCGACCGGCGACGTCGACGGGAAGCGGGGCGACGAGACCTTCGCGGCGCTGAGCGGCGGGACGCTGGTCGTCTTCCAGACCGGCGGCGCGCCGCTGAAGCCGATCGAGCTGGGGAGCGAGTGCACCGCGCTCGCGCTGCTCGACGTCCAAGGCGGCGGCGCGGGACTGCGCGTCGTCGCCGTCGCACTCGAGGGCGGCGAGCTGCGCTGGTACGACGGCGCGGGCGCTCGGCGCGGGACGCTGCGCGGAGAGGCGACCGTGACCGCGCTCGCGCCGATCGCCGCTCCGCCCGACGGCGCCGACGCGCCGCTCGCGGCCGCCGGCACCGAATCGGGCGAGCTGCGCCTGCTCGCGCGCTGCGACGGCGGCGCGGCGTGGACGACGGTCGCCGAGCTCGGCGATCCGCTGGTCGCGGTCGCGGTCGCCGGCGGCGACGCGGCTGGAACGGAGCCGCTCCTCCTCGCCGGCCTCACCGGCTCGCGCGTCTTCGTCGTCGCGGCGGACGGGTCGCTCCTTCTCGACGCGCCCGCGCGAGGGCGGCGCGTCGCGCTCGCGGAGCGGGACGGCGCGCCCGAGCTCCTCTACGTCGACGCCGCGGGCCGCTTCACGGCGCGCCCGATCCCGGCCGCGGCAAATCGCTGAGCGCCTCCTCGCGCCGCCGCCCGCGCCCGGTTAATCCGTCGCAACCATGAATGTCGGATCGGGGAGTGTCCGATCGGGACGGCGGCGCCGGCGGGTCGCGTGCGCGCTGGCGCTCGCGGCCGCTTCCGCGCTCGCCGCGCTGCCCGCAATTGCACGTTCGCCGTGCGGCGACGACGTCGACTTCGCGCGCGACGTGCTGCCGCTGCTGAAGGACTCCTGCCTCGGCTGCCACGCCGGACCGGAGCCCGAAGCGGGCCTCTCCTTCGAATCGTTCGCGAACGAGGCCGACGCGCGCGCACGGCCCGGCGTCTGGCGCAAGGTGCGCGACAAGCTGCACGCGGGCGAGATGCCGCCGCCCTCGGAGCCGCGGCCGGACGGGAAGCTCCTCGCCGCGGCGCAGCGCTGGCTCGACGTCCGGCTGCGTGCCGGACCGGGCGCGTGGCCGATCGACCCGGGCCGCGTCACGATCCGCCGCCTGAACCGCGTCGAGTTCGAGAACAGCGTGCGCGACCTCTTCGACACGCCGCTCGACGTCGCCGCGCAGCTCCCGCCCGACGACGTGGGCTACGGCTTCGACAACATGGGCGACGTCCTCTCCGTCTCGCCGCTCCTGCTCGAGAAGTACCTCGCCGCGGCCGAGCGCATCGCCGTCGCGGTCCTGCCCGGCGACGAGCTGCGGCGCGCGACCGTGCGCCGTTTCGAGGCCGAGGAGATCGACGCGACGCTGCGCGACTGCCGCTTCGGCCCGATCGTCAACCTCTACTCCGAAGGCGAGGCCTTCACGACGGTCGACCTGCCGCGCGACGGCGACTACGCGCTGCGCGTGCGCGGCTTCGGGCAGCAGGCGGGGCCCGAGCCGTGCCGCATGGCGCTGCGCGCCGGCCGCCGCGACCTCGCACAGCTCGAGGTCGCCGAGACGGAGGAGGCGCCGGCGACGTTCGAGGCGCGCGCCCGGCTCTCGCACGGCCGTCAACGGATCGCGGTGGCGTTTCGCAACGACTACTACCACCCCGAGGACCCCGATCCGGCGCAGCGCGACCGCAACCTCGTCGTCGACTGGCTGGAGATCGAAGGCCCGCTCGACGAGCTGCCGCCGACCGCGAGCGAGCGGCGGATCTACGTCTGCGCCGCGTCGGCCGGCCCCGCACCCCACGCGCACGCGCGTGCCTGTGCTCCGGCGATCCTCCAGGAGCTCGCGAGCCGGGCGTGGCGCCGTCCGGCCAGCGCCGACGAAGTGGCGCGCCTGCTCGCGCCGGTCGACGCGGCGCTCGCCGCCGGCGAGGGCTTCGCCCACGCGCTCCGCCCCGCGCTCGCGGCGCTGCTGATCTCGCCGAACTTCCTCTTCCGCAGCGAGATCGACGCCGCCCCCGACGACGAGCGCGCCGTCCATCCGCTCGACGATTTCGAGCTGGCCTCCCGCCTCTCCTACTTCCTCTGGAGCAGCCTCCCCGACGACGCGCTGCGCGCGAAGGCGGCGGACCATGCGCTGCGCGACCCCGCCGTCCTCGCCGGCGAGGTGCGCCGCCTGCTGCGCGACGTGCGCGCCGGCGCGCTCGTCGCGAACTTCGCGGGCCAGTGGCTGCAGCTGCGCTCGCTCGCCCGCGCGACGCCCGACGAAGCGCTCTTCTCCGACTTCGACGAGGGGCTGCGCGAGGCGATGCGGCTCGAGACCGAGCTCTTTGTCGACGCCGTCTTCCGCGAGGGCCGGCCGCTGCGCGAGCTGATCGACGCTGACTTCACCTT
>DAINBU010000080.1:0-22223 GCA_036732755.1 Planctomycetota bacterium
CGTAGAGGCAGCGCGCGAGCACGCCCCCGCGCCGATCGTCGGCCGTGTCGGCCAGCGCGATCGCCTCGTCGATCGCGGTGCGCGCCAGCTCCATCTCGCCGTCGCCGAGCGCCACCTGCCCCTGCTGCAGCGCCACGCGCCGCCGGTCGACGGCCGGCCGGTGCAGCGCGTGCAGGATCTCGCTCGCGCGCTGCAGCTCGCGGCGCGCGTCGTCGCTGCGGCCGAGGTAGTAGAGGACCTGCGCGACGAACGTGGCGGTGCTCGCCTCCTGCCAGCGGTCGCCGAAGGTCGCCGCGGTCGCGTGCGCGCGCTCGTAGCAGCGCAGCGCGGCGTCGAGCCGGCCGCAGTCGTCCTCGAGCCGGGCGAGGTTGTTGTCGGCGGCGGAGCGTGCGAGCGGGTTGCCGATCGCGGCGGCGATCTCGATCGCGCGCGTGAGGTCGGCGCGCGCCTCGTCGAAGCGGCCGAGCTGGTGGAGGATCGAGCCGCGCAGGTTGTGCCAGCGCGCGTTGGCGAAGTCGGAGGCCGCCGGCAGCAGCTCGCGCGCGCGCGCGAGTGCCGCCTCCGCCTCGCCGTTCCGGCCGAGCGTGTGGAGGATGAAGGCGCGCTGCAGCTGCGCCTGGACGTCCGCGCCGAGCCACTCGGCGCCGCCGTCGAGGCGGGCGAGCGCGTCGGCGAGGCGGCCGCGCCGCTCGAGCGCGCGGGCGTGCTCGGCGAGGGCGCGCGCGCGCAGCGGACCCGGCGGGAGCTGCTCGGCGAGCGGCGCGAGCGTCCGCTCCGCCGCCTCGACCGAGTCGCGGCGCAGCGCGACGCATCCGACGATCAGCGCGGCGACCGCGTCGGCGCTCCCGGCGAGGCGCGCGAGGCGGATCTCCTCGGCCGCCTCGGCGGCCTCGGCGAGGCGCGACGTCTCGAGCAGCTTGAGCGCCGCCATGGCAAGGGCGAGCCCGGTCGCCGCGTCGGGGTGGGCGCGGAACGCGTGGCGCGCGCCGCGCGTCCCGGCGTCACGCACGTCGCCGACCTCCCGGATCGCGCGCGCGACGCGGCCGTGCAGCTCGCGCAGCTCCTCCTCGCCCAGCGTCTCGAGCGCGGCGGCGCGCACGGATCCGTCGGAGAGCTCGATCCCCTCGCCGCGCCGCTCGACGAGGCCCTGGTCGATCAGCAGCGCGAGCGCGCCGTCGATCCGGCCGAGCGCGGCGTCATGGGCGACGCCGAGGAAGCCGAGCAGGTGCGGCTCGACCTCGGCGTCGAGCACCGCGAGGAGCGCGAGCACCCGGCGCGACTCCGCCGGCAGCAGCGCGACGCGGCGGCGCACGACGTCGAGGAGGTCGGAGGTGGCGAGCGCGAGGTCGGCCTTCGCGAGATCGAGGCGGCAGCGGCCGGCGTCGACGTCGAGCGCGCCGCATTCGACGAGGTAGGTGAGCGTCTCGACGAGGCGCGCCGGGTCGGCGCCGCGCTCGAGGCCGAGGTACTTCGCGAGCTCGTCGGGGAGCGGCGCGCCGAGCCATTCCGGGAAGCGGTCCGCCACCTCCGCCGCGCCGAGCGGGCGCGGCTCGACGCGGCGCAGCGACCCGGGTGCGCCGAGGGTCGCGCGCACGACCGCGTCGGCCGCCGGATCGCCGGCGGCGGAGACGGCCACGTCGCCGGGAACGCGCAGCAGGAGGCGCAACAGCGCCTCCTCGCCCGGCGCTCTACGGTCGATCTCCTCGACGAAGAGCGCGGTGCGGCGCGCCAGCGCGCCCGAGCGCAGGTCGGCGAGGAGATCGTCGTCGTCGCGCCCCGGCATCAGCGGCCGCAGCTGCGCGAGCAGCGCCGCCTGCGGCTCGACCGCCTCCTCGGCGCGCGGGCCGAAGCGGACGGTGACGGGGTGCTGGCCGGCGGCGACCGCGGCGGCCTTGAGCTCGCGCACGATCTCCTCGCGGCCGGCGAGCGTCGGCGCCGCGACCAGCGTCGGCCCGCCGCCGCCCGACTCGCGCCAGCGCGCCCCGAAGTCGGGCATCGAACGGATCCGGCCGCCGAGCGTGCGGCGCGTCTCGCGCGGGAGCGGCTGCGGGCTCGCACGCGAGAGGTCGACGAGGACGTCGCGGGCGCGCGCGTAGCGGTCCTTCCTCTCCTTCGCGAGGAGGCGCTGGACGATGCGCGGCAGCGCCGCCGGCAGGCCGAGCGCCTCGCGACGCCCCTCGTCGAACTCGGCGGCGCGCGCGCGGTGGCTGCGCGCCCACTCGACCGGCGTATCGGCGGGATAGGGGTGGCGCCCGTTCCAGAGCTCGAAGAGGACGATCCCGAGCGCGTAGAGGTCGCTTTCGTGGCTGGCCGGCTCGCCGGCGAAGAGCTCGGGGGCGAGCCACGGCAGCGAGCCGCCGAGCTCGCGCGTCGCGCCGACCACCGCGAGCCCGAAGTCGATCAGCACGACGCGCGGCGCGGCGCCGCCCGCCTCGACGACGAGGTTCGCGGGCTTGAGGTCGCGGTGGACGACGCCGCGCTCGGCGAGCAGGTCGAGCGTGCGAAGGAGGTCGGCGATCGCGGCGATCTGGCGCTCGAGCGGCGCGCGCTCGAGCGCGCTCAGGAAGTCGACGCCGCGCACCGCCTCCGACGTGAAGAAGAGCGATCCGTCGGCCGGGTCGAGGCCGAGCTCGAGCGCGCGCGGGATGCCGGCGTGGTGGAACGCGCGCAGGCGGCGGAACTCGTCGCGCGCAAGGTCGCCGCGGCCGGCGGGGACGCGCTTGAGCGCGACGGGCGTCCCGCCCAGGACCCGGTCGCGCACCAGCAGGACCGCCGAGGTCACGCCCTCACCGAGGACGGAACACGGCTCGTACCGTCCGGCAATCCACTGAACCATCCCGCGGGCCACCTGACAGGGTCGGGAACGTCGCGCTCGGGCGGAAGATTCTAGCCCGGGTTATTCACGAGCCCCGTAGCGAGGCGCCGGGATGTTCGACCAGGACGAGGAGGGAATGCGCGGCTCCGACGATGCGGGTCTGAAGACCCGCTGAGGAAGGAACGCGCGTTTCCGACGATGTGTTGGGCGAACAGACCCAGCCGCAGTAGGGGCTCGTGAATGATCCGGGCTTGCCCGGTTCGGCGGGCCGGCTCACTGCAGCGGGACGAGCGACTTCATGAGCGAGTGGAAGCGGTCCGAGGCGACGCGCGACTCGACGACGACCTGCGTCCCGTCGTGGACGAGCGTCGCGATCGAGAGCGTGCCGAACGTCTGCAGCATCACGAGGTCGTTCGCGCCCGCCTTCTTGTAGGTGTCGGGGATCGCGTCGACCGGCAGGTGCTCGACGATGTCGATGCGCTCGACGCCGTCGCTGTAGACGAAGCGGAACATCTCGATCCGCTCGAGCTGGCGGCGCGAGTTGGCGGTCGACGTGAAGGTGATCTGCTCGACCTTCGCGAGCTGGAAGCCGTAGGGCAGCGTGCCCTGCTTGGGGAGCAGCAGCGTGACGCCGGCCAGCTGCGCGCGGTCGCGCGCCTGGAAGAGGGAGTCGAGCACGACGCGCGAAACGATCGGCTGCTGCGGCGGCTCGACCGGCCCGCCGCTCTCGCCCCACTTGATCGCGCTCACGATCCGCATGTCGCTCACCAGCACGGGGCCGGTGGGCGAGTAGGCGTACTCCTGGCACTCGAGCGGGAAGCCCTCGTGGTCGACGGTCGTGCTGACGGTGAGGACGTAGAACGGCCGGTCCTGCACGCGCGGCTCGATCTTGAACGTGAGCGACGGCTCGCCGCCCGGACGGATCGGCTCGCGGCCCGCCTCGAGCAGCGTGATGAAGTAGTTCGCCGCCATGCGGTCGAGCGAGTCGATGAAGGGGTCGCGCTGGAACAGGGCGCGCGCGCCGCCACCCGCGGCGAGCGTGTCGGCGAAGTCGAGGAAGGCCTGCTTCTCGACCGGGTCGGTGATCTGCGCGAGCTTCTTGCCGTTCATCGAGACGAGCTCGACGACGATGTTCTTGCCGTCGCCGGCCGAGCGCACCCGCTCGACGTACTCGACGTGCACGCCGTCGAGGTCGCTCTTGAACTCGCGCAGGCAGGTGAACTGGCGCGTCGACAGGTCGAAGACGACGCACTGCGCGTGGCGGCGCAGGTCCTTCTCGTCGCAGCCGGTGGCGGCGAGCAGGCCGGCGAGGGCGAGCACGAGCGCGGCACGCATGCGACGCATCACGGCCCCCCTCGGGTCTTGGGGGGACGCGCGACGGGAATCGGCTCGAGGCGCGGCGCGCCGCCGCGCCCGAGCGAGCGCACGCCGGCCGCCGCCGCGGCGCCCGGCTCGGCCGCGACGATCTCGACGCCGAGCGGCTCGCCGCGGGTGAGCAGCGCCGCCTCGGCCTCGAAACCTCCGCGGGCAGTCGCATCTTCAGCTCCGCCCGGCGCGCCCGTGCGGGCGAGCAGCGCCGCGGCGACGACGCCGGCGGCGGCCGCGAGCGCGGCGGCGTGGCGGACGAGCGGAAGGACGCGCGCACGCCGCAGGAGGCGCGGTGCCGAGGTGAGCGCGGCGAGGGTCGCCGCCGCGGCCGCGGCGGGCATCGGCGAGCGCGGAAGCGGGGCGACGAGCGGCCGCCAGCGCGCCTCGGCGCGCGCAAGCTCCGCATCGAGCCGGTCGTCGACCGCCGCCATCACGAGTCCGAAGTCGAGCGCGGCGCGCGGCGCCGCGACGCGGGCGCGCGTCAAGTCGCGCAGCTCGCGAGCGATCGACGCGCGCGCGCGCAAGAGGGAGGCGCAGATCGCGCAGCCGGCGACGTGAGCGGCGAGATCCCCCTCCGGTCCCGAGTTCCCGGGTCCGGGGAGGAGCTCATCCAGGGAAGGGCAGCCGTTGCGGCCGCCGCTTCGATCGTCGCTCTCGTTTCCCACGATTTCCTTCACGCCGTCGTCGGCCGAATGCCTTCCGCCAGCCCTCCGAGCTCTCCCGCCACTTCCCCCTCGACTCCCGAGCGCTCCGGAATCGATCCTCGAATCAGGGAATGCCGCTCAACCCATCTCCCTATCCGCGATCGGCTTGAGGACGTCCTGGAGGAAGTGGTGAGCCCGCGACAGCCGCGACTTCACCGTTCCCACCGAGCAGCCCAGGACGTCGGCGATCTCCCCGTACTGCAGGTCCTCCATGTACCGGAGGACGATCGCGACGCGCAGGGGCTCGCTGAGCCGCCGCAGCGCGTTCTCGACGGCTCGCGTCCGACTCTCGCCTTCCGACACCTGCTCGGAAGGGGTCGGCGCCGGGTCCGCGATCCGGGCAAGGAGCGAGTCTGCGCTCTCGTTCGTCGACGCCGGCAGCGGACCGCCCGGAGCTCTCCTCCGCTGGTCCATGCACAAGTTGTAGACGACCCGATAGAGCCACGTGTAGAAGCGCGAGGAGAACCGGAACTCGTGGATCTTCTTGAAGACCGTGATGAAAGCCTCCTGGCTCACATCCGCGGCGTCGGCCTGGTTCCCGAGCAGGCGAACCGCCAAGTTGAAGACCCGATCCTGATAGTTCTCGAAGAGCTTTCGAAACGCGTCGTCTCGAGCCGCCCCTGATTCGGTCTGGCACCTCCTGACGAATTCGAAGTCCGGATCCGTCTGCATGCTCTCAGTCAGGCCGCGCGTTGGACGGGGAGGTCGTCCAAGGAAGTTCCCATGAAACTCCCCGGGAGACCGACGACGGAAGGCTTCGCCATGCGCCTTCGCGGATTCCGCAAGACATTGCGAAACAAGGAGATGGAGAGGAACTCCATTCCAGGTGCAGTCCCCCCTCCGGCTCGCGACCGCGACGCCGGCCCCCCCTCGACGGACGTCCCGCTACTCGCCCGCCTTGGACTGCAGGAAGCCGTAGTCGATCATCATCATCTTCTGTCCCTGCAGCGCCGTGCAGTCGACGCCGACGCAGAAGAGCAGCCCGTCGGGCTGGCATGACGCCGAAGTGACCGAGTATTCGACCGAGCCGACCCCGACCGGCGTCCCCCCGTCGAAGCCGAGCGAACAGTATTCGGGGTCGTCACCCCCGCCGCCGCCGCCCGACGGATCGAGCGGCTGGATGGCGTAGCTCGGCTGCCCCGCCACGGTGGCGGGACCGTTCGAGAGGACGAGGCTCGTCGAGCCCTGCACCATGAGCGTGATCTCGTCGGCGCAGTCGACGTCGGCGATGCGCGACGCGAAGCCGATGCTCACCGGGACGTTCTGCAGCAGCAGCTCCCGGTCGAAGTCGAACGAGAAGCCGACCAGGTCGAGCCCGAGGTTCTGCGCCAGCGTGTAGGAGTGGGCGGCCGCGGAGAGGAACGGTGTGATCTCGAAGATCCCCACGCCGTTGCCCGGGTCGCCCTCGGGAGCGTACGTGAAGTCCTGGCTGCCGATGACGCAGTGGAACGTGCTCACCATGTCGAGATTCGCCGGATAGACCGCGCAGAACACGCGAATCCGGCCCGCCGTCTCGAAGGCGCAGGTGCGCGTCGACGGCTTCGGCTTGGGCGTCGAAGTCGGGTCGTCGACCTTCGAGCCGCACACGAATTCGAGTGCGTCGCTCGAACCGTCGCCGTCGGTGTCGGAGAGCATCGGCGAGCCGCCGACCAGCAGCTCGACCTCGTCAGGGAGCCCGTCGAGGTCGCTGTCGAACCCCCAGTCGACGTCGGCGCGCGCCGTCGGCGGGCCGAACGACGAAGACCCGACGCGCTCCCCGGAGGCGGCGTCGCGTTCCGTGCTCGCGACTCCGATGAAGAGGAGGGCAAACGGCGCGACTCGACGGACGCGCCGCCAAAGGAGGATCAAGTTGCCGCGCCGTTCATCGGACATGGCGCAACCTCATCGCGGCGGGGGGTCGCACGGTCGAGCCGTGCCTCTCGCGGGGGACAACGGGGAATCGTAGGCCGCCAATCGATAGCCGCAAGGCTTCCCCGTGCATGAACGGTTTTTTTGCGGTCTCCGGCGAGAGCGCCCCCCGATGGCGGAGACGCGCCGATCGGATCAGACGGCGGCGACGCGAGCCCCGAGCGAGCCGAGAGCCTTCCTCAATACAGCGCGCGTCGCCTCCTCCGCGGCTACCAGCGGAAGACGAACCTCCCCGCTGCAGCGGCCGAGGAGCTCGAGGCACGCCTTCACCGGCACCGGGTTGCTCTCGACGAAGAGCGCCTTGAAGAGCGGCAGGAGCTGGTAGTGGCGGCGGCGCGCCGCCTCGAAGTCGCCCTTCGCGGCATCGCGCACCAGCGCCACCATCTCCTCCGGGACGACGTTGGCTGCGACCGAGACGATCCCCTTCGCCCCCATCGCCATCCACGGCAGGGTGAGCGCGTCGTCGCCCGCGAGCACCGTGAGCTGCGGAGCGAGCTCGATCACGTCCATGCAGTCGGCCGGCGTCCCGGTCGCGTCCTTCAGCGCCGCGATCCGCGGGTGGAGCGCGAGCTCGCCGAGCAGCGCCGGCGGGATGCGCGTCCCGGTGCGTCCCGGGATGTTGTAGACGATCAGCGGGATCGGCGACGCGTCGGCGACCGCCAGGAAGTGGGCCTTCAGGCCGCGCGGCGTCGGACGGTTGTAGTAGGGCGTGACGACCATCGCCCCGGCGCAGCCGGCGGCGGCGCACTCCTTCGTGCGGCGGATCGTCTCGGCGGTGTCGTAGGTGCCGGTGCCCGCGACGACCGGCAGGCGGCCCTTGGCGCGCTCCACCGTGAACTTCACGACCTCGGAGAACTCCTCCTCCGAGAGCGTCGGCGCCTCACCCGTCGTCCCGCACGCGACGAGTGCGCGCGTGCCGGCGCGCGCGTGCCACTCGATCAGGTCCGCAAACGCGTCGCGGTCGAAGCGGCCGTTGCGGAACGGCGTCACGAGCGCGACGATCGATCCTTCGAACACCACCGAAGCCATGCGGAGCACTCCCATCCTTCGTCGAATCGGGGCTGACGTTTTAGGTCGCGCCGCCCAACTCTCAAGGGCGCCGGGCCGCCCGCGCGCTCCCGCGCGCTGAGCCGGACGGCGCCATGGGCCGCCCCGATCGGGACCGCGCGCCGCGCGTCCTCGCCGGCCGATTCCGCGGCCGCGCGCTGCTCGTGCCCGAGGGCCGCGTCACGCGGCCGGTGCGCGCGCTCGTGCGCCGGTCGCTGTTCGACTCGCTGCAGGGCGAGATCGCCGGATCGAACTGGCTCGACCTCTTCGCCGGCTCCGGCTCGTTCGGCATCGAGGCGCTCTCCCGCGACGCGGCGCACGCGACCTTCGTCGAGTCGGGCCGCGAGGGGATCCGCTGCCTGCGCGAGAACCTCGCGCGCCTCGGCCTCGAGCCGCCGCGCGCGCTCCTCCTGCCCGAGCGACTTCCCGACCGGCTGCACGGTCCGCGGCCGGAGGGCGCCGGCCCCTACGACTTCGTCGCGCTCGACCCGCCGTTCCCGCTGATGCGCGACGGCGAGCAGCGCGCGCGCCTCGTCGCCGGCCTGGAGGCCGCCGGCCGCCTCGGCTGGTTCCGGGCCGGCTGCGAATTGCTGTGGGAGGAGCCGGCCGATTCGGCCGATCCGATCCCGGCCGGCTTTTCCCTCGAGAGTCGGCGGGAGCACGGCGTCTCACGCGTGCGGCGCATGCGTTTCTCGGGCTGACGCGCCCGCTCCCTGCGCACTCCGACTCTTTTTCCCGATCGCCGCCTTTTTGCCCTCAAGCCCCCCGTCCGGGGCGCCCGATGGTGAGGCCAAGGCCGGAGGAGAGCGCCGTGATTTTCACACCTCGGATTAGCACCCGCGGAGCCCTCCACCGTGCCGGACAGCAGCATCGACGAGTTCTTGTTCGACCTGCCGCGTCAGAAGCTCGTGCGCGAAGAGCGACTGCGACTGATCAAGCAGGCGATTGAAGACGGGGACGGAGTGACTCAGGAGCACCTCGACCGCGTGATGAGCCGCATGCTCGAAGAGCTGCAACGCAAGGACTGATCGCGCGATCCGGGGAAGAGGGAAGGAGAGGGCCGTAGCGATGACGAACCGTACGCGGTTCCTGGCGGTCGCTTTCGCGGTGCTGTGCACCGCGCAGGCGCGCGCGGGCGACGACGAGCCGACCGACCAGGTCAAGCTCTCCGCCACCCTCGCGGAGGTGACGAGCTTCCCGGAGGCGTATCGACGGGTGCCGTTCGAGCTCGAGCTGCTCTATCACGGGCCGCGCGAGCTCTACAACCCGTACTACACGCTCTTCGAGCCGGCGACGTACATGAACTTCGCCGCCTGGTCGGCCGACAAGGCGATCTGGACGCGCGACGGCTACGTCGACGACTACCCGCTCTTCTACGTCGATCGCAAGACCGGCGTGCTCGAGCACCAGGTGGTCGCGCTCAAGCCGTTCACGTGGTTCACGGCGAAGTGCATCGTGAAGAGCACGGCGCAGGGCCGCGCGTGGATCGAGGTCCTCTCGATCTCCACGACGAACACGACGCTCGACCGCAACGACCTGCGCCACCTGGTGAAGGCGAGCGTGCTGGCGAGCGGCGGCGAGTTCGATCGCGCGCTGCTCGAGTTCAGCATGGCCAAGATGACCGACGCGCCGGCGCGCTTCGTCGCGCGCTACCACGTCGATCAGGGCCGCGTCGCGCTGGCCGCGAACCAGCCCGGCCGCGCCATGGCGGAGCTGCAGGCGGCGCTGCCTGCGCTGCCCGACGACAAGGAGCTGATCGCTCTGCTCGACCGTGCCACCGGCAACACGTCGGCGCCGATCGCGCAGTCGCAGGTCGCGAGCGCTCCGACCAGCGTCCCGCCGCCGCTCAATCTGAACGGCGGCGCCCGTCCGGCGCAGAAGCCGAACGAGCCGCAGCGCAGCGACGCGCCGGAGTCCGACGCAGGCGCCCCGGTGATCGACCCGATGCCGGCGGACGCGCCGAAGGGCGAAGCCGCCCCCGCCGCGAAGCCGCAGCCCGCTCCGAAGAGCGACGCGACCGACGCTCCGAAGACGGAGCCGAAGCCCGCCGCGAAGACGGAGACGCCGAAGGTCGAGGCGAAGCCCGAGGCTCCGAAGGCGGAGCCGAAGACCGACGCGGCGAAGCCGGACGCGAAGCCCCAAGAGCCGAGCGGCGAGAAGCCCGCTGAGTCCGGCGACGGCGCGAAGCCGGAGGAGACGCCCGCGCCGAAGGGCGAGGCGCCCGCCCCCGCCGAGAAGCCGGCCGACGCGCCCGAGGCGAAGAAGGACGAAGCGCCCGCGCCGAGCGAGCCCAAGCCGGCCGAGACGCCGGAAGGCAAGCCGGGCGACGCGCCGGCCGAGAAGCCGGAGAACGCGCCGGAAGAGAAGCCGGCCGAGCCGCCGGCCGACAAGCCCAAGCCCGACGACGGCGGTTGATCCGCGCTCCGTCCAAGCTCCGATCCCTAGTTCGCTCCTCGTCGCGCGGCCGGAACCTGCGGGTTTCGGCCGCGCGCGTTTCCGCCGGCGCGCGTCCGCTTCTGGCATGATCTCCCGCTTATGTCCGGACGACCGACGCCTCCGCTCGTCTGCCGTCCCCTCCCGGTCGCGCGCCCGTGGGGTGGCTCGGCGGCGGCGGCGCACGCCGACCTCCCGGCGGAGCCCGGCGCTCGCATCGGCGAGTGGTGGCTCCTATCGACGCGCGCCGACCAGGCGACGCTCGTCGCCAACGCGCCGTTCGCCGGGCGGCCGCTCGCCGAGGTGGTCGCGAGCGACCCCGAGCGCATCCTGGGCGCCCGCTTCGCCCGCGCCGACCGCTTCCCCCTCCTCCTCAAGATCCTCGACACCGCCGAGCCGCTCTCCGTACAGGTCCACCCGTCGGCGCCGGCGCGCGCGGACGGAGGCGCGCGCACCGAGTGCAAGTCCGAGTCGTGGTACCTGCTCGACGCCGCGCCCGGCGCGTCCTACTGGGTCGGCCTCGCCGACGGGGTGACGGTCGAGAGCTTCTTCGCCGCGGTGCGCCGCGGCGACGATCCGCTCCCGCTGCTCGCGATGCGGGCGGCGCAGCGCGGCGCCGTCGTCCACCTCCACCCCGGCGTGATCCACGCGCTCGGCGGCGGCATCGTCGCGCTCGAGGTGCAGACCAACGCCGACACGACCTACCGCATCTTCGACTTCGGCCGCAAGCCCGAGCGCGCGCTGCAGCTCGACCTCGCGCAGGCCGCGGCCGCCGCCGACCAGCGCGCCGAGCTGCCCGACCCGCAGCCCCTCTCCCCCGCCTCGCCCGCGCGCGAACTGCTGGTCCGCTGCAGCGACTACCGCATCGAGCGGCTGCGCCTCACCGCGCCGTCGCACTTCGCGGTCCACCGCGAGCGCTTCGAGGTCCTCGTCCCGCTCGGCGCGGCGATGCGCGTCGCCGGCGAGCACGGCTCCGCCGACGTCCCGCGCGGCCACGCCGTCCTCGTCCCGGCCCACACCGCCGAGTTCATGATCTCGCCGGCGGCGCCGCTCGAGCTCCTGCGCGTCATTCCGTCGGGAGAGGGGAATCCGTGAGCGAGATGCGGCTGCAGAAGTACCTGGCGATGCAGGGCGTCGCGTCGCGCCGCCGCTGCGAGGAGCTGATCGTCGGCGGCCGCATCGACGTGAACGGCAAGCCGGTCCTCGTGCTCGGGACGAAGATCGATCCGGAGCGCGACACGGTCGCCGTCGACGGCGAGCGGCTGCGGGCGACGCGCCGCTTCTACGTCGCGCTCCACAAGCCCAAGGGCGTGGTCTGCACCGCGCAGGATCCGGCCGGGAGGCCGCGCGCGATCGACCTGGTCGCCGAAGTACCAGCGCGCCTCTTCCCGATCGGCCGCCTCGACGCCGACATCGAGGGGCTGCTGCTGCTCACCAACGACGGCGACTTCGCGCAACGCGTCGCCCATCCGCGCTTCGCGGTCGAGAAGACCTACCGCATCACCGTGAAGGGCGAGCCCGACGGCGACGCGCTCGAGAAACTGCGCCAGGGCGTCTGGCTCGCGGAGGGGAAGACGACGGCGGCCCGCATCCACGTCCTGCGCAAGACGCGCGAGGCGACGACCTTCACGCTCACGATCCCGGAGGGGAAGAACCGCGAGGTGCACCGCATGCTCGCGCGCGTCGGGCTGCCGGTGACGCGCCTGCTGCGCGACCAGATCGGCGCGGTGCGCCTCGGCACGCTCAAGCGCGGCGAGTGGCGGTTGCTCTCGCCTGCCGAGATCGACGCGCTGCGGCGCGGCCCTCCGGCGGCGCCCCCCCACCGCGCCGAGCCGCCGCGCGAAGGCGAACGCGGCCCCCCGCGCGACCGCGGCCGACCTCGCGGCCCCGACCGTGGCCACCCGCGCGGCCCTGACCGCAACCGCGGCCGCGCCCAGGACCGCCGCGCACCGCGCCACGCCGGCCGCGCGCGCGGCCGTCCGTAGCCTCCGCGAGGCTCATTTCGGCGGGAAGACCTTCGGCGGCGGGATCTTCGTCGGCGGCGGGCCGAGCCCTTGGAGGCCCTCGATCAGCGCGCCGAGCACCTTGCGGCGCGCACCGAGCGGCCGCGCCGGATCGTCGCGCCCGATCGCGTCGGCGTAGCCGTCGACGCGGCGGATCGCGAGGCGGTGCGCCTCGTCGCGCTCGAGCAGCCAGAAGAGCATGTCGGCGCCCGCGTCGGACTCGTTCTCGTCGGCAGAGGGCGGCACGCCGAAGAGCGCGAGCACGAGCGGCGCGATGAACGACGGCCGCGCCGCGTCCTTGCCGAGCGGCGGCAGCCGCTGCGCCAGCGCCTCGCCGTGCGCGCCGGGGAAGGCCGCCATCAGGACGCCGATCTCGGCGTGCTTCGCCGACGCGCGGCGCGGCGGGAAGAGGGCGTTGAGCACCACGTCGCCGCCCGGCAGCTTGACCTTCGTGTCGGGCGAGAAACCGGGATAGACGGTGAAGGCGACGTCCCACGGCAGCACGCGGTCCTCGATGAAGAGCGTGTCGCGTTCGACGTTCGAGCGGGGCACCTTCCAGCGGCGGTCGACCTTGATCGCGAGCAGCTGGTCGCGGATCTCCCGCCACGCGGCCGCACGCTCGCCCACCGTGTCGCCCTTCACCCAGCCCTGCGGCCAGTCCTGTTCGAAGTTGATCGAGAGAGTGCGCTCCCAGTTGGGCGGCCACCCCGGCCGGTCGAAGCAGCGCGTCTTCGTCCAGTCGATCGCGCCGCTCGCGTCGCGCACGAGGAGGCCGAGCCGCTCGAGGAGCGGGTCGAGGTCGTAGTCGCGGTTGCTCCGGCCGGCGTCGGCCTGCACCGAGTGGTCGTTCACGATCAGGACGACGGCGTCCTTGCCGAGCGCGTCGATCAGCTCGCCGGTCATCGCGTCGACCGCCTTCGCGACCTCCGGGATCACGTTGGCGTAGCGCGCGAAGTCGACCGGCAGCTTCGCGCGCGTCGCCGCGTCGGGGCTCTTCTGCCACGGCTCGGGGTCGCTGTGCATCCAGAACAAGTGGCAGGCGACGTCGAGCGAGTTGAAGTAGGAGGTGCAGAAGCGGACCGCCGGATCGCGCTTGAGCAGCGTCACCGCCGCCTCCTTCGCGAGCCAGTCGGTGAGCAGCGCCTGGCGCAGCATTCTCAGGTCGGCGTGCGTGCCGGCGTCCTCCGTCTCCGCCATCCACTGGCGCAGCTTCGCGAAGATCGGCAGGCTCGGCCGGTCGAACTGCGGCTTGATCTGCGTCGCGAGGTCGTCAGCGAGGGAGTCGGGCCACGTGAGGTGCTGCGCGCCGTGGCGCCAGGCCGGGTCGACCGGCGGGATGTCGACGCGCCCCTCGGGGCCGAAGGGACCGAGCTCGAAGCGGTCGAGCAGGTAGCGGTCGCTCACGAGGTAGCCGTTCACCCACTCGGCCGGCCACGTCGTCCACCAGTTCACGACCGCGCACTTGACGCCGACCGCGCCGAGCACGTCCCACAGCGCGGGCAGCTTGCGGTGCTGGCTCGTGACCGGGAGCTCGTCGTAGCGGCCCCGCACGCGCGTGGTGAGCGAGACGATGCCGTGCGACTTCCCCTTCTGCCCTTCGACGCGCGCCGCGGGGGCGCCGGTGGCGACGGTGGTCCAGCAGCGCGCCGGGTCGATGCCGGTGCTCGTGCCGTCGACGGTGATGCGCTCGCCGAAGAGCGGCAACTCGATCGCGTGGCGCCTGAGCTCGGCGAAGCGCGGCAGGTGGCCCTGCAGGAGCATCGGCTCGAGCGCCTTCAAGTCGAGCCCGTCGACGCCGAGCAGCAGCACCTTGCGATCGGTCGTCCGGACGTCCCGCAGGTCGCGCGAGCACGCGGAGGCGCAGAGAAGGAGAGGCGTCGCGAACAGCAGCACGAGCGAGCGACGCGGCCGCGTCCGCGGGACCCGGAGTCTTGCCATGCGTGGAGGATACACTGCCCCGGAATGTCGACCGCGCCGGCTCGCACGACCCGCCGCACTCTGCCGCTCGTCGTCGTCGGCGGGGTCGCCGGCGCCGGATGGCTGCTCGCGACGCTCGCGCGCGGCGACGTCGGCAAGGTCCTCGAGGAGTCGTCGAACGGCGCGATGGGCGACTGGCTGCTCGGCGCCACGCAGCCGGGCCGCTGGCTGATCGGCGCCGCGCTGCTCCTCGCGGCGCTGCTCGTGGCGAGGTGGACGGCCAGGTCGCAATGGTCGCGCATCGGGACGCCGCTCGCGATCGCGGGAGCGGCCGTGCTCGCGCTGCTCTCGCTGCACGGGCTCGCCGGCGCGACCAAGCACGCGACGCTCGCGGGCGCCGGCGACGTCTGGTGGCTCGACGACGACATGATGATCACGCTCCGCTACGCGCGGAACCTGGTCGAGGGCCACGGCCTGGTCTGGAACGCGGGCGAGCGCGTCGAGGGGATCACCAACTTCCTCTGGGCGCTGCTGCTGGCGCTGCCGCAGCTCCTGCTCGGGCCGCTGCGCGCGGCGCTCGGCGCGATCGTGCTCAACGGCGCGCTGCTGGTCGCCGCGCTCGCACTCGCCTTCGCGCTGGTGCGGCGCCTCGGCGGGTCGCGTGTCGCCGCGGCGCTCGCGTGCTTCGCGCTGGCGACCCACCAGGGGACGCTCCACTGGGCGGCCGGGGGGAGCGAGGCGATCCTGCTCGCCGTGCTCCTGCTGGCGCAGGCGTGGTGCGCTTGCGGCGAGGGGGTCGCGGCCCCGCGCGAGGCGACGCTCGGCGCGCTCGCCGGCGGCCTCGCGCTGCTCACGCGGCCCGACGCGCTGCCGGTCGCCGGCGTGCTGATGGTCGCGCTCGCGCTGCGCTGCGGCGGGCGCGCACCGGCGCTGCGTTCCGTCGCGCTCTTCGTCGCGCTGCCGCTGCTGCAGATCGTCTTCCGGCTCGCCTACTACCACGAGCTCCTGCCCAACACCTACTACCTCAAGATGACCGGCTGGAGCACGCGGCCGCTCGCCGGCCTCGACTACCTCGTGCGTCTCCTGTCGCAGCACGCGCTGCACCTGGGCTTCGCGCTCGCGGCGCTGCTCGCGGCTCGCCGCCGCGCGAACGCCTTCCTGCTCGGCGCGCTGCTGCTCTTCCTCGCCTACGTCGCTTGGGCGGGCGGCGACGAGCTCCCCAAGCAACGCTTCTTCGTGCCAGTCGCGCCGTTGCTCTTCGCTCTGTCGCTGATCGGCGCCGAGCAGCTCGCCCTTCGGATCGGCGGCGCGCGCGACGCAGCCACGGACGACGACGCGCCGTGCCGGCCGCTCTGGCTGCCGTGGTCCGTCGTCGTGGTCGCGGGGCTCGGCGGCGGCGTCCTGCCGGGCCAGGCCGACCCCGGCTCGAAGCGGCGCGCCGACGCGGAGCTCGCGTGCGTGCAGCAGGGGCTCCTGGTGCGCGAGAACACGCAGCCCGACGCATCGATCGCCGTCTTCTGGGCCGGCGCGACGCCCTACTTCAGCGAACGGCGCGGGATCGACCTGCTCGGCAAGTGCGACCCGGAGATCGCGCGCCAGGACGCGAAGCCCGGCCTCATGAAGCCGGGCCACAACAAGTACGACCTCCCCCATTCGCTCGCGCTCGCGCCCGACGTGGTCGTGAGCGGCGCGGCCGGCGTCGCTACGATCCGCCAGCTCGAGTCGATATGGGGGACGAGCCCGTACCGCTGCTTCTACGAGCTCTACCTCGTCCCCGCGTTCCTGTCCGAGTACGTCGGGGCCGCGCGCGTCGAGGAGCTCGGGAGCAAGGACCGGATGCCGCAGATCGTCGGCGGCGTCGGGACGAAGCTCCCGCCCGACCTCGCCGCCACGAGCAGCGGCTTCCACGCGATCTTCGTCCGCCGCGGAACGACGCGCGCCCGCCCCCCTGCGGACTGGGTCGCGCCGCGATGATGCCCCCCCACCTCCCGCGCCCTGCCGCGCGCGCTCCGGAGTCCGTCTGCCGATGACCCTCCTCGCGCTGCTCGCCGACCACTGGCGCCACCAACCGCATCCGGTGTGGTTCCACATCCCGTTCCCGAAGGTCGGGGCGCTCACCGACGGCATCCCGATCCGCTTCTATTCGCTCGCCTACCTCTTCGGGCTCGCGTTCGCCTGGTGGTTCATGAAGCGGCTGGCGAGGAAGCGCCGGATCGCGCTCGACGAGAACATGGTCGCCGACCTCGTGATCCCGTACGCGCTGCTCGGCGTGATGATCGGCGGCCGGCTCGGCTACGAGCTCTTCTACGACGTCGACTCGATCGACCACCGCTACGTCTGGCTCCACGATCCGATGAAGATCGTCCGGATCTGGGAAGGCGGGATGGCGAGCCACGGCGGGATCCTGGGCGTGCTGGTCGCCTTCTGGATCTTCGCGCGCAGCCGCAAAGTCCCGCTCTCGCACGTGCTCGACCTCGCCTGCATCACCGCGCCGATGGGCCTCTTCCTCGGCCGCATCGCCAACTTCATCAACGGCGAGCTGTGGGGTCGGCCGTCGCTCGTGCCGTGGGCGGTGATCTTCAAGGACTCGCCGGTGATGCCGCCGAGTTGGTTCACGGCGCACCCCGACTATGCGGCGTTCGCCGGGGACGGTCTCGTGCCGCGCCATCCCTCGCAGCTCTACGAAGCGTTCGGCGAGGGGCTCTTCCTCCTCCTGCTGCTCCTCGCGTTGCACCGCAGGCTGCTGCCGAAGAGCGGCGCCCTGACGGCGCTCTTCCTCCTCGGCTACGGCGCCGCGCGCGTCGTCTGCGAGCACTTCCGCGAGCCCGACCAGCAGATCGGCCTCGAGTGGCTCGGACTCACACGCGGGCAGCTCCTCACCTCGGTGATGCTGGTCGCGGGCGTCTGGCTGATCGTGCGCGTCAAGCGCGGAGAATCGCCGCGCTGGTCGCCGCCTCCGCTTCCCGCCGCGCCGGCGGCGTGACGGGCGCGGCCGCGCGGTTCGACGGCGGAGCGCCTGCGCGCGGCGCGGCGGCGCGCTACTGTCCACGGCCTCGGGTGGGATCGGGAAGCGGAGGAACGCGCATGCGACGGCGAAGCTTCGGAGCGATGGCCTTCGCCGGGATGGCGCTGGTGGCCGCGGGCGCTCCCGACGCGACGAGCGAGGCGATCGAGAAGCTCCTGGCCGCGGGCGCGCTGGTCCGGCCGGTCGCGCAGGGGAGCGCCGAGCTCGCCGTCGACTTCGCGATCCAGGGGCAGAAGGCGGGCGACGGCGAGCTCGCGCCGCTGAAGGCGCTCCCGAAGGTCGTCGAGCTCAACCTCGGCGGCACGCAGGTCGGCGACGCCGGCATGAAGGTCGTCGCCGCGCTTCCGGAGCTGCGCCGCCTCGACCTGCACAAGACCGCCGTCGGCGACGCTGGCGTCGCGGAGCTGAAGGGCCTCGCGAAGCTCGAGTACCTGAACCTCTACGGGACGAAGGTCGGCGACGCGGCGCTGAAGAGCGTCGGCGAGCTGCCGGCGCTCGCGAAGCTCTACCTCTGGCAGACGGCGGTGAGCGAAGCCGCCGTCGCGGAATTCAAGAAGGCGCACCCGAAGGTCGCCGTGAACGTCGGCGCCCCGCCGCCTCCCGAGCCGCCGAAGACCTGCTGCGAGAAGGCCGCCGCCGAGAAGAAGGCGTGCGAGCATCCCTGCTGCAAGGCCGCCGCCGAGAAGGGGCGCACCTGCTTCAAGTGCAACCCCGCGAAGGCGGCGACCTGCTGCGAGAAGGCCGAGGCGGCCGACAAGAAGTGCGAGCACCCCTGCTGCGTCGAGGCGCGCAAGGCCGGCGGTCTCTGCGAGAAGTGCAACCCGCCGAAGAAGGGCAACTAGTCCGGATCCGGCGATCAAGCGAGGAGACGTCGTGCACGGCGCGAGGACTTCGCAACGGTCCAAAGGCTGGGCCTGGGCCGCAATGTTCCTCGTCGCGTGTACGTCGACGCGAGGCTCGGGAGAGAGTCCGCGCGACGCGAATCCGACGTGCGCGAGCAAGCCGACGCGCGATCTCGCCGGGACGTATTCTTCGGCGATCAAGCTGGTGTCTTGGTCGTCGCTCGAATTGTTCGAGGGCGGCACCTACGAGGAAATTACGGGGAACTGCACCGCCCGACCCGACCGCACGTACGGGACCTGGGAGGTCGGTGACGGCGAGGTCCTCCTCCACCCCGCGACACGCGATCTCGCGCTCGGCGGATTCGACCGCAACTACGTCGTCGTCGCCGACCCCGATCGCCCGCTCGCGCTCGTCGATCCCGAAGCGTTCGGTCCGCTCGGGTCGGTCGGACTCACGACAACGGGTTGGATGAAGCGCGACGACCCCACGAAGTACTGGGCGGAGGTGCTGGCGACGCTGCGCGACAAGTGATCGCGCTCACTTCGGCGGCAGTTCCTGCCGGATCCGCTCGAGGGTTTCGCAGCCCGCCTTCTCGCGACACCACCGCTCGAGCCGCGCGCGCGCCTCTTCGATCTTCCCCGTCTTGATCAGGTAGCGCGCCGCGCTCTCGCGGATCGCCTCCTCGTCGAGGAGGAGGTCGGCGGCGTCGACGAGGTGCTTGCCGCCGAGGTCGGGATCGATCGCCTGTAGCCGCTTCGCCTCGGCGTAGTGCGTGAGGCCGATCGCGCGGCGCGTGAGGTCGATCGCCCGGTAGACGTCGACGACCGACTCGTCGCGCGGGTCGCCGGTGCGGAGCGCGGCGTCGATCAGTTTCTTCGCGAGCTCGAGGTCGCGCAGCTCGTCGGCCGCGGCGCCGCCCTCCTTCGCGCGCCGCTCGGCGGTCGCGAGCAGCGTCGCTGCGCCCTGCATGTTCCCCCACGGACGCGGCGGCGCGAGGCGCTCGACCCTCTCGAGCTTCTGGTGCATCGTTGCGAAGTCGCCACGCACGGCCGCGGCGTCGGCGAGGTCGGCCAGGATGCGGGCGATGACGGAGCGCGCGAACGGGTCGGCCTCGTCGTCCTTCTCGAGCCCTCGGATCGCGGGCACCGTGAACGGCGGCGGCGGACGCGCAGGCTCGTCGGGCAGCCGCAGCCGATAGACGAGGCCGCAGCGGTCGCGCGCGAGCCCCTCGAAGTCGCTGGTCGGATCGGGCGAATAGGCCGGGCGCACCGTCTCGGGCGGCGCGCCGCCGCGCCGCTTCGCGCGCAGCGCCTTCAGCAGATCAGCGTCGCCGTCGAGCTGGATCGGATTGACGAGCGCGACGTCGGGCCGCACCCCCTCCGTGAAGCGGAGCGTGCAGAGCGGATAGATCGCGAGGTCATCGCCCGACAGGACCTGCGCGTCCGGCGGCAGCTCGGCCAGCAACGCCCGCGCGTAGTCGGCCGCGAGCCACCCGTCGCGCCGGTCGCACGCGCGCCAGTTCACGATGCCGAGCAGCAGCGGCAGCCCGCACGCGAGCGCCCACGCCGGAGCCGGTCGCGCGAGCGACGGCACGCGCGCCCCGAGCTCGCGCAGCGTCGCGTCGAGCCCGACGCCGACCAGCAGCGCGACCCCGACGAAGCCGCTCGTCATGTACCGCGGGTAGAGGAAGACGTCCCACCACGCGCCGTGCAGCGCGAGCGGCGCGAGGTTGCCGAGCCAGAGCAGCGCGACGCCCAGCACGAGCGAGCGCCGCCGCGTGCGCCACAGCGCCGCGGCGCCGATCAGCGCGAGCACGCTGCCGGTCCACCGCCACGCGCGCACGAGCTCGCCGCCGTGGTGCGCGACGATCGTCGCCTGGTCTCCGAGCCCCTGCGCCCAGTGGTGCGTCTGGTGGAATTCGCGCGCGAGGTAGCTCTTGAAGCCGGACCACGACGCGAGGTCGCCCGGCATCCAGCGCGTCACCGTCTTCCCTTCGACGACCTCGCTCACCTCGACCGGCGGGTGGTAGTCGAGCGGCGGATGGGCGCTCGCCCGCCACGGCAGCCAGCCGTAGAGCGCGAGCCCCGGCAGCAGCGCGAGCAGCGTCGCCGCGAGCAGCTTCGGCCGCGCGAACGCCCGCCGTTCCTTCGCGAGCACCACGACCGGGAGCAGCAGCAGGTGCGCCGCCACCATCGGATGGTTCGCGAGCCCGAAGCCGAGCAGGAGCTGGTGGCCGACCAGGAGGCGGTCGCGCGTCCGCTCCGAGCGCCCCGCCTCCGTCTCCTCGATCCATTTCGCGGTGAGCAGGAGCAGGCCCGCGCTCACCAGCGCCGCCAGCGGATAGGTGCGCGCGACCGTCGCCTCGCCCCAGATCGGGACGAGCAGCGCGAGCGCCATCGATCCGCCGAAGGCCGCGGCGCGCGACGCGCCGAGCCGCACGAGCGCGCGGCTCGTCAGCCCCGCCGCCCCCGCCGCGCAGAGCGCGCAGAAGAGGTTGATCCGCCAGGCGACGGTGCCGAACGGGACGACCGTCGCGAACGCCTTCGCAAGCAGCAGCCAGAGCGGGTAGCCGGTCGGATGCGGCGTCCCGAGCGTCCAGGCCGCCGCGGTGAGCTCACCGGAATCGCCGACCCACACGGTCGGGCAGAGCGTCCAGAGATAGACCGCGAACGCGGCGACGAAGGCCATCCCCCCACCATATCGGCCCTCCGGCGCGGCGCGCGCGTCACAGGAGCGGCGAGAGCAGACGCGCGACGCCGTGGGCCGCGCGCGTGCGCCAGCCCTGGCGCTCGACCTGCTCGAGCGTCACCTCGCGCGAGTCGGCGAGGTCGCGCACGAAGCGCTCCTCGAGGTGGCGCGTGAAGCGCGGGTCGGCGACCAGCGCGCCGAGCTCGAAGTTGAGCCGCCAGCTGCGGATGTCGGCGTTGGCCGAGCCCACCAGCGCGACGGCGCCGTCGACCACGAGCGTCTTCGCGTGCAGCATCGCCGGCTCGTACTCGAAGATGCGCACGCCGCCGCGCAGCATCTTCCCGTAGTACCAGCGCGCCGCCATCGTCGCGATCCGTTCGTCGGAGCGGTACGGCACCAGCACGCGCACGTCGACGCGCCGCAGCGCCGAGCTCACCAGCGCCGCGATCGCCGCCTCGTCGGGGATGAAGTAGGGCGTCGTGAGCCAGACGCGCCGGCGCGCCGAGGCGATCGCCGCGAAGTGGGCGAGCGCGCTCGCGTTGAACTCCTGGTCGGGACCGCTCGGGATCACGGCGACGATCGAGCCGTTCGACGCCGGCGGAGGCGCCGACGCGGGCGCGACGCAGGCGGAAGGCGGCAGCACCTCCTTCGCGGCGAAGTGCCAATCCTCGCTGAAGGTGCGCGCAAGCGCCTCGATGCACGGCCCGCGCAGCCGCAGGTGGCTGTCGTGGAAGGGCTGGCGGGCGGCGGCGCTGCGCGGCCGATGCCGCCGGAAGTACTCGTTGCCGATGTTCATGCCGCCGACGAAGCCGGTCTCCCCGTCGACGACGATCAGCTTGCGATGGTTGCGCAGGTGGATCGCGAAGCGGCGGCGCAGGACGTTCATCGGCAGGAAGGCGTGCGCGCGCCCCCCCGCCGCGATCAGCTCGCGCACCAGCTTCGCGTTGATCCGCGCCGAGCCCATCGCGTCGTAGAGCAGGCGCACCTCGATGCCGGCGCGCGCCCGCTCGATCAGGAGCTGCAGGAAGCGCCGCCCCGAGAGGTCGTTGCGAATGATGTAGTACTCGGCCCACACCTGGCGGCGCGCCGCGGCGATCGCCTCCTCGAAGATCCGGAACGTGGGCGCGTCGTCGGGGAGCAGCTCGACCTCGTTGCCGGCAGTGGGCGGCAGGTCCGTGAGCGAGGCCGCGAGGTCGATCAGCGCGTCGCCCTCGACCGCCTTCGGCTCGCGGTCGGGCGCGCCGGCGCGCGCCGCCGAGTCGCGCCGCAGCTTCGCCGCCGCGCGCCGCCGCTTGAGCGCGACGCGCCGGACGCTCGGGCTCACCAGCAGGAAGAAGGCGAGCGCGCCCGCGACCGGCACCAGCAGGATCAACACGACCCACATGATCGTGCCCTGCACGCCGTATCCGCGCGTGAGCGTGCGGACCAGCGCCGAGACCTCGAGCGCGATGGCGAGCGTGAGGAAGAGGAAG
>DAINBU010000081.1:0-22100 GCA_036732755.1 Planctomycetota bacterium
AGGCCTTGATGTCCTTCACGTTGAGGCTGACGGAGAAGTTGCCGAGCTGCACGGGCTCGTCCTTCTTGGCTTGCTTGTCCTGGGGAAGGAGGGTCGTGAAAATCACGGAGGCCAGGCCGGCGAGAGTGACCGAACTCAGTGCATTCATGGTCGAGGTTCCTTCGATCCGACGTGACCCTCGGCGGGTACGTGCGACCTTGGAGAGTGGGATGCGTCGGATGCTGACAGACAAGGCCGCCGACGGCAAGTGGTAGCAGCGGGACCTCCGACGTGAATCCCTGGATCGCCGGACCCTCGTGCCTGGCGTCTGGTGATGGGAGTGACGGTCGCGAAGTTCTTCGGAGTTGCACGTGAGGACGGTCACCTATGGCGCGGCCAGCAGCCTGGACGGCTTCATTGCTCGCAAGGATCACTCCGTCGACTGGTTGAAGTGGAGTGACGACGTTGCTGCGATTTCGTCGCGGTACCTGAAGTCGGTCGACACCGTGCTCATGGGTCGCAAGACCTATGACGTGGCGGTACGCGTCGGAACGGCGTCGTACCCAGGTTTGAAGACCTACGTTTTCTCCCGGACACTCGAGAAGCTCTCGGATTCAGCGGTCCAACTTTGCAGGGACGACGTGGCGAAGGTGGTTCGGAAGCTGAAGGCGCAGGACGGGAAGGGCATCTGCGTGATGGGTGGCGGAGAGCTCGCTCACGCCTTGTTCGAAGCGCACCTGATCGACGAAGTCGGAGTGAACATCCATCCGGTCCTCTTGGGCTCCGGCATCCCGCTGTTCTTGGGATGTGGGCATCAGATCGACCTGGAGTTGGTGGAGTGCAGGCCGCTCGAGAAGGGCTGCGTGTACGTCCTCTACCGCGTCGGGCCGAGGCGTGGCGCGAAGAAGAACAGGTCTTGATGTAACCGACCTGACATGCGGATGATGCGCAAGACGTCAGGAAGAGGCGACGCGCGGTTCATGGGCGCCGGTGGAGTGACGACGATGCGGATGTTGCTGAACGCCGTGGTCTTGCTGCTCGTTGCGATTCTCCTGCCCGGCTGTCCATTCGAGTCGAAGGTGCCGCTTTCGAAGCCGTCGCCAGGTGCCATTGACTCGAGACTGACGGGATTCTGGGTCTGGGACGACCCTGACGACAAGGCGAACGCGGCGCTGATGCTGGTGAAACCGTTCAACGAGGCCGAATACCTGGTTGAACTCCAGGGTGGCAAGGAGGCCGAACCCTCGCATTTCCGTGCCTATTCCTTCGATGCAGGCGGCCAGCTCTTCTGGTGCGTCAATGGAGTGGGCACGACGTTTCCGCCGAAGTCATGGGTCTTTGCTCGATGCGAGGTCTCGGCTTCCGGGCAGCTTCGCTTCCGATTCGTCGGCGACAAGAACGTTCCGAAGGAGCTCGCGTCGGACGCCGATGGACTCATGGCCCTGCTCAAGGCGCACGTGAATGACGCAGCGCTCGACGACACGGACAAGGGCTTGTACCTCTGGAGGCGCCCGACGGAAGGCGAGGTCGTGAAGGGACGACTTGCCCGGTTTGCCCAGTCCGTCCATGGCGGCGACCGTTCCAGCGGTCGATGATGCAAGGTGGGATCGACAGTCGCTCAGTTCGATTCCCGTTTCGCGTCGTCCGGGCTCGCCGCCGTCTTCGGAGCCGCGGGCTCCTTCGTCTCGGGCGCCTCCTTCTTCGGCGGCGGCTTCGGGACGAACAGGACGTAGTTGGCGCGGGCCGACTCCTTCTTCGCGTCGGATTGCGCGGGGTCGTCGGCTTCGATCGTCGTCACGATCCCGATCGAGACCGAGGGGGCGCGCTGGATCACCCGCGCGACGGTGCCCTGGGCGTAGTCGCTGTGGAAGGCGCCGCAGAAGTGGAGGACGAGGGGGCGGCGATGGCGGAAGCGCGTGAGCGCGTTGGCGATCGACTCGGCCATGGTGTCGTCGCGCAGGCATTGCGAGCGGTACATCCGCTCGAGCGGGTCGAACTTCGCGATCGACTTCGCCGCGCCGCTCGCGTCGTCGGGCTTCACGTGGTCCTTCACGACCTCGACGAAGCGGGCGCGGTAGGCGTCGGCGGGCGCGGACCAGTCGCGCGCGACGAACGGCGAGCGCGGCGGGTCGCCGTGGCTCTTGCCGAATGCGACGGCGATCGACCACGGGAGGCAGGCGGCGACGACGGGGAGGTGGTGCTCCTTCGCGAACTCGATCAGCGGCTTGTAGGCCTCGGCGTAGTTGGGCCACGGGCGCGCCTGGGCGAGGAGCTGCGCCTCGTCGAGGCGGCCGGCGAGGTAGTCGTCGAGGAAGCCCTGGCGGTCGCGCTCGAACATCTCGAACGACAGCACGAGGTCGGGCCGCCGCGCGAAGAGCTCCTCGGCGAGCTCGAGTTCGCGCGCGTGGGCGTCGGCGCTGTCGTGCTGCTCGCCGAAGAAGACGACGTCGCGCCGCACGAGCGCGTCGGCGATCGCCGCGACGTCGACCTCGGCGCCGCTCGCGGCGTCGAGCAGCCGCGCCGCCGGCGGAGCGTCGCCGCTGCCCTTCGCCGGAGCAGGCGCGCCCTCCTGCGAAAGCGCGAGCACCAGCGCGCCGACCAGGATGGCTGCGTTCACGTCGTCGTCTCCGGCGCCGCGCGCGCCTGCTCGCCCGCGACCCACGCGCGCATCCGCTCCGCGAGCACGTCGAGGGGCAGCGCGCCCTCCCCCAGCAATTCGTCGTGGAACGCGCGCAGGTCGAGCCGCGCGCCGAGCGCCGCCTCGGCCTCGCGCCGCAACTTCCGGATCTCGAGCTCGCCGAGCTTGTACGACAGCGCCTGCGCCGGCCAGACGAGGTAGCGGTCGATCTCGACGGTGATGTCGTGCAGCGGCTTGCCGGTATTGCCCGCGAAGTACTCGATCGCCTTCTCCCGCGACCAGCCGAGCGCGTGCATCCCGGTGTCGACCACGAGCCGGATCGCGCGCCACATCTCGTAGGACAACTGCCCGAACTGGCCGTGCAAGTCGCGATACAGACCGATGTCGTAGCCGAGCGCCTCCGAATACAACGCCCACCCCTCGATGTAGGCGTTGTATCCCGCGTGGCGCCGGAAGTCGGGCAGCGCCATCTCCTGCGCGAGCGCGATCTGCAGATGGTGTCCCGGCACCGCCTCGTGCAGCGACAGCGCCTCCATCTCCCAGCGCGGCCGCGAATCGAGCTTGCTCGTGTTGGCGTAGAAGAGGCCGGGACGCGCCGCCTCGGGCGAGCCGGGCAGGTAGTACGCGGTCGTCTGCGACTCGGCCGAGAAGGCCGGCACCTCGGCGATCCCGTACGGCAGCCGCGGCAGCTTCCCGAACAGCTTCACGAGCTCGGGATCGATCCGCTTGCAGAGCTCGCGGTAGGCCGCGAGCAGCGCGGCCGGCGTCTCGAAGTAGAAGCTCCGCTCGGTGCGCAGGTGGTCGCAGTACTTCGCGAAGTCGCCGCCGAAGCCGGCCTCGCGCACGATCGCGTCCATCCTCGAACGGATCCGCTTCACCTCGTCGAGCCCGATCGCGTGGATCTCTTTCGGCGTGAGGTTCGTCGTCGTCTGCTCGCGCACCCGGAACGCGTACCACGCCTCACCGTCGGGCAGCGCGCTCCACGCGGTCGTCTCGCGCGCGCCGGGCACGTAGCTCTTCTCCACGAACTCCGCGAGTGCCTGCAGCGCCGGCACGATCTTCTGCGTGAAGAGCGCGGCGGCGTCCTTCTTCAGTTCTTCGAAGCGCGCCGCCGCGCCGCCCGCCGGCGCCTTCGCGAAGGCCGCGAGGAGCGGGCTCTTCTCCGCGTCCTTGACGCAGAGGTTCTCGATCTGCCGCGGCACGTCGCGCAGGCAGATCTTCGGCGGCGTGACGCGCTTCGCGAGCCCCTCGCGCAGGAGCGCCGTGCACTGGTCCATCAGGAGCGGCAGCGCCTCGAGCCGCGCGACCACGTCCTCGAGCCCGCGCGCCGCCATGCCGCCCATGAGCGACAGCACCTGCGCCGGATCCTGGTGCACGCCGTCCATCTGCGTGAGGCAGAGGCACTCGCCCGGCCAGCGCATCTCCTCGAGCGACGTCTCGGTCTCGCGCACGAAGAGGTCGAGGTTCAGGCGGTCGGCGGGGGAGAGTGCTTCGCGCGGCAGCGCCCGCGCTTGCGCGAGCTGACCCTGGAGGTCGCCGCGCCGCTTCTCGATCGCCGCGCGCGAGCGGTCGCTCCAGCGGCGGTCGTGGCCGGGCACTCCGGCCCACGTCGCGCGTTCGGGGAACTCGCGCATCTCCCACGCCCACGCGGAGGCGAGCAGCGCGTGGAGGCGCTTCGAAGGATCGGGCGCTTCGTTCACGGCGAGTGCGGCGGGTCGGGCGGCGGCTTCGTCGGCGCGAGCCGCGCGTGCTGCTCGAGGGCGCCGCGTGCGCGCGCGAGCACGTCGAGCCGCGAGAAGAGCTCGATCTTGGTCGCCGCGTCCATCCGGAGATGCAGCAGCAGGAGGTCGGCGAGCTGCGACATCGGCATGTCGGGCGGCAACGGGACGCCCGGCGCGCGCGCGAGCACGGCGGCGGTGAGCTGGCGGCGCAGCTCGTTGGCCGACGCGGGCGGTACCGCCGACTCGGCGAGCGGCTCGACCTCGACCTTGCGATAGAGCCGCGTGCTCGGCACCTCGACGAGGCGCACCCGCTGCAGCCCCATCACCATGATCACGTAGTGGCCGTTGGGGAGGTGCTCGTGCTTGACGATCTCGCCGAGCCCCGCGACCGGATGCACCGGCGGCGCGCCCATCAGCTCGCGCTCGTGCCCCGGCACCACCGCGCCGATCACCAGGCGCCCCGACGTGTCGAGCAGGTCCTCGACCATCTGCTGGTAGCGCGGCTCGAAGATGCGCAGCGGCATCACCGTGCGCGGGAAGAGGAAGAACTCCGGCAGCGGGAAGAGCGGGACGACCGGCAGCGACCGGAGCGGAGTCGAGGTGGTGTCGGACGGGTCGTTCATCGCCGGACGAATCTACGTTTCACGGAGCGGGAAGCGGCGCCGGAACTCGCCGAGCGCGAGCGCCGCGGCGGTGCTCTGGTTGAGCGAGCGGACGAGCGCCCGCGCCTGGGGGATCCGCAGGCACCGATCGCGCCGCTCACGGCGCAGCGACTCGGGGAGCCCCTCGCTCTCGCACCCGAGCACGAAGACGGCGGGCGGGGAGAGCGGCGCGTCGTAGAGCGACGTCTCCGCGTCGACCGTGAGGAACCACGCCGCGCCGAGCCCGGGCAGCGCCGCGAGGAACGCGTCGAGGTCTGGGTGCACGCGCGGCCGCACGTGCTCCCAGTAGTCGAGCCCCGCGCGCTTCACTTCACGCGCATCCAGCGAGAAGCCGAGCGGCTCGACCAGGTGCACCTGCGCCCCGAACGCCAGCGCGCTGCGCGCCGCGTTGCCGGTGTTCCACGGGATCTCGGGCCAGACCAGCGCGAGGTGGAGGTCCGGAAGATCGGGAAGTCCATGCCGGTCGGGAGCTTCGTCTACCAAGGGGAGCGACCGCAGGTAATGATCGTGCGCATGGCTGGACCCGAGCATTCCGGACGATCGTGGAAGAATCGGATAACGCGTTTCTATCCGCCGCGAGGACCGCTCCACTTCGTGTGGATGATCTCGGGAGGGTACCTCGCGCTGTTGTTCGTCTCCGCGCCCTTGCTCGGCTTCCTCGACATGGACGGACACGATCCGCAGGAGGAGCCCATCCGTTGGTTTCTGCATCAGGTGATGCGGGCGCTGTGGTGTCCGCCGGGAATCGGGCTCTCCGTGATCCCGCTGTGCTTCACCATCTCTGCGGTCGCGTTCGTCGTGCTCCAGCGGACGCCCGGCGGAGCGGCGAAGCGCGACGCGGTCACTTGAACACGCGCGGCAGCGGTCGCGTGGCGGCAGTCGCGATCCTGGCGCTCGGCGCGCTCGGCGTCGGATTCTCGACGCTCGCGCTGAACGTCGCGTTCCTCGCGCGCGACGCGCTCGCGCAGGCGAAGGCGGCCGAGCCCGCGTCCCCGACCCTCTGGTTCTATTGCTCGACGAACCTCCTCGTCGACGAGAACGTCGCCAAGCTCGAAGAGCTCTTTGCTCGCGCCGGCAAGGCGGGGTACACGCGCGTGCTGCTCGCCGACTCGAAGTTCTCGCGGCTCGGCGCGATGGAGGCGCGTTACTTCAAGAACGTCGAGCGCACGAAGGCGGCGGCGAAGAAGAGCGGGCTCGAGATCGTCCCGGCGGTCTTCCCGCTCGGATACTCCGAGGGCCTCCTCTCGCACGACCCCAACCTCGCCGAAGCGCTGCCGGTGAAGGACGAGCCGTTCGTCGTGAAGGGGGGCGTCGCGCGCATCACGACGCCGCCCCCGTCGCTCACCACCATCGCGTGGCGCGACGCGACCTTCGTCGACGAGGCCGGCGGCTGGCGCGCCAGGGACGCGAAGGGCAACGCGCGCGTCGTCTGGAAGCTCAGGCTCGCGCCGTTCCGGCAGTACCACGTGAGCGTCGCGGTCGCGACCCAGGAGTTCGACGGCGAGGTGCGCGTGCAGGCGCTGGTCGGCGAGCGCAGCCTGATCTTCTCCGACCTCGGCGTGAAGAAGACCCAGGAGAAGGCGGTGCACCACGCCGTCTTCAACACGATGGAATTCGAGGAGGTGAGCCTCTACGTCGGCGCGTGGGGCGCGAGCCGGGGCGAGCTCTGGATCGGCGACGTGAAGTTCGAGGAGGCACCGCTCCTGAACGTCGTGCGACGGGACGGTGCGCCGCTGGAGATCCGGAAAGAAGAGAGCGGTCAGCCCGGGCCGCTGCTCACCGAAGGGAAGGAGTTCGAGAAGGTCGCCGATCCGAAGATGGGCTGCGTCCCGTGGCCCGGCGCCTACGAGATCTGGCACGAGCCGCCGCCGCTGCGCGTGAAGGTGCCCGACGGCACGCGCCTGCGCGTCTCGTACTTCCACGCGATCACGACGGGCACGGGGCAGGTGATGGTCTGCCCTTCGGAGAAGAAGACGGTCGAGCTCCTCAAAGACGAGGCGCGCCGCATCCAGAAGGCCTTCGGCAACAAGGCCTGGTTCATGTCGCACGACGAGATCCGCGTCCTGAACCAGGACGAGTCGTGCAAGCGGCGCCGCATCGACGCCGGCCGGATCCTCTCCTCGAACGTGATCGACTGCCTCTCGATCCTCCGCCAGCTCGACCCGAAGGCGGAGATCCTGGTCTGGAGCGACATGTTCGACCCGAACCACAACGCGCGTCAGGACTACTACCTCGTGCGCGGCGACCTCAAGGACTCGTGGGCCGGGATCGACGGCGGCGTCACCGTCGCCAACTGGAACTTCGAGCAGCGCGACGCGAGCCTCGCCTTCTTCGCCGGCCGCGGCCACAAGCAGCTGATCGCGGGCTACTACGACCAGCCGGCGACGCCCAACGGCGCGTTACCGGCTCTCGACGCCTGGCTCGCGAGCGCGAAGAGCGTGAAGAACGTCGACGCAGTCATGTACACGACGTGGCAGGCGAAGTACGACGACCTCGAGAAGTTCGCCGAACGCGTGAGGGCGTCGGCGGGGAAGTGAGCAACGTCAAGGATCTCGGGATCACGTCGTCACGCAGCGCCGGTCTCGCAGTCGCTGTCGCAATCGCGTCGTTCGCGTCGCCCGCCCGCGCGCGAGAGACGATCCGGCGGAACTTAGGGGCCGCCACGAACCCGTTCCACGGGACGTCGTTCGACGCGACCGGCCGCGCCGCCCTCTCCGGCACCGTGCCGCCGAGCCTGAGCGCGTGCACGATCGACTTCCAGGCGATCACGTTCGATTCCACGGGCGCGCTGCTCTTCAGCGGCGTGGAGACGCTCACGATCCAGTGAGAGGCGCCCGAGAATTCCGCCGCCCCGGTCCTGCATAATCGCGGGATGGCCGCGACGAACCTTCCGCTCTGTCCGAATTGCCTCACCCGGGTCCTCGCATGGTCGGCGACGCGCTGTCCGGCGTGCCAGCAGACCGCGCCGATCTCCAGCTGCGACCGCTGCATGCGCTCGCGCGCCGGCTCCTTCGTGCCGGCCGGCGGCATCAAGGGGCTCGCGGGGTCGCAGGAGCCGTTCCTCTGCCGCGACTGCATGGAGGAGACGCTCGAGGAGGCGGTCGACGGCCGCTGCACGGAGACGATCTGGGTCGTCGCGATCGTCCTCTTCGGCGTCTACTGGTGGAAGTGGATGCCGGCGTGGGCGACGGTCGCGGCGTTCGCGCTCGCGCTGGTGGCGTTCGTGCGCTGGATCCTCGCCGCGCGGCGCCGGGGAGCGCCGGGCAAGCGGCGTGCGGCGGCGCTGCGCTACTTCGCGCTGCGGATCGCGAAGTCGAAGAAGTCGCGCACGAAGGCGCTGAAGTAGCCGGCGCGCGGCGCGCGGCGCGCCGGACGCGGTCGTCAGTTCACGACCATCCAGACGTTGCCGTCGACCGCCGGGAGCGGGAAGCCGTTCAGGGAGAAGTCGCCGATCGCCTGGCCGGCCGAGCCGCTCTCGACCGCGGCGTCGGGCGCCGGCACGCTGGACATGGCGTCGTAGCTCGGCGTCGCGCCGGTCCCCGCGTTCTGCGTCTGCAGGATGTCGCCGGTCTGGTTCACGACGAACGTGCGCTTGCCCGACGTCGTGTAGCCGGCCGGCCACGCGTAGGCGAGCCAGAACTTCTCGCAGTTGTCGGCGTCCTCGCCGGTCGGCGAGCCGCCGTTCGGCGCCTCGTTCAAGCCCGCGCCGGTGTTGTCCGACATCGACATGCGCAGGATGTAGCCCGCCTTGGTCACGACTCCGGCGGCGTTCACGACGCCGATCGAGCGCGCCGCCGACGGCGGATTGAGCAGCGGTCCGCCGTGCGGGCCGGTGGCGTCGCGCACCTGCACGAAGCCGGTCATCTCCGCGAGCCATGCGTATTCGCCGACGCCGTCGAGGTCCTGGTCGATCGTGCGCATCGTCTGCACGACCGTCTGGGCCGACTGCATCTGACGCAGCGTCGCGATCGCCGAAGACTCGTTGGCGCCGATGCGCGAGGAGAGGAGGTTGGGGATCGCGACCGCCGCGAGGATCGAAATGATCGAGATCACGATGATGAGCTCGATCAACGTGAACCCGGCGCGGCGATGCATGGCTCGACCCCCCGTCCCTGGGACTGAACGTGAGTCTGATCGACCGCGCCTGCAAAAGCGCTGAAGGGGACCGCCCGGGGGATTCGGGGACCGGAATCGCTTTCCGACGGGAGATGCCGCCGGTCGCGTCGGACGCCTACTTCTTCGGAGCAGCGGGGGGCGGCGCGGCCGACTGCTCGACTCATTCGGCGAGGGCCGGCCGCTGCGCGCCGCCGGCCGCCGCGACGCGCGCGAGGTCGCCGCGCGCCGCCCCCGCCGCGCGCAGCAGGTCGAGCAGCTGGAACGCCACCGCGTCGTCGGCCGCGCCCACCGCCGCCGCGGACAGCGCGAGGTCGCCGTGCGCGGCGTCGAGCCGCGCCTGCGCGAGCGCGCGCGGGCTGTCGCAGCGGCCGTCGCCGTCGACGTCGAGCCAGACCGGGTTGGTGATCGCGCAGGTCTCGGCCAGCTCGGTCGCCCAGCAGGCGCGCTTCACCCCTTCGCCCCACGCGACCGCGACGAGCCACGCGTCGTGCGCCGGCAGCGGCACGCGTACCCGGCGGCGCAGCACGGTCGGCGCGTCGCCCTCCTGCGCGGCGGCGAGGTCGACGGTCGCCGCGACGGCGCCGTCGACCACGAGCTCGAGGCGCGCCGGCTTCACCCACGAGGGGTGGCGCACCGTGACCTCGGCCACGACGGAGCGGCCGGCCGCGCCGTCGGCGGGCGGCTCGACGGCGACGCGCAGAAAGTCTCCCGTGCGCGCCTGCCCGTCGACCTCGATCGTCGCGAACAGACCATAACTCACGCTCACGCGCCCCTCCTTGAAAGCGCGGATCGTCGCGGCGACGTCGATCCGAGCGGGGTCGTCGGTCGCGCTCGGGACGTAGGTGCGCCCCTGCCCGGCGATGACGCCGACGTGGTGCGAGTCGGAGGCGCCGACGCCGGGGAAGCGCTCACCGCAGTTCAGCAGCGCGTACCAGACCGGCAGCACCGCGCGCGTCGGCTGCGTCGGCGCGTCGGAGTTCACCAGTTCGAGGCAGTCGAAGGTGAAGCGCTGGCCCGCGGCGTTGCCGCCGGTCTGCAGGTCGAAGCCGAAGCGCGTGAGGGGGTCGCGCCCCTTCTCCGGCCAGCGCGGGTGGTTCAGGATCACCACCTGCGCCCCGCGCGCGCGGATGTTCGCGACGAGCTTCGTCCAGTCGGTCTCGCGGTACTCCGGGACCGGCGCGTCGGGCGCGAACGGGAAGGCATTCATGTGGCCGTTGTCGGACGTGACCTCGTTGCCGATCACGGGCGTGAAGAACGGCGTGAGCTGCAGCGCCTGCTGCGCCGGCGCATAGTCGGTGTGGTGGTTGTGGTCGGTCGCGACCGCGAGCTCGATCCCCTCGCCGGCGATCGTCACGACGCGCTCCTCGACCGAAGAGTCGCCGTGGCCGCTGAAGGTGAAGGTGTGGAGGTGGGTGTCGGCGGCGATCCAGCCGGTCGTGTCGACCTCGCGCGCGAGCGACAGCGCGACCTCCTGCGACCCGCCCGCCTCGACCACGATCGTTTTCTGCGCGAGCGACCACTCCATGCCGCGCGTCGCGCTCACGACCACGCGGCCCGCCGGCACCTCGAGCGCGGCGACGCCGTCGCACGTGTAGGCGATGCCGCTGCGCACCGCGGTCGTGCGCGCCTCGCCGTAGAAGAGCTCGACCCGCTGGTCCTTCTCGTCGGTGACGGTGACCCGCGCCGGGAGCGGCGCGCCGCCCGCCGCGTCGGTCACGCGCACGGTGACCCGGCCCAGCGCGAAGAGCTCGCGCAGCGGCTTCTCGTACAGCTTGAAGCGGCCCACGAGCAGGTCGTCGGCGGGCGCCTTTCCCGGCGTCGGCTTCAGCGGCGTGACGGTCAGCTCGTGCTTCCCGTCGGCGAGCGTCCCGGCAGGGATCGCGAAGCGGACCGTGCGCAGCGCGTCCTCGTTGCGCGGGAGCGTGCCGACCAACTTCCCGTCGAGCGCGAGCGCCCAGTCGCCGCTCACGTCGCGCTGCGCGTACTCGAGCACCCACTCGGTCGCGTTCGCGCGCGACTCGAAGGCGACGCGCAGCGGCGAAGGCTCGGGTGCGGCCGCCTCCTTCCAGCGCGTCACGGTCTCGTCGCCGAGGTGGTGCAGCGCACCGTCGAGCAGCCGTCCCGAGTCGCCGCCCGCCTGTCTCGAGAGTCCGAGCGCGAGGCCGCCGAGCGCGAGCGCGGCGCAACCGATTCGGGTCGGCGTCCTGAAGTCCATCGGCGGCTCCGGATCGGGAGAGACTCCCGGCCAGGATAGGGCCGCGCCGCGCTTCAGTGGCCGGCGTACCCGAGCTTGCGCAGGCGGTCGCGCAAAGCTTCGGGAAGGTCGACCGTCCCGACGTCCCCCCCGGCCGGCGCGCGCGCGAGCTCGGCGAGGAGCTCGGCATCGAGCCGCCGCTCGAGCGCGGTGCGCTGCTCCGGCGTCGGCTCGAACGGCGCGGGACGCCCCATGGCGGGATCGTCCCGCTCGAAGGTGAGCGTCGCTTCGCCGGCCTCGCTCCACATGCGCTGCACGCGCCAGACGCCGAGGCGCAGCGATTCGCCGCGCACGCGCACGCCCCCCTCGCAACGGTGGTCGAGGTGGAGGACGAGCGGGCGCTCCTCGTCGTCGGGCGGCGCGAACAGGTCGCGGCCGTGACAGAGCGCGTCGGCCGGCAGGCCGGCGAGGCGGGCGAGCGTCGGCGCGACGTCGACGAGGCTCACCGGATCGGCGAACGTCGCGCCGCGCGGCACGCCCGGACCGGCGAACAGCAGCGCGACCGCTCCGACCTCGTCGTGCAGCGTGAGGCCGTGCCGGAAACCGCCGTGCTCGAGGAACTCCTCGCCGTGGTCGGAGACGACCGCGACGATCGTCCGCTCGCGGAGCCGCAGTTCGTCGAGCAGGTCGAGCAGCGGGCCGACGAAGTCGCGGTCGACCTCGCGCACGCACGCGTCGTAGCGCCGGGCGAGCTCGGCGACCGCCGCCGGGTCACGCGCGGTCGCGCTCGCGAGGAGGGCGCAGCGCTCGGCGTCCTGCCCCTCGTGCGCGGCGTCCTCGTACTCGTGCACGAAGTAGGTGTGGAGGAAGAGGAAGAAGGGGGCGTCGGCGTGGCGGCGCAGCCAGGAGAACGCGCGGCGCGGCGTCGCGTCGACCTGCGCGTCGCGCGCGGCGGCGGGATCGGCGGCGTCGCGCGCGATGCCGCACGGGTCGCGCACGGAGTAGGCGTCGAACCCTTCGCCGAAGCCGAAGCGCGGGTCGACGAGGCCGCCGGCCGTGAACGCCGCGGTCGCGTAGCCGCGCGCCCGGAAGCGGCGCGCCAGCAGCGACGAATGGCGCGGATCGATCCGGCGGTCGTTGTCGAGCACGCCGTGCACGACGGGATGTTGTCCGGTCATGAGCGAGACGTGCGCCGGGAGCGTCCACGACGAGGTCGAGCTCGCGTGCGTGAACCGGGCGCCGCGCGCCGCCAGCGCATCGAGGCGCGGAGTGAGCGTGCTCCCGTCGGGCCGCGGTCCGACGCGGTCGGCGCGCAGCGTGTCGAGCGAGACGAGCACGACGGACGGCGGCCGTACTCGATCGGGGGTCGCGTCCGATCCGAGCACGCGCGGCGCGCCCGCGAACCCGAGGACGTCGCGGCCGCCGCGGCAACGCAGCTCGAGGGTGACCGTGCGTCCCGCGTGCGCGTCGAGCGGCACCGTCCACTCGAAGAAGGGGCTGTTCCATGCGCCGGCGGCGACCTCCTCGCGCCGGCTCGCGATCACGGCGCCGTCGACCGCGACGCTCCAATCCGCGCCTCCGCCGCGGTCGCAGACGGTCAGGCAGGTCCCGACTTCGAGGCGCGGCGCGCGGGCCGGCAGCGTCCCGCTCCAGCGCAGCGTGCCGCCTGTCGGGACGAGGAGGCCGTCCATCTCGGCGTCCATCTCGGGGAGCTCGACGCGGACGCGCGCGCGCGGCGGCGTCTCGGCCGCGGCGCCGACGAGCCAGGCGCGCTCGACCGGCGCGAGGCAGGCGACCTCGACCCGGTCGACGGCGAGCGGGCCGTCGCCCGGCACGAGGCTCACGCGCACCGAGCGCGGGCCGCGGCGCCGGTCGAGGAAGACGCGCACGTCGACCCATTCGGGGCCGGCCGCGATCGGGCGCGCGTCGGCGGCCAGCTCGCGGTCCTTCTCGGCGAGGTCGGCGACGCGGAGCTGCGCGTCGCGCGCGCGGCCGAACGAGCGCACGCGCGCCGTCACCACCAGCGCGTCGGAGCGCATGACGTCGAGCCGCGCGTGCACGCCCCCTTCGCCGGGCGGGAGCAGGAGCACGCCGTGCACGCCCTCGCCCTCGGCGAACCACTGCACTTTCGAGGGGCGCGGCACGCCGTCGCTCGTCGTCGGCTCGCGCCAGCGCGCGCGGTCGTGCGCGGCGAAGTCGTCGGCGAACAGCACGTCCTCGGGCCGCGGCGGCGCGGGACGAGGGTCGCGCACGGCCGGGTCGTCGCTCACGAGCTCGAAGGACGGCGGCTCCCGGGACGCGAGCGCGTCGCCGCCGGAACGGGAGCAGGCGGCGAGCACGACGCACGCGACAGGCGCGAGGCTCGCGACGAAATGCCGCTCGCGCGCAACGTCCGGCACGAACCTCCTCGACGATGACAACGGCCGACCCCGATGACTCCAGGCTGTCGCGGGATCGTAGCTTCGATCGAGTGGACCGGTGGGAGTCGCCGCGTCAGTGATCGAGGTACCCGAGCGCGCGCAGCCGCGCGCGCAGCTCCGGCGACAGGTCGTGGCCGTCGCGCTGGTCGCCGCCGGTCTTCGGCAGGCGCTGCGCCATCTCGTGGTCGAGGCGCCGCTCCAGGATCATGAGCTGCGAGTCGGTCGGCTCGACCGCGACGATCGCCCCCGTGTGGGGGTCGCGCTTCTCGAGCGTGATCTTCGACCGCTTGCCATCGGCGTCCCAGGTGCGGTGGACCCGCCACTGGTCGATCCACATCGCCTCCGCGCGGTAGGAGCCGTTGTCGAGGATCAAAACGCGGCAGCGCGGCTCGGAGGTCGGCGGCGCGAAGAGGTCGAGGCCGCGCCACTCGGGATCGGGCGGGAGGCCGGTGAGGCGCGCGAGCGTCCCCGAGACGTCGGTCAGGTTGACCGCCTTGTCGATGCGCGCGCCGCTCGGGACGCCGGGCCCGGCGGCCACCATCACGATCGAGCCGACCTCGGGCGTGAGCTGCCAGCCGTGGCCGTAGCGGCCGTGCTCGCCGAACTCCTCACCGTGGTCGGAGAAGACGACGACGAGCGTCTTCTCGCGCAGCGACAGCTCGTCGAGCAGGTCGAGGAGGCCGCCGACGAGCGACGCGTCGACCTCGGGCACCGAGGCGTCGTAGCGGCGCACCAGCTCGCGGATCACCTCCTGGTCGCCCTGGTCGGCGCGGTCCTTGAGCGCGGCGCTCTGGCGCTCCTTCTCGGTCGCGCAGGGATCGTCGTAGTTGTGCACTTTGTAGGTGTGGAGGAAGACGAAGAAGCGGCCGTCGGCGTGGCGGCGGATCCAGTCGAAGGCGGGGCGCGTCGTCGCGTCGAGCTCCTCGTCGGTCGGCAGGTGGTCGTCGAAGCGGAAGAACAGGTCGATCGCCTCGCGCGAGACGCCGCACGGGTCGCGCACCGAGTAGGACTCGAAGCCGCGCGAGAAGCCGAATTCGGGGTCGAGCATGCCGCCCGAGGTGAAGGCGGCCGTCGCGTAGCCGGCCGCGCGGTAGCGCTCGGCGAGCATGCGGGAGCGGACCGTGTCGAAGCGATCGGCGGTGCTGCCGATGCCGTGCACGAGCGGGTGCTGGCCGGTGAAGAGGGAGGCGTGCGCCGGCAGCGTCCAGGACGAGGTCGAGGCGGCGTCGGTGAAGAGCGCGCCGCGCCGCGCGAGCTCGTCGAGGCGCGGCGTGAGCGACGGCGCGCCCTTGCGCGGCCCGACGCGGTCGGGGCGCAGCGTGTCGAGCGAGATCAGGACGACGTTGGGGGGCGCCTCGGCGGGCGCGGCCGAGAGGACGCGCGGCGCTCCGGCGAAGCCGACCACCGAGCGGTCCCCGGCGCAGCGCAGCGCGACGACCACCTCGCGGCCGGCCCACTTCTCGAGCGGGACGACCCACGGCGAGGGGCGGTTGCACCATTCGCCCGGCACGATCGTCTCGGAGCGTGCCGCGATCGCCGCCTCGTCGACCTCGACCACCCATTCGGCGCTGCCGCCGCGGTCGCCGCCGAGCAGCGTCGTCATCACGTCGAGGCGCGGCGCGCGCGCCGGCACGCGCGTCCGCCAGCGCACGACGCCGCCGACCGGCACCAGGCACCCCTCCATCTCGGTGCCGACGATCATGGAGGCGAGCCACTGGCGCGCCGCGGGAAGCGCATCGTCGGAGGAGCGCCGGGGCAGGAGCCACTCGCGCTCGACCGGCCGCAGGTACTGGCACTCGATGCGGTCGATCGAGAGCGGGCCGTCGCCCGCGTGCAGCTCGAGCTCGAGGCGGCGCCGGTTGCCCTGGCGGTCGACGACGAAGCGCCTCTCCGCGAAGGCGGCCGTCGCGGCGATCGGCGCCTCGAATACCCTCGCCTCGGGCTCGTCGGGCGACGTCTGCACCGCGCGCAGGCGCGCCGGCGTCCCGGTCGCGAAGGAGCGCGCGCGGAGCGTCACGATCACGGCGTCGCTGCGGGTGACGTCGAAGCGGCCGCGCAACGCGCCGCGCCCGGCCGCGACCACCACGACACCCTGCGCGCCCGGCGCGCTCGGCAGGTGCTTGATGGTTTGCCCGCCCGATGGGGCGGTGGTTGGCCCGCCCGATGGCGCGGTGGTCGCCTCGCCGTCCGACCAGCGCGCGCGGTCGAGCGTCGTGAACTCCTCGACGAAGAACTCGTCGCCCGGCTCGGGCAGGGACGGGAGGCCGGAGCGCACCGCCGGCTCGTCGCTCACGACCTCGAAGCGCGGCGCCGCGAACGGCGGCAGCGCCGGCACGGCCGCGTCGTCCCCGCCTTGGCCGGCGAGGCACGACGCGAGGAAGACGAATCCCCGGGCGAGGACGGCAGGCAGCAGGTACATCGAGGCACCGTTCGACGACGAGTTGGATCCGGGATGGTATCCCGACGGCTCGAACGCGTGACGATGCGGGAAGCGATTTCGCCTCGCGGAAATCGCCTCAGCGCGCGGCGGGAGGTTCGAGCTTCGCCAGCAGCGTGATCGTCCCGTCGACGTCGACGCGCTTCAGCAGACCGGTCGTGTTGGTCTGGCGGCCGCTCTCCTTCACGACGACCGCGCCGTCCTTCGCGAGCACGACGCCCGACGGATGCGCGAGCCCCTTCGCGAGCTCGCTCACCACGCCGTCCTTCAGCCGCAGCAGGCGGCCGTGTTCCCAGTCGGTGAACGTGAGCGCGCCGTCGGCGGAGAGCGCGAGGCCGTAGATCTCGCCGCCGATCCCATCGACGACGTCGGTGACGCGCCCCTCCTTCGTGACGCGCTTGACCGAATCGCCATCGGCGAGCAGGAGCGCGCCGTCGGGCGCGCGCGCGCACGCGCCGGACGGCGAGCCGACCGCGGCGACGATCGCGAGCTTCTTGCCGCGCGGCACGCCGTCCTTTCCCGCCTCGAGCGTGAGCCGCAGGACCTGCTTCGGCGCGACGATCCAGAGCGCGTCGGGTCCGTCGGGCAGGACGGTCTCGAGCGTCAGCCCCTCCGGCTTCGGCCACTCGATCGCGTCGATCGTCCCGTCCGGCGAGATGCGCCAGAGGTTGCCCTTGTCGCAGCCGCTCGCGAGCCAGAGGCGGTCGTCGCCGTCGATCTCGAGGTGGTGCGCGTGCTCGAGCTTCACGCCCTCCTTCGAGTCGAGGAAGAGCGTCGTCTTGCCGTTCGTTTCCGTGCGCCAGATGCAGCAGTGGTCGGCGTCGATGGCGTAGATGCGGCCCGCCTTGTCGGCGACGAGGCCGTTCCAGTCGTGCGCGCGCGCCGGCGCGGCGGCGGCGAGAAGGAGCAGGGACGCGAGCAGCGGACGCACCATGGCCACCTCCTGCGGCGTCACGAGGCACGGACGGGCCCCCGTGTTAGCGACCGGCGCGCGGGAGCGCACCGCGGCTCAGCGGCCGGCGTAGCCGAGCTTGCGCAGGCGGTCGCGCAAGGCCTCGGGAAGTTCGACCGGTCCGGCGTCCCGCGCGGCCGGCGCGCGCGCGAGCTCGGCGAGGAGCTCGGCGTCGAGCCGCCGCTCGAGCGAGGCGCGCTGCGCCGGCGTCGGCTCGAACGGCGCGGGACGCCCCGTGGCGGGGTTCTCCCGCTCGAAGGTGAGCTTTGCTTCGCCCGCCTCGTTCCACATGCGCTGCACGCGCCAGACGCCGAGGCGGAGCGATTCGCCGCGCGCGCGCACGCCCCCGTCGCAGTGGTGGTCGAGGTGGAGGACGAGCGGGCGCTCCTCGTCGTCGGGCGGCGCGAACAGGTCGCGGCCGTGACAGAGCGCGTCGGCCGGCAGGCCGGCGAGGCGGGCGAGCGTCGGCGCGACGTCGACGAGGCTCACCGGATCGGCGAACGTCGCGCCGCGCGGCACGCCCGGACCGGCGAACAGCAGCGCGACCGCTCCGACCTCGTCGTGCAGCGTGAGGCCGTGCCGGAAACCGCCGTGCTCGAGGAACTCCTCGCCGTGGTCGGAGACGACCGCGACGATCGTCCGCTCGCGGAGCCGCAGTTCGTCGAGCAGGTCGAGCAGCGGGCCGACGAAGTCGCGGTCGACCTCGCGCACGCACGCGTCGTAGCGCCGGGCGAGCTCGGCGACCGCCGCCGGGTCACGCGCGGTCGCGCTCGCGAGGAGGGCGCAGCGCTCGGCGTCCTGCCCCTCGTGCGCGGCGTCCTCGTACTCGTGCACGAAGTAGGTGTGGAGGAAGAGGAAGAAGGGGGCGTCGGCGTGGCGGCGCAGCCAGGAGAACGCGCGGCGCGGCGTCGCGTCGACCTGCGCGTCGCGCGCGGCGGCGGGATCGGCGGCGTCGCGCGCGATGCCGCACGGGTCGCGCACGGAGTAGGCGTCGAACCCTTCGCCGAAGCCGAAGCGCGGGTCGACGAGGCCGCCGGCCGTGAACGCCGCGGTCGCGTAGCCGCGCGCCCGGAAGCGGCGCGCCAGCAGCGACGAATGGCGCGGATCGATCCGGCGGTCGTTGTCGAGCACGCCGTGCACGACGGGATGTTGTCCGGTCATGAGCGAGACGTGCGCCGGGAGCGTCCACGACGAGGTCGAGCTCGCGTGCGTGAACCGGGCGCCGCGCGCCGCCAGCGCATCGAGGCGCGGAGTGAGCGTGCTCCCGTCGGGCCGCGGTCCGACGCGGTCGGCGCGCAGCGTGTCGAGCGAGACGAGCACGACGGACGGCGGCCTTGCCCGATCGGGGGTCGCGTCCGAGCCGAGCACGCGCGGCGCGCCCGCGAACCCGAGGACGTCGCGGTCGCCGCGGCAGCGCAGCTCGAGGGTGACGGCGCGTCCCGCCCAGGCGTCGAGCGGCACGGTCCACTCGGAGAGGCGGCTGTTCCAGAGGTCGGCGACGAGCACCTCGCGGCGGGTCGCGATCGCGATGCCGTCGACCGCGACGCTCCATTCCGCGTCTCCGCCGCGGTCGCCGCCGAGCAGGCCGGTCTCGACGTCGAGGCGCGGCGCGCGGGCCGGCAGCGTCCCCTTCCAGCGCAGCGCGCCGCCGGTCGGGACGAGGAGGCCGTCCATCTCGGCGTCCATCTCGGGGAGCTCGAAGCGCAGGCGCGCGCGCGGCGGCCCCTCGGCCGCGGCGCCGCCGAGCGAGGCGCGCTCGACCGGCGCGAGGCAGGCGACCTCGACCCGGTCGACGAGGAGCGGACCGTCGCCTGGCACGAGGCTCACGCGCACCGAGCGCGGGCCGCGGCGCCGGTCGAGGCAGGCGCGCGCCTCGACCCAATCGGAGCCGGCCGCGATCGGGCGCGCGTCGGCGGCGAGCTCGCGCTCCTTCCCGGCGACGTCGGCGACGCGGAGCTGCGCGTCGCGCTCGTGGCCGTACGAGCGCGCGCGCACCGTCACCACCAGCGCGTCGGGGCGCGCGACCTCGAGCCGCGCGTGCACGCCGCCTTCGCCGGGCGGGAGCATGAGGCCGCCGCGCACGCCCTCGCCTTCGGCGAACCACTGCACCCGCGAGGGGCGCGGCACGCCGTCGCTCGTCGTCGGCTCGCGCCAGCGCGCGCGGTCGTGCGCGGAGAAGTCGTCGAAGAACAGCACGTCTTCGGGCCGTGGCGGCAGGGGACGGTGGTCGCGCACCACCGGCTCGTCGCTCACGTGCTCGAACGACGGCGGCTCGGCCGGGGGCGACTGCGCAGGGTCGTCGGAATGGGAGCAGGCGGCGAGCACGACGGCCGCGACGCCCGCGACGAACCGCCGCGCGCGCGCAACCTCCGTCGCCCAAATCCTCGACGACGACAACGGCCGGCTCCCGAGGACTCCAGGCCGTCGCGGTATGTAGCTTCGATCGGGTGGACCGCCGGGTTGCGCGGCGTCAGCAGTTCACGAGCGGCCGAGCGGGGAGTCGGCCGGCGCGCCCGGGGCGCCCGCCGGGAAGAGCGCTCTACGCTGCAGGACGATGTCGAGCGCCGCCACGCGGTACGCCTCGGCCAGCGTCGGGAAGTTGAAGATGTTGTCGACGAAGCCGTCGACCTCGGCGCCGTGGATCAGCGCCTCCTGTCCGAGGTGGATCAGCTCGGCGGCGCCCTCTCCGGCGATCTGGACGCCGAGCAGCTTGCGGCCGCCCGGATCGGCGACCAGCTTCAGGAGCCCCTCCTCCATCGCGGCGATCTTCCCGCGCGCGAGCTCGCCGAACTGCGCGCGGCCGACCAGGCAGCCGCCCACGCCCTGCTTCGCCTGCTCCTCGGTCATGCCGACCTGGGAGAGCTCGGGGATCGTGTAGATGCCGGCCGGGATCACGTCGCTGCCGTGGCCGAGCGTGACGCCGAACATCGCGCAGATCGCGCGGCGTCCCTGCTCGGCCGACGAGGAGGCGAGCGAGGGCGGACCGATCACGTCGCCGGCCGCGTAGACGTGCGGCACCGCCGTGCGGCAGTTCGCGTCGACGGAGAGGAGGCCGCGCTCGTTCGCGCGCAGGCCGGCGTTCCCGAGGTCGAGCCCCTCGAGGTTGGCGACGCGGCCGAGGCAGCAGAGCAGCTTCTCGCTGCGCACCTCGCTGCCGTCGTCGAGCTTCGTCACGACCGTGTCGAGGCCGTCCCACTCGACCGCGACGTGGCGGCGGCCGCCGAGGAAGCGCGATCCCATGCGGTGGAACGCCCGCACGAAGACGTCGGCGATCTCGGGGTCGAGGAAGCCGAGCGGCCGCGCGACGCGGTCGACCATCGTCACCTTCGTGCCGAGCGCCGCGAAGATCGAGGCGTACTCGGCCGCAATCACGCCGGCGCCGAGGACGGTGAGGCTCTTCGGGAGGTACGTCAGCGAGAGGATCGAGTCGCTGTCGAGCACGTGCTCGTGGTCGACCGGGACGTCGGACGGCGTGCGCGGCTTGGAGCCGGTCGCGATCACGACGTGGTCGGCGACGAAGCGCGCCGTCGCGCCGCTCACGCTCTCCACCTCGATCACGTGGGGGTCGACGAAGCGCGCGCGGCCGTGGCGGCTCGCCGTGCGGTCGCGCCGGAGCTGGTCGGCCATCATCTGCTCGTGCGCCCTGACCACCTCCTCCATGCGCGTCATGAGGCTCGCGACCTGGAGGTCGTCGCGCAGCTTGAGCTCGAAGACGGAGCCGGTGCGCGCCTTGAAGCTGGTGAGCGCGAGCGCCGCCTCGCGCAGGGTCTTGCTCGGGATCGTCCCGCGGTGGACGCAGGCGCCGCCGACGCTGAGCTCGCGCTCGACGAGCAGCGCCCGCTTGCCGAGCCGCGCCGCCTGCTGCGCCGCCTTGGCGCCGGCCGGTCCGCTCCCGATCACGACGACGTCGTAGCGCTCGGGCGCGGCGCTCATCCGACCGCCTCCGCGGCCGCCTTCACCGCGTCCTTGCGGGCGATCAGCGCATCGAGCTCGTCGCGGTAGAGATTGAGCGGGACGAGGAGCGGATGGGCGCGCAGCTCGTCTTCCGTCACCGGCCGCGACTGCAGCGCGAAGTGGGCGAGGTCGTCGGCGATGCCGGTCAGCATCGCGGTCTGCGCCGCGCCCGGCGCCTCGTGCGGCCGGTGGTGGTAGACGATCGTCTCGGCGACGCGCGCGGGAAGGCGCCACCCCTCGACGAGGCGGCCGGCGACGCTGCCGTGCATCTCGTCGACGACGTCCTCGACGAGGCTCGCGTCGACGCCGAGGTCGAGCTCGCGTTCGACCTCGACGAGGAGCTGCAGCAGGACCGGCTTCCCGGCGTCGTGCAGCAGCCCGCACAGGAACGCCTCCTCGACGTTCCAGCGGCGCATGCGCGCGATCTCCTGCGCGTAGGAGGCCGCCGCGATCGAGTGGCGGAAGAGCTGGCGCACGCGCGCGTCCTGGCCCGGCACGCGGAACACCTTCGCCTGGCAGGCGGCGACCAGCGCCATCTCGCGGATCTTCTTCATGCCGAGCCGGCTCACCGCCTGCTGCAGCGAGACGATCGGGACGGTCGGCGCGTAGAGCGGCGAGTTGGCGAGCTTCAGCACGTGGCCGGCGAGCGCCGCGTCGCGGTGGATCATGCGCGAGAGGCGGCGCGCGTCGCACGAATCGTCCTGCGTCGCGGCCATGACCATGCTCGCGACCTCGGGCAGCATCGGGAGCTCGAAGGCGCCCTCCGCGATCTTCTCGAGGAAGCGCTCGCGGAAGCGCGCCACGGTCTCGGCGACGCTCTCGATCCGGGACGCCTGCGCCATGTACGGGAACCCCCGCGTCCTCTTCGGCCGGGGCGGGGGCGGGGCTGGTGGCGGGGGGCGGGCGGGAGGGAGTCGCGAGGCGAGACCGGAAGCGATTTCTCGCGGCGGGGGCGAGCGCGCAAGCGCGCGAGCGGGTGGGCGGGCGAGGCTGCGTGCGCGAACGCGCGTCGGGCGAGAGCGGGTCG
>DAINBU010000082.1:0-22071 GCA_036732755.1 Planctomycetota bacterium
TGCACTGGCGCTTCTCGTAGCGGAAGTCGGACTGGAGCAGTTTGAGCGGGTCGCGCTGCCACTTCAATTCGAAGGCGGCGATCGGAGCGCCGTCGCGCGCGGCGACGACGTCGACGACGAGCGCGCCCTTCTGCGCGGGCCGCGCCTTCGCGACGTCGACGACGAGGTCGGGCGCGTGCTCGGCGTCGCCGAGCTCGACGGCGCCGAGCAGCGTCTCGCCGCACCAGAGCGCGACGAACTTCATCGCCGCGCTCGCCGGCGTGAATTCGTAGCGGTCCTCGTCGCGCAGCAGCGTCCCGCGGTCCTCGGCGTGGTCGAACGAGTTCGAACGGCCGCGCGGATCGTTGCGCGTGCCGGCGACGACGAGCTCGCCGGGCACCCTCGCGAGGCGGGCGGACGCGCCGTCGGCGGTCACGACGCGGCCGCGCCACGTCGCCGCGCGCACGAGCCGGAACGACGCGGCGTGCTCGCGCTCGCCCTCGGGCACGACGATGCGGCCGAGCTCGCAGCGCAGGAAGCCGGGCGCGGACGCGGAGAGCGTGAAGGAGCGGTACGGGAAGGACGCGGTCCGGTAGCGACCGTCCGCGTCGGTGGTCGCGCCGTTCAGCGTCGTCGTCGAGGAGTGGTGCGTGTCGCCTTCGAAGCGGCAGACGTGGACGCCCGCGTTCGCGAGCGGGACGCCCTGGTCGTCGGCGACGACGCCGGCGAAGACGACGCCGGGGACGAGCGTGAGGTCGAGCGGCGCGTGCGGGCCGTCGGCGGCGGTCTTCACGCCGGCCGCCGGTGCGACGCCATCGACGGGGTGGACCGCCGCGATCGCGATCGTCGCACCGCGCCGGACGGCGTCGAAACGGAAGCGCCCTTCGGCCGTGCGCACGACGCACAAACCGCCGTCGCCGGCGCCCGGCGCCGCCCTGACCGCGAGCGCCGGGACGTCGAAGCAGAGCTGGTCGAGCCGGTCGTTCGCCCCCTCCAGGCCGCTCTCGTCGAGCAGCACGAACGCGTCCGTGACCGGATCGCCGCGGAGGTTGCGGACGACCCCTTCGAGCGCAAGCTCGGCGGCGGCCGGCGCCGTCGCAGGCGTCGGCGCGCGCTCGGGCTTCGGCGTCGCGTCGGGCGCCCGCGTCGCGCTCGCCGCGGGCACGAGCGGCGCGGCGTCGGCCGACTCCGCCGCGATCCGCGCGTCGCGCGCGTGCGCCGCGTCGGACAGCGCGTCGCGCGGCGGGAGCCGCTCGGGCTCGCACAGCTTCACGACCGTGAACGTCCCCGCCGCGACCACGACCACGGCCGCCGCGAGCTGCAGCTTCATCGACATCCCGAGCACTCCCAGCACTCCGACGACACTCACTCCGCTCGCGACCGCCGCCGTCGCCGCCGACGACTTCGCAAGCACCAGGTGGCGCACCGTCCGGCGCGTCGCGCCATCGAGCAGGCCGACCAGCGCGACCGCCCATTCGCCCGTGCTGCTCGCGTCCCCCGACCGCTTCACGCGCTGCGCGCGCCGCTCGACCAGCTCCGCGCGCAGCAGCTCGAGCCCGCGCTTGACGCGCGTGCGGACCGTCTCGACCGGGACGCGCGTCGCCTTCGCGATCGCGCGCGGCGGCCGGTCCTCGAAGAAGCGCAGCAGCAGCGCCGTGCGATAGGGCTCGGCGAGCGCGAGCACCGCCGCGGAGATCTCGTGCTGCAGCGCCGCGCGCGCGACCACCTCGTCGGCCGCCGGCTCCGGATCGCGTCGGACGGCGCGCTGCTCGTGCTCGACACGTCCTGCGTCATCCAGCCGGTCGCGCCGCACCAGCCGCCGCACCACCGTGGCGAGCCACGCCCGCGGATGCTCCGCCGTCGCCGGCGGCGCATCGAGCGCCGCGAGCAGCGCGCGCTGGACCAGGTCGTCGGCGCGTGCGGCGTCGACGACCAGCGACGACGCGAGCCGCCGCAGCCAGGAGCGCTGCCGCAACAGGGCGTCGAGCACGGGCGTCGCGTCGGAGCTCATCGTTCCGGCGCGTGAATGTCGGGCCGCGGCGGAAGCGGTTCAACCGTCGAGTGGAGAAAGCGGAGCCAGCCCTTCGATCGGTGTCACTTCTCCCGGGAAGACGGCGGCGGGGCGAGCAGCGGGACGAAAACCTTGGCGCCGGCGGTCGCACGGAAGCGGACCGTCTCGCTGCGCCACTTCGGGGAAGCGAATTCGATCGAGTAGAGCCCCTCGGCGAGCCGGTGCTTCGTCGTGCCCGACCCTCGACGGACGACGAAGCGGCCCGGCCGGTGTTCATCCACGACCGGGATGCCGTGTTCGTCGACGATGCGCAGCCAGTTGAGATCGCCCTTCGTGCTCTCGTCAAGCGCGACGGTGACGCCGACCAGAACGCCGGGCTCCAGCGTCACGACGACGTTCGCGTCACCGTCACGTGCGTGCGAGGCGGCGGGCGCGAGGCCGTCGTAGTCCGCGACGACGAACCAATCGCCCTCCGGCACGCCGTCGAAGCGGAACGCGCCAGCGTCGTTCGTCCTCGCGAGGCATTCCGGAAGCGCGAGCGCGAGGCCTCCGTCGGACGCGCGCAGGCAGAGCGTCGCGCCGACGAGCGGAGCGCCGCCCCGATCGACGACTCGGCCGGCAATCGACGCCTTCGCGCGCCGCATCTCGACGCGCAACGGCAGCGCGTCCGGCTCCGTCTGGGACGCGACGAACACGCAACGCGCCGCGAAATCGGGCGCGCGCACGGTCAGGACGTACTTGCCAGGATTCAGGGCGTCGAGCCGCGCTCTCCCCGATTCGTCGCGGAAGACTCGGGGTTCCGAATCGGCGACTCCGGGAGCATTCGATGCGAGCGAGTCGAAGCTCAGCGCGAGGGTGAACTCGGGGATCGGCCGTCCCGTCGCACCGTCGACGACTTCGAGCGCGAGCGAAGCGGCAACGGGGGGTGCGGCGGCTCGCGCGAGGTCGATGCGCAGCTCCGGCCCGGCGCCCTGCGGCGGCACGGCGGCCCATCCGAGCAGAACGCCGCGTGACCAGATCGAAAGGAACGCCGGGCGGCCCGACTCGCACGCGAATTCGTAGCGGTCGTTCGCGCGCTCGACCGTGCCGTGCAAACCGGTTACGAGAGCCGGCGTCGCGGTCTCGGGCGATCGAAGCGATCCGACCACCTCGAGCGGGCGATCCGTCGTGGCGAGTCGCGCCGGTGAGCCGTCGAGATTCACGATCGCACCCGAGAGTCGCGGCGCCGGATCCAGCGTGCAGTCCTCCTGGTGGTCGTGCACGTCGGACGCGACGACGAGGTCGCCTCCGCTTCCCGGCGTCCGCGTCCACTGCATCACGTATCCCGTCGCTCCGAATTGGAAGGAGAAGACGCGGAACGGGACCGCAAGCGTGCGATAGGTCCCGTCCGGACCGCACGTCGCGGAGAGGAACGCGGAGTCATTCCCCTTCTGCCGCTCCCGGACCGTGGCCGCCTCCTTCGGCATGGACGCGGTGACGAACACGTAGGCGCCCGGCACCGGGTTGCCGGATGGATCGCGGACGGTCCCGTGCAGGACGACGCCGTCGAGGAGCTCGAGCTCGACCTCCTTCGTCGATCCGGCGCGTTCGAGCGCGACGCCGATCGCGAGCGCGAGTCCGCGCGTCCGTTCGACGGCGGCGACGTTCCAGTCGGTGCCGGGCGCGAGGGCCCCGAGGTTGAACGCACCGCCTTCGTCGGTCGTCGCGCGCCGCAAGTCGCCGTGGTCCGCGTCGAGTCCGGATTCGCGCGCGAGATACTCGAACTCCTGCACGAGATTCCAGATCGTCGGGAAGCGCGCCTTGCCGTGTTCGACGCGCTCGGCGAGGACGATCGCGCCCTCCACCGGCTCACCGCTCGAATCGACGACGAGGCCTTCGAGGGCGACCGAGGTCGGCGGGACGACCGGCCGCTCGACGCCGGGCGCGCTGGCCGGCGGGACTTCGGTGCGCGCAGCTTCCGCCGGTACCGTCGCCGGAACCGTCGACGATGGTGGAGCCGCGCCTCGCCGCGAGGGCGTCGCATCGGACGCGACTGGCAGCGCCGGCGATCGGCAGACCTCCACCGCCGTGAACGCGCCCGCCGCGAGGACGACCGCCGCTGCGGCCAGCTTCCATTTCGCCGTCATCGCGAGCACCCCCACCACGCCCGCCCACCCGATCCCGCCCGCCACCGACACGCTCGCCGCCGAGCTCTTCGCCGCGACGAGGCGGCGCAGGCCGCTCCAGTGGCGCGGCTCGATCAGCGACAACAGCGCGAACACCCAGTCCTGCGCGCGCCGCTCGACGTAGCGGGCGCGCAGCAGCTCGAGCCCGCGCTTCAGCCGCGTGCGCACCGTCTCGACCGGCGCGCGCGTCTCCTTCGCGATCGCGCGCGGCGAGCGGTTCTCGAAGAAACGCAGCAGCAGCGTGGTGCGATACGGCTCGTCGAGCGCGAGCACCGCGTCGACGAGCGCGCGCTGCGTCTCGGCGCGCGCGACGACCTCGTGCACGGACGGGGCCGGACCGGCGGGCGGCGCGGCCGACTCGTGGCGCTCGCGCCGTTGTTTTGAACGCGCCGCGCGGCGCGCGAGGCTGCGCACGACGCTCGCGAGCCAGGCGCGCGGCGCATCCGTGCGCTTCGGCGGCTGCGTCAGCGCGGCGAGCAGCGTCTGCTGCGCGACGTCGTCGGCGCGCGCCGCATCGACGACGAGGTGCGCCGCGACGCGCCGCACCCACGCCGCGTGCTGCAGCAGCTGCTCCGCCTGGAAACCGGTCGCTCCGTCGCCCATGCGCGCCATGAAAGCCCGGCGCGGCCGAATGCGGTTCAGTGCGCCCGCCCGACGGCGATTTCGGCGTCCCCGGAGCGCGGGCTCACGGGCAGACTCGCCCCTCCACTTCGAGGGAGATGGAGCGTGGACGGGCGTCGAGTCCTGGGGGTCGCGGGAGCGGTGGCGGTCGCGGTCGTCGCGGTCACCCTCTTCCAGATGTTGCGTTCGCCGCACGGGGAGGGCGACGCTTCGCGCAACCCTGGGGCGCCCGCGGGGTCGGCGCGCCGCGCCGGCGACGCGACCGGTCCGACCGACGTCGCGACGGAGTCGAGGCGCGACGTCGGCGGCGTTCACGCGAAGCGCGAGGGGCTCGCTCCCGAAGCGCCCGCCGAGCGCAGCGGAGACGCGCGCGAGCCGGCGGCGGCGCTCCTGAAGATCGTCGTGACCGATCGCGTCCGCGGCGGCCCGCTCGCCGGCGTCGTCGTGAAGCCCGACGCCTCCGACTTCAAGCCGCGCGAGCTCGCCGCGATCCGGACACGCAACGGCTTCACCGCCGACGCGAAGCTCGAATTCACGACCGACGCCGGCGGCGGCGCGGCGCTCCACTGGATCCCGGGCCGCGCGATCTACGTCACCTTCCGACCCGGGGGTCGCGTCGAGGACGAGCAGTCGCAGATCGTCCCGCCGCTGAACGTCGATGAAGTGCGCGAGCTCGCTGTCGCGCTCTTCTCGGGGCCCGACCTCCTCTTCTGTGCGCAGGTCGTCGCGGGCGACGAGAGTCGCGAAGGTCACGAAGGCGGCGCCGCGGTGCGGCCCGTTGCCGGCGCGCAGGTCCTCCAACACGACTGGAAGCGGAAGCCGACGCCGGTCGCGACGACGGGCACCGATGGTCGCTTCCAGTTCACGGAGCGCTCGTGGCGGAACGGCGGCTTCGAGGTCGCGGCCGACGGCTTCGCGCCCGCCTTCGCGAGGGTCGAGCCGGGCCACGAGTCGGTCGAGCGCGCGTTCGTCCTGCGGCTGGCGAAGCCGGCGCGGTTGCAGGCGCGCGTGCGCGACGCGGGTGGCGCGGCGATTCCCGCCGCCACGATCGAGCTGAGCGTCTCCCCGACCCTGCTGGCGCAGCCCCATCCGATCCCGGTCGACGCGCCGCGCATCGTCCGGACCGCGACCACCGACGACGCGGGCCGCGCGACGCTCGAGGCGCTGCCGCCGGGCGTGGCGCTCGACCTCGACGTGACCGCGGCCGGCTGCGCGCCGCTGCAAGAGAAGGAGGCGCTCCGTCTCGAGGCGGGCGCGACGGGCGAGCGCGAGTTCACGCTCGGGACGGTCGCGCGCGTGCGCGGGCGCGTGGTCGACACCGACGGCAACGCGGTCGAGGCGGCGCTCCTGCGGATGATGCCGCAGTCCGACCTCGAGCCCGACGCGCGGCGCCGCCTCGACGACCGCCGGAAACGGCGCTCCGCCAAACCCTCCGGCGCGGACGGCCGCTTCGAGATCGCGGACGTGCCTTCCGGGACGTGGTGGCTCGACCTCGATCCGGGCGAGCCGATGCCCTACGCCGGTGGCGAGCCGACGCGAGCTCCGTCCACGGTGAAGGTGCGCGGCGAAAAGCACCGCGCCGCATCCTCGCTCCTCGCCGTCGAGGTGCCGGCCTTCACGAAGGAGGTCGAGGTCACGCTGGTCGTCACGCTCGACCTCTCGATCCGCGGTCGCGTCCGCGGCCCGGAGGGCGGCGAGTTCTACGCCGTCGAGGTCCTCGCCTACTCGGTCGCGATGCCCGCGTTCGGCGTCGTGACCACAGTGCCGAAGTCGGACGGCACCTTCGAGCTCGCCCCGCTCGTCGACGGCGAATGGGAGATTGCGGTCGGCATCGACGACGAGTCGCAAGGCTACGGCGAGCCGCCGCCGCGGCGCGTGAAGGCGGGCGCGACCGACGTCGAGTTCGTCCTCGAGAAGAGCGCCGTCGCGATCGCCGGCCGCGTGATCGACGCGACCACGCTCCAGCCGGTCGAGGGCGCGTGGTGCTCGGGGACCGACGACGCCAACGGGCGCGAGCGCGCGCGCGGCAGCGGCGACGACGGCCACTTCGAGCTCCGCTTCCCGACCGGCGGGACTTTCACCGTCCGCGTCACCACGCGCGACGGCCGCATCGGCCTCGCGACGAACGTGGTCGTCGCGTCAGGCGGGAAGTCCGATGCGCTCGAGATCGCGCTCGCGCCCGGAGCGAAGCTCAAGCTCACGGTCAAGGACCCTCCCGCCGGCTGCCGCTTCGAGGTCCGCCGCGACGGCCGCGTCGTCGCCGCCGACGAGTTCGGCACCAGCCGCGAGGTCGAGCAGACCGTCCCGCCCGGCCACCTCGAAGTCCGCCTCTTTCGCGGAGACGACCTGATCGCGACGCACGAAGTCGACGCGAAGAGCGGCGCGACCGTGAGCTGCGGCGAGTGACCGCTCCGCGGGTCTACAATCGTCGCCCCATGTCTCCCGCCAGCCCCGCGACCACGACGTTCCGCGAGCTCGTGAAGATCGTCGGCACGGAGCACGTCCTCACCGACGCGGCCGATCTCCTCGTCTACGAGTCGGACGGGCTCACGCACTACCGGCAGCGGCCGCGGGCGATCGTGCTGCCGGGGTCGACGGCGGAGGTGGCGGCGGTCGTGAAGTGGTGCACTGCGACCGGGACGCCGTACGTGCCGCGCGGGGCGGGGACGGGGCTGTCGGGCGGGGCGCTGCCGTGCGGGACCGGGATCGTGGTCGAGACGGCGCGCCTGCGCGCGATCCTCGAGGTGAACGCGCGCGACCGCTACGCACGCGTCCAGTGCGGCGTGATCAACGCCGAGCTGTCGGTGGCCGTGAAGCCGCTCGGACTGCACTACGCGCCCGACCCGTCGTCGCAGACGGCGTGCACGCTCGGCGGGAACGTCGCCGAGAACTCGGGCGGCCCGCACACGATGAAGTACGGGACGACGACCGACCACGTGCTCGGACTCACGATCGTCACGGCGGAGGGCGAGGTCGTCGAGCTCGGCGGCACGCGCCTCGACGAGCCGGGGCTCGACCTGGTCGGGACCTTCGTCGCGTCGGAGGGGACGTTCGGGATCGCGACGGAGCTGATCGTTCGCCTCACGCCGACGCCGGCCACCGTGCGCACTTTTCTCTTCGCGTTCCGCGCGCTCGACGACGCCTGCCGGATGGTGCGGCGCGTCGTCTCCGACGGGATCCTGCCGGCCGCGCTCGAGATGCTCGACAAGAAGACGATCGAGGTGGTCGAGGACTCGGTGCTCGCGGCCGGGTATCCGCGCGACGCGGACGCCGTCCTGCTCGTCGAGCTCGACGGGCTCGCCGCGCAGGTCGACGAGGACGCGGCGCTCGTGCGCACGCTCGGCGGCGAGTTCGGCGCGTTCGAGACGCGCGAGGCGACGTCGCCCGAAGAGCGCACGAAGCTGTGGAAAGGCCGGAAAGGAGCGTTCGGGGCGCTCGGCCGGCTGTCGCCCGACCTCTACGTGCAGGACGTGGTCGTGCCGCGCTCGAAGCTGCCCGAGATGCTGAAGCGCGTGCGCGAGATCGCGACCAAGCACCGCGTGCTGCTCTCCAACGTCTTCCACGCCGGCGACGGCAACCTCCACCCCAACATCAGCTACGACGGGCGCGACGCGGACGAGGTGAAGCGCGTGGTCGCGGCCGGCGAGGAGATCCTCGCCGCCTGCATCGAGAGGGGCGGCTCGCTCTCCGGCGAGCACGGCATCGGCATCGAGAAGCGCGACGCGATGGCGCTGCAGTTCACGCCCGACGACCTCGACGTCTTTTCGCGCGTGCGGCGCGCCTTCAATCCGTTGGGACTCTGCAATCCGGACAAGGTGCTGCCCGGACCGAAGGTGTGCATCGAGTTCCGGCCCGGCGTCGCGATCGCCGGCGTGACGCACCCCGAAGGGGCCGCACGGTGAGCGCGCCGCCCGCCGCCCTCGAGCCGCGCCGCGGCGACCTCGAGACGCGCCTCGCCGCGCGCGGCATCGCGACACGCGCATCCACCTGGAGCGCGGCCCAGCGCGCCGACCTCGGCGCCGTCGCGCCCGCGCGCACCTGCGAGCCGGAGAGCCGCGAGCGGCTGCGCGACGTCGTGCTCGAGGCGGCGGTGAGCGAGAGCCCGCTGCTGGTCTTCGGCGGCGGGACGGCGCTCGGCGCGGGCGACCCGGTGGCGCGCGCCGACCTCGCGGTCGCGACGTCGCGCCTGCGCGGCGTCGTCGAGCACTCCCCCGCCGACTTCGTGATCTCCGTCGAGGCGGGCTGCCCGCTCATGGAGCTTCAGGCGCTGCTCGCGCCGCACGGCCAGTGGCTCGCGATCGAGCCGCCCGACCGCGACGCCGCGACGATCGGCGGCCTGATCGCGAGCGGCGCGACCAGCTTCGTCGCGGCGCAGCACGGGACGCTGCGCAACCACCTGCTCGGCGTGAGCGTGCTCTACGCCGACGGCCGTTTCGCCAAGGCCGGCGGCCGCGTCGTCAAAAACGTTGCCGGCTACGACCTGATGAAGATGCACCACGGCGCGCTCGGCACGCTCGGCGTCGTCGCGACGGCGACGCTGCGGCTGCGGCCGCTTCCGGCCCTCGACGTCGCGGCGTCGGCCGCGACCGCCGATCCGGCGGCACTGCTCGCGTGCGCCGACGCGCTCGCGGCGCCAGGGCTCCTGCCGGCGGGAGCGCACTTCGTCGGCGCGCTACGCGGCGCCGCGCTCGAAGGGTCGCTCGTCGTCCGCTTCCAGGGGGCGCGCGCGGCGTGCGACGCGGAGCTCGCGGAGCTCGAAAAGCGGCTCGCGGGCCAGGTCGCGGAGTGGCGCCGGGAAGTCGTGGAGGGCGCGGTGCGGCCGGCGCCGCTGCGCGAGCTCGACGAGATCGGCGCGCGCGGAAGTGAAGTGGACGTCGGCCACGTCTCGCTCCACTGGCCGCCGAGCCGACTCACGGAAGTCGTCGCCGCGCTGCAGCGCTTCGGGGCGGGACGGCTCGCGCTCGACCTCGCGCGCGGGTCGGGATTCCTCAAGCTCGCGACCAGCGGGGGTGGCGGCTCGCTCGCCGAAGCGCTCGCGCTCGGGCTGCGCGAGCTCGCGCGCGCGCTCGCGGCGGCCGGCGCGAGCGCCTATCTGCAGGCCGGTCCGCCGGCGTGGCGCGCCGTCCTCCCGGCTCACGCCACCCACGGTCCACGCGCGAAGATCGCCGCCGCGCTGCGCGCCGAGCTCGACCCGCGCGCGATCCTCTCGCGAGGTCGCTTCGCATGAGCACGCACGCGCCGGAACGCGAGGCCGCCGTCGAGACGCTGCTCCGCTACGAGCGGGCGCTCGACTGCGTCCACTGCGGACTCTGCCTTCCCGTCTGCCCCACCTACCGGCTGACCGGCAAGGAGTCGGCGTCGCCGCGCGGCCGCATCTACCTGATGCGGGCGTTCGCGGAGAAACGGCTCGACGAGAACACCGACTCGATCGTGGAGATCGACCGCTGCCTCGTCTGCCGCGCCTGCGAGACGGTCTGCCCGTCGGGCGTGCAGTTCGGCGAGATGATGGAGCTGACGCGCGACCTGCTCGAGCCGACGAACGCGCGCGGCCGCTTCGCGCGCGCCGTCAAGCGCGGCTTCTTCCGCTTCGTGCTGGCGAGCCCGCGGCGCGTGCGCTTGCTTGCGACTCTGCTGCGCCTCTACCGCGAGAGCGGGCTGCGCTTCGCGCTGCGCAAGCTCGGCGTGCTCCACCTGCTCGGGAGCGACTTCGTCCGGCGCGACGACCTGCTGCCGTCGATCCCGCCGCGTGCCGAGCGGGTCGATCCGCCGGTCGTGACGCCGGCGAGCGGGCCGCGGCGCGCGCGCGTCGGCTTCCTGGTCGGCTGCATCGCCCACGAAGTCCTGCCGCGGGCGAACCGCGCCGCCATCGAGGTCCTCGCCCGCAACGGCTGCGACGTGGTCTGCCCGAAGTCACGGCCGTGCTGCGGCGCGCTGCCGATGCACTTCGGAGATCTCGAGGCGGCGCGCCGCCTCGCGCGCACGACCATCGACGCGTTCGACGATCCTGCGGCCGGAACGCTCGACGCAGTCGTCGTGAGCTCGGCCGGCTGCGGCTCGGCCATGAAGGACTACCACCGGCTGCTCGAACACGATCCGGCGTACGCGGAGAAGGCGAAGCGCTTTTCGGCGAAGCTCAAGGACTGGAACGAGTTCCTCGCCGCGCTGCCGCTCGCGCCGCCGCCGCGCCGCCTCGAGCTGCGCGTCGCCTACAGCGAGCCGTGCCACCTCGTGCATGCGCAGCGCATCTCGGCGGCGCCGAAGCAGTTGCTGCAAGCGATCCCGGGCGTGCAGCTCGTCCCGTTCCTCGGCTCCGACTCGTGCTGCGGCGCGGCCGGGCTCTACAGCGTGACGGAGCCGCGGCAGTCGGTCGCGCTGCTCGACGCGAAGATGGAGCAGCTCGCGGCCGCGCGCCCCGACGTGATCGTCACCGCGAACCCCGGCTGCCACCTGCAGCTCATGAGCGGCGCGGCCGGGAAGATGCCGGCGGTCGAGGTGCTGCACGTCGCCGAGCTGCTCGCGCGGGCGTACGAAACGACCGCGCTTCCAACCGCGGCCGCGCGTCCCGACTCGGGCGCGTCTCGCTGAATCCGAGCAGGCGCCGTGCTGGATCGCGTCGAAGCACGCGGTTAGCTTCCCGCGCCCGCCGCGCGCCGGCGCCCGCCCCCACTACGGAAACGGAGAAGCGTTCCATGAAGCGTTCTTTCGGCCGCACTGCGGCGTCCCTCCTCTCGCTCGCGGCGCTCGCGCTGCCCGGTTGCCTCTACGCCCACATCCGAGTCCCGCTCGACACCGACCTGAACGAGACCAAGCTCGGGGCGAAGCGCGGGGAGGCGACGAACCGCGCGGTGCTCGGCCTCTTCGCATGGGGCGACGGGAGCACGCAGGCCGCGGCGGCCAACGGCGGCATCACGACGTTGAACCAAGCGGACACGGAGATCTTCTCGATCCTCTTCTTCGTCTACAACGAGACGACGACGATCGTCTACGGCGACTGAACCGTGCGCCTCCCCAAAGCGAGCCTGCTCGCCACGCTGCCGCTCCTGTGCGGCTGCATGAGCGGGCTGATCTACACCCATACTTGGGTGCCGCTCTCCACGAACTTCAACCACACGCCGGTGTTCCAGTCGAACGAGAGCGGCGAGAGCGACGTGCGCCACCTGTCGATCCCGGCGCCCTACCACTCGCTCGACTTCCTCTGGCACACCAACGCGATCGGCGACATCGCGGAGCGCGACGGGATCGGGGAGATCTGCTACGCCGATTACGAGAGCTTCTCGGTGCTCGGCATCTGGAACCAGTACACGGTGCACGTCTACGGCAAGCCCAAGCCCAAGCCGCCCGAGGCGGCGGCGCCGGCGGAGGCTCCGAAGAAGTGACGCGCGACCGCGCGACGAGGCAGGTCGAGCCTTCGTGCTGGGCGATCAGGGGCGCGGCGCGTACTCGAGGAGCACGCGCTCGCCCGCTCCTTCGGGCAGCTCGTAGCGCGCGGTGACGGCGGCCTCGAGCGAGAGCTTCTCCGCGTCCTTCGCGGCCTGCGCGATCTCCTCGTCGACGCCCGGCCCCTTGTAGAGGACGAGGCGTCCCCAGTTCGCGCGCACGCCCTTGAGCAGCCGCAGCAGGTCGCGCGCGGAACCGACGGCGCGCGCGGTCACGACGTCGAAGCGCGTCTGAGAGATCAGCTCCTCGGCGCGCTGCGCGGTGACGACGGCGTTGGGCAGCCGCAGCTCGCGCACGACCTGCGCGAGGAACTGCGCCTTCTTCTGCGTCGACTCGACCAGGCGGACGCGCACGCGCGGCAGCAGCAGCGCGAGCAGGATCCCGGGGTAGCCCGCGCCGCTGCCGAGGTCGGCCCACTCCGGCGCGCTGCCGACGGCCGCGAGCTGCGCGAGCCGCCGCCACGGCGCGACGCAGTCGAGCACGTGCTTGACCGCGACGTCGCGCGCGCCGGTGATGCGCGTCAGGTTCAGCGACTCGTTCGCGGCGAGGACGCGCGCCGCGTGGCCCGCCGCCCCGGCGACGAAGTCCGCCCGGCGCGGAAGATCGGCCGGCAGCACCTCTTCGAGCGCTTCCTCGAGCCCTTCCATCGCTCCCGGATCTCCCGGGCGGCACGGTAGAGTCTCGCCCCCATGAACGCACCCGCCTCGTCGCCCGGGACGCCGTCCGGACCGGGGCCCGTCGTGCGCCCGCCGGTCCACGTGCAGCCGAAGGGCTGGGGCCACGAGCTCTGGATCCACAACGACGCGCGCTACTGCGGCAAGCTCCTGTTCGTGAAGGCGGGCAAGCGCTGCTCGCTCCACTTCCACAGAAAGAAGTACGAGACCTTCTTCGTGCAGAGCGGCCGCATCACGATGCGGCTGCGCCACCGCGACGGGCGCGAGGAGTCCTTCGAGATGAAGAAGGGCGACTGCCTCGAGATCCCGCAAGGCACCGCGCACCAGTTCGCCGCCATCGAGGACTGCGAGCTCTTCGAGTTCTCGACGCAGCACTTCGAGGACGACTCGCACCGGATCGAGAAGGGCGACTGAGGGTGGCCGAGCCCGGCGCGGAGGGCGAAGGGGGACTGAAGCGCGTCCTCGGCCTCTTCGACGTCACGATGATCGTGATGGGCTGCATCATCGGGGCGGGGGCGTTCCGCGCGCCGATGGTGATCGCGGGCTTCACCGGCTCGATCGGCGGCATCCTCGGCGTCTGGTGCCTCGGCGGCGTGATCGCGCTCACCGGCGCCTTCGTCTTCGCCGAGCTCGGCACGATGTTCCCGCGCACCGGCGGCGAGTACGTCTTCGTGAAGGAGCCGTTCGGCCGCTTCCCCGCCTTCATGTTCGGCTGGCTGATGCTGGCGGCGATCGTGTCGAACGCGGTGGCGTTCGTGGCGACGGTGTTCGCCGAGAACCTCGAGATCCTGGTCAAGCACTGCGGCGCCGCGGGGTTCGGGTCGCTCGGCGCGCCGTTCACCGGGTTCTTCGACCTGCTCCGCTTCGACGCCGCCGCCCCGCTGACGGCGCCCGACGCGGCCGGCCGCAAGGTGGTCGCGGCGGCGCTGATCGTCGCCTTCACGCTGCTCAACATCCGCAGCGTGCGGCTCGGCGCGACGCTCCAGAACGTCGCGATGGTCGCGAAGATCCTCGGCATCGTCACGGTGATCGCGCTCGGCGGCGTCGCGATCGCGCGCGGCGACGCCTTCCCGCAGGCGGCGGCGCCGGCGGCCGCGGCCGCCTCCGACGGGTCCGGCTCGCTCCAGAACTTCATGCGCGGCATGTTCGCGGCGATGTTCACCTACGGCGGCTGGCAGAACGTCACCACGGTGAGCTCGGAGATCAAGGAGCCGCAGCGCACGCTGCCGATCGGCATCGTGGTCGGGACGATCGCGGTGATCGCGCTCTACCTGCTGCTGAACGTCGCGCTCGTCGCGATCCTCGGCGTGGAAGGCCTCGCGCACTCGATCTCGCCGACGGCCGAGGCCGCGGGCCGAGTGATCCCGGGCGGCGAGATCTTCGTCGCGGCGCTGGTGATGCTGTCGACCTTCGCGATCACGCAGGCGCTGCTCTTCGTCACGCCGCGCATCTACTTCGCGATGTCCAACGACGGCCTCTTCTTCAAGAGCGTCGGCAAGGTCCATCCGCGCTGGGGCACGCCGTGGGTCTCGATCGCGCTCCAGGGCGGCTTCACCGTGGTCTGCCTCGCGCTCGGCAGCGTGCTCGACCTGATGCAGCTCGCGACGCTGTTCGACTGGCTCGCCTTCACGATGTGCGGTCTCGGGCTCTTCCTGCTGCGGCGCACGCGGCCGAACTGGCCCCGCCCCTACCGCGCGACCGGCTACCCGTGGCTGCCGGCGATCTTCGTCGTCCTCTCCGCGTTCGTGTTCGTGATGCACGTGCCGCTCGCGGAGACGGCGGCCATCGTGCGCGGCACCGTCGTCTTCGGGGTCGGCCTGCTGCTCTTCCTCTTCTTCCGCGTGGCGCGGAAGCCCGAAGTGCCCTGAGAGGAGCGTCGCCGCCGCTCCCGATTCGTCGCCGTAACATGTGCATTTAAAGGTACTTACACGCGACTGAACCGGGCTCGCCTTGCGCATGTAATCAGTGTGATATCATTGTGCCATCACACGGAGACGAGCCATGAACGCTGCGACCCCGACGCCCTCGGCCCCCACTCCCTTCGGCACCCCGACGACCCACAAGTTGCAGGAGCGGCGCTCGACGACGGCGTCCGGCATCCCGGCGCTGCTGCTCATGCTCGGGTCGCTGGTCGCACTCATCTTCGTGATCGGCTTCTCGGCGGCGCATGGAGTGATCCCGCTGTTACTCCTCGGCATCCTCGCGCTGATCACCGACCTGATCTGCCTGCTCGGCCTCTTCAGCGTGCAGCCGAACGAGGCGCGCGCGCTGACGCTCTTCGGGCGCTACGTCGGATCGGTGCGCGAGACGGGCCTGCGTTGGGCCAACCCCTTCCTCAGCAAGCGACGCGTCTCGCTGCGCGTGCGCAATTTCGAGAGCGAGAAGCTCAAGGTCAACGACAAGGACGGCAACCCGGTCGACATCGCGGCCGTCGTGGTCTGGAAGGTGGTCGACACCGCCGAGGCGCTCTTCCACGTCGACAACTACGAGAACTTCGTCCACGTGCAGAGCGAGTCGGCGCTGCGCCACATGGCGAGCCACTACGCCTACGACGCGCACCAGGAGGGCGAGATCGCGCTGCGCAGCCACACCGGCGAGATCGCGGAGAAGCTCAAGAGCGAGATCCAGGAGCGGCTCCTGCAGGCCGGCGTCGAGGTCGTCGAGGCGCGCATCACCCACCTCGCCTACGCGCAGGAGATCGCCCACGCGATGCTCCAGCGCCAGCAGGCGAGCGCGGTCATCGCGGCGCGCTCGAGGATCGTCGACGGCGCGGTCGGCATGGTGGAGATGGCGCTCGCCCAGCTCGAGCAGAAGAAGATCGTCGAGCTCGACGGCGAGCGGCGCGCCGCCATGGTGAGCAACCTGCTCGTGGTCCTGTGCAGCGAGCACAGCTCGAGCCCCGTGCTGAACGTCGGCACGCTCTACAGCTGAGCGTCGCCGGCCGCACCGCCGCGCGCGGACGCCCCTCTTGCCGCCCGAACGCAAACCGTTCCTCCTGCGCCTCGACCCGAGGGTGCTGCACGCCTTGCAACGCTGGGCGCGCGACGACCTGCGCAGCCTGAACGCGCAGATCGAGTTCCTGCTGCGCGGCGCGCTCGTCCGCACGGGCCGCCTGCCCGCCGACGCGGCGGGCGGCGCGCCGCCGCCGGAACCGGACGATGGCGGCGCACCGCCGCGCGTCGAGCCTTCGAGGAAGTGACGAGCGGCCCTATGCTCCCTCCCCCCGCGCGGCCGCCGGCCGCGCGCGGCCACGCGGCGGAAACGCCGCGGCGTAATGAGCGGAGGGAGCCGATGGTCGTCGCCGCGCTCGCGCTGATCTTCGTACTGCAGAGGCCGCAGGCCGCGCCGCCGGCGCCGCCGTCCCAGGCCGAGAGCCCCTGGCTCGACGACAAGAACCTCGGCGTCCCGCTGCGCTCGGCCGAGGCGGCTTCCCTCCCGCCGGCGCTGCTCGACGCCGCGACGCGGCTCGCCGGCCGGGCGCTCGTCTCGAATCGCGCCGCCGAGACGCTCGAGGAATTCTGCGACGACGTCGGCGCGCGCCTCTCCGGCTCCGACAACGCGAACCACGCCGTCGAGTGGTGCGTCGCGCGTCTGAAACGCGACGGCTTCGAGAACGTCCGCGCCGAGAAGGTGATGGTGCCCCGTTGGGTGCGCGGCCGCTGCGAGGCCGCGATGACGAGCCCGCGCGCGCAGCCGATGGAGGCGTGCGCGCTCGGCGGCAGCGTCGGCACCGGCGGCAAGGCGCTGGTCGCCGAGGTCGTCGCGACCGAGAGCCTCGAGACGCTCGCGAAGCTCCCGCCGGAGCAGGTCGCCGGGAAGATCGTCCTGCTCACGCGCAAGATGTCGCGCGACCCGGGCGAGCGCGCGGGCTACGGCGCGACCGTCTCGATCCGCACCAACGGCGCCAACGCGGCGGGGAAGCTCGGCGCGGTCGGCGTGATGATCCGCAGCGTCGGCACCGGCAACGCGCGCGTCGTCCACACCGGCGCGATGCACTACGACGAGGGCGTCCCGAAGATCCCCGCCGTCGCGCTCTCGGCGGAGGACACCGAGATGCTCGAGCGGCTGCTCGCGCGCGGCCAGAAGGTCGCCGTCTCGCTCGAGCTGGGCTGCGAGACGCAAGGCGACGTCGAGTCGGCGAACGTCGTCGCCGAGCTGCGCGGCCGCGAGAAGGCCGACGAGCTCGTCGTGCTCGGCGGCCACCTCGACTCGTGGGACCTCGGCCTCGGCGCGATCGACGACGGCGCCGGCGTCGTGATCGCGTGGGAGGCGGTGCGCCTGATGAGGGAGCTCGAGCTGCGGCCGCGCCGCACGCTGCGCGTCGTCTTCTGGATGAACGAGGAGAACGGCCTGCGCGGCGGCACCGGCTACGCCGAGCAGCACGCGGCCGAGGCGGGAAAGCACGTCGTCGCGATCGAGAGCGACGGCGGCGCCGGCCGGCCGACCGGCTTCGGGCTCACCTGCGCCGTGGCCGATCTGCCGCGCGTGCAGGCGCTCGGCGCGCTGCTGCGCGGGCTCGGCTGCGGCAACGTCAAGGCCGGCGGCGGCGGCGCCGACATCGGCCCGCTGCGCAAGCTCGACGTCCCCACCATGTCGCTCAACCAGGACGCGCGCTGGTACTTCGACTACCACCACACGCCGGCCGACACGCCCGACAAGGTCGACCCGCACGAGCTCGCGCTCAACGTCGCCGCGCTCTCGGTGATGAGCTTCGCGCTCGCCGAGATGGAGCCGCGCCTCGCGCCCTTCCCGCCGCCCGCCGAAGAGCACACGCGCTGAGCCGTGCCCCCCTCGTGAAGCATCGCCTCACCGCGAAGAGCGCCGACCCGCACGAGCTCTACGAGCGGTCGGTGCAGGACCCCGAGCCCGACGTCGAGCTGCTCGCACGCCACTTCCGGCGCGAGCGCGGGAGGTCGGCGCTCTCGCTGCGCGAGGACTTCTGCGGCACCGCGCTCTTCTGCGCGACCTGGATCCGCAGCCGCCGCGACCGCACCGCGATCGGCGTCGACCGCGACGCGCGCACGATGGCGTGGGGACGCCGCCACTTCGACGGCATCGCCGACCGCATGACGTGGCGGCGCGCCGACGTCCGGACCGTCCGCGCGCCGCGCGCCGACGTGGTCACCGCCTTCAACTTCTCCTGGTCGGTCTTCCAGGACCGGCCGACGCTCCTGCGCTACTTCACGGCCGTGCGGCGCGGACTGGCGCGCGACGGCCTGTTCGCGCTCGACCTGCACGGCGGGCCCGACTCGCTGGCGGAGACGCGGGACGAGCGGCGCATGGGCGGCTTCACCTACGTGTGGGAGCAGGAGCCGCTCGACGCGATCAGCCACCGCACGCTGCGCCGCATCCACTTCGAGTTCCCCGACGGGTCGCGGCTGCGCGACGTCTACCGCTACGACTGGCGCATCTGGACGCTGCCCGAGACGCGCGACGCGCTGCGCGACGCCGGCTTCCGCCGCGTCGACGTCCTGTGGGAGGGCTTCGACCGCAAGGGCGAGGGGAACGGGATCTTCCGCAAGGTGCGGCGCGCCGAGAACGAGGACTCCTGGGTCGCGTATCTTCTGGCGTGGCGCTGAACGGGGCGCGCGGCGCCGCGCGGGAGTGCATCGATGCGGACCGGCCGGCTCGTCCTCGCCCTCGCCTGCGCGCTCGTGCGCACGGGCGGCGACGACGGCGCGTCCGGCGAATTCGCGCAGCGCGCCGCGGCGGCGCTCGCGGAGTCGCGCGCCGCGCTCGCGGCGGGTCGCCCCGCCGACGCGCTCGCCGCCGCCGAGCTCGGGCTCGAGCACGAACCCGAATCGCGCGCGCTGCTCGAGGCGGCGGCGCGCGCCGCGGCCGCCGCCGGCCGCCGCGACGACGCGCTCTGGTGGACGTGGCAGCGGCGCGAGAAGGGCGGCGAGCTCGATCCGGTCGCGTTCGCGTCGCGCGACCTCTTCGACCGCCACGAGCTCGCCGTCGCGGGCGCGGCGACGCTCGCGAAGCGGCTCGCGGGCGAGCGCCCGCCCCCGGCCCACGACGCCGCGGTCGAGAACTGGCCGGGCGCGCGCGCGAGGGAGACGCGCCACTACCTGGTCCAGGGCGACCTCGACGCGGCGACGCTCGACGACGTCGCGGCCGCGCTCGAGTCGGTGCACCGCTGCTACCGCGCCCACTTCCGCGGCGACGACGCCCCCGCGGCGCGCCGCGTGACGATCCGCGCGTACCGCTCGCGCGCGGAGTTCGACGAGCACGAGCCGGGCGTGCCGCGCGAGATCCACGGCTTCTACTCGCCCGAGCGCAACGTGATCGCCCTCTACGATCCGCGCGGCGGCGCGGCGCCCGGCGGGGGGCGCCCCTTCTCGGCCTTCTGGTCGACGCTCTTCCACGAGGCGGCCCACCCGTTCCTGCGCGGCGCGGCGCGCCCGCCGCCGCCGGCCTGGATCAACGAGGGGACCGCCTGCCTCTTCGAGGGGTGCCGCTTCGTGCGCGGCGGCGCGGTCGAGCCGGGCCGCGTCCCGCGCGCGCGCCTGCGCGAGCTGGTCGAGCTGCTCGACGCCGGCCGCGCCGACCTCGCGAGCGTCGTCGCGCAGCGCGACGCCTCCCGCTTCCCGCTCAGCCGCTACGCCGTCGCGTGGGGGCTCGTCGACTTCTGCTTCCGCTTCGAGGACGAGGAGGGCGAGCGTCCCTACGAGAAGGCGTACCGCGACTTCCTCGAGGCGTGGAAGAGCGCCGACGACCGCACCGACGCGCGCGCCCGCTTCGAGAGCGCCTTCGTCGAGCGGCCGAAGCTGCCCGGCGTCGCGAGCCTCGACGATTTCGAGCGGCGCTGGCGCGCCGCCGTGCGCGCGCTCGCGGAGCGGACCTTCGGCGGGCCGGCGCAGGCCGACGCGTGGCTCGCGCTGGCGCGCGCGCAGGCGGGCCGCCGCCAGCCCGACCGCGCCGCCGCGAGCCTGCGCAACGCTCTCGAGCTCCGGCCCGACGACGCGACGCTGCTCGCGGAGCTCGCCGAGTCGCTGCTCGCGCTCGACGAGCGCGGCCCCGCCGTCGCGACGGCGCGCCGCGCGCTCGCGGCGACCAACGAGCTCGTCGCGCATCCTGACGACGCGGCGCGCGAGGCGACCGCGCACGCGGCGCGCGAGCGCGCGCTCGCCCTGCTCGCGAAGGCCGACACGCACCTCGCCGACGACGCGGTCGCGGCCAACGACACGCTGCTCGTCACCGGGCTCGCGACGGCGAAGGCGTACGCCGAGGCCGGGCTGCTCCGCTGCGCGCTTGCGCGCGTCGACGAGACGACGGCGCTGCTCGGCGACAGCCGCGGCTTCCGGGAGCTGCGCGCGGAGCTCGTCGAGCGCGGCGCCGAGCCCGGCCGCTGGCGCCGGCTGCGCCCCGGCGACGACGCCGACGCCGGCACGGTCGCGCCGCCCGGCGCCGTCTCCTTCCGCATCGAGGCGCGCATCGACCCGGGCGGCGACGGCGACGGCCCCGACGCCGCGCCGGCGTTCGGCGGGATCGTCTTCGGGGAGAGCGAGCGCGAGGGCCCGCGCGCGTTCGCCGTGTCGAGCCGCGGCCGGCTCGCGCTGGTCGCGTGCCGCGCCGGCTGGGACGGGACCGAGGAGTTCGCGCTGGCGAGCGGCGAGACGCCGTTCCGCCTCGCCGTGGAGGTCGTGCTCGCGCGCGACGGCGCGCCCGGCCACGTCGCCTGCAGCTTCGGCGGACGGGTGGTCCGCGTCGACGCGGTCGATCCGGCTGATTTCACTCCGCATGCCGCCGCGATCGCGTCCGGCGCGGGCGTGCACGTGACCGACCTGCGCTGGCGGCGCTGAGCAACGGTTCCCCGCACGGCGCGGCGGCGCTATCCTCTCGGCCCTTCGCGGACCCAGGCGACGACGAGGCGACGATGAACGACCCGCACGGCACCCCCGAGAAAAGCGGCGACTCGAGCGCCCAGGTCAAGCGCATCGTCAAGTGGGCGGTGATCTGCGCCGTTCTCGGCGGCGTCGCGAACCTCTGGTTCTCGAGCGGCGAGGCGACCGGGATCCGCATCTGCTTCGCTCTCATGGTCGCGGGCGCGGGCGCCATCACCGGCGCGCTCCTCTGCGCCAACTTCACCGCCGACGACAGCGACCCGTCGATCCCGCCGCACTGAACTGTGAGTCGGGAGCTGCGCTCCCGTGGCAGTCGGGAGCTGCGCTCCCGTGGCAGTCGGGAGCTTCGCTCCCGTGGCAGTCGGGAGTTCGCGCTCCCATCCAGCGTCGCGCGCGGACCGCGGACTACTTGAGGAACGCCTCCGGCACGCGGCGGTGGAAGTCGGTCGCCGCCTGGAACGCGTGGCCGAGCCGCAGCACCTCCGCGTCGCCGTAGAGCTTCCCCACGAACGTGATGCTCGTGGGCGTGCCGTTCTTGCGGAAGCCGTTCGGCAGGCAGAGCGCGGGGTGGCCGGTCAGGTTCGTGAGCCCGAGCGTGTTGCCCGCGAAGGCGGGCGCGACCACGACGTCGAGGTCGCCGAACGCCTCGGCCGTCTGCTCGAGGAGGCGCGTGCGCAGGCGCGCCGCCCGCAGGTACTCGACGGCGGGGACGAGGCGCGAGGTCCGGAACTGGTTCGGCCAGGCGCCCGGCCCCTGCTCCTTCAGCGCGTCGACGCCGCCGTCGCGCGTCAGGTCGTCGAAGGCGGAGGCGGCCTCGACGCCGAGCATCAGGTTGATCGCCTCGACCGGCGCATCGGGGAACTTGAAGGGCTTGGGATCGACGCCGAGCGACTTCAGCGTCTCGAGCGTCTGGCGGTCGGCCGCCTCGCCCGCGCCGCGCGCCGCGACGCCGCTGAGCACGCCGACCTTGAGCTCGCCGATCGGGCGCGTCGCGTCGAAGCGGAACGGCACGTCGACGGTCGAGCGGTCGCGCTCATCGCGGCCCGCAATCGCGTCGAGCACGAGCGCGCAGTCGAGCGCGTCGCGGCAGAGCGCGCCGAGCTTGTCCATGCTCCAGGAGAGCGCCATCGCGCCCCAGCGGCTGACGCGGCCGAAGGTCGGTCGCATTCCGGTCGTTCCGCAGCGCGACGACGGCGACATCCAGTTGGGCGACCGCGTCCAGATCGTACAGAATCGCCAGGGTGTTGCACAGGTTGTGCGTGGCAACCCACGCAACCCCGACTGATCCTGGGCGTTCAACGCCATCGAGCAAGAAAAGGAAAATTTCTATGTTCGCC
>DAINBU010000083.1:0-22003 GCA_036732755.1 Planctomycetota bacterium
CCAACCTTTTCGTCGTGGCGGACGGCGGGCTGGTGACGCTGTCGGTGCGCGGCGCGCACGACCCCCGGCACGAGCCCGCAGCGCACCGGCGGCGTCACCAGCCCGCCGTCCGCCACGACGAAGAGGTTGGTGCGCGTCCCTTCGAGCAGTCCGTGCTCGTCGTCCCACACGAGCGTCTCGAACGCGTCGCGGTGGGCGAGCGCGTCGACCCAGCGGCGGTCGGGCCCCTTGCGCCGCCGCTCGGCGGGCGGCTCGCTCCGCGGCGCGCTCGCGACCGCCACCTTCACGCGTTGCCGCAGCGGCGGGAGCGGCCGGACGGTCGCCGACCGCTTCGCCCCGCCGCGGCCGTTCCGCGTGTATTCGAGCCGCAGCAGCCCGCGCGGCGCGGGCGCGGCGGCGACCGCGGAGGAGACGCTGCGCGCGAGCCGCGGCGCCGGCTCGTCGAAGAGGTCGGTCCACGCGTCGCGCAGCCGCGCCTCGTGCAGCTCGACGAAGAGCGCGCGGCGCTGCTCGAAGCGGATGGTCTCGAAGAGGCCGGAGCCTTCCATGGACGGGACGCGCCGCGATTGACCGCCGATCCGCGCGATCCTAGCGTCGCGTCCGTGTCCCGCGGGACCTTCCACGCGCTCCTCGACGCCTTCCTCGAGGAATTGAAGCTGCGCGGCCGCTCGCCGCATACGCTGCGCGCGTACCGGTCCGACCTCCGCGACTTCGCGGAATTGCTCGGGCGGCTGGGCGTCGCGTCGCCGCGCCAGATCGCGCTGATCCACGTGCGCCGCTGGGTGCAGCACCGGCGCGAGGAGGGCGGTCGCGACGGCGAGCGCAGCGTCGCGCGCCGCCTCAGTGCGCTGCGCACCTTCTTCAAGTACCTGGAACGGCAGGGCGAGCTCGAGGGCAACCCCGCCGCGCTGGTGCGCGCGCCCAAGCGCCGCGCCGCGCTGCCGAAGGTCTTCGCGCAGGCCGACGTCGACCGCCTGCTCGCGCAGGGCGCGGCACCGGCCGCCGGCGAGCGCGGCCGCGCGCCGCGCCACGCGCTGCGCGACCGCGCCGTGCTCGAGGTCCTCTATTCGGCGGGGCTGCGCGTCGCCGAGCTCTGTGCGCTGCGGCTCACCGACCTGCGCGACGACGGGACGCTGCTCGTGCACGGCAAGCGGAGGAAGCAGCGCTTCGCCGTGCTCGGCCGGCCGGCGGAACGCGCGCTCACGGCGTGGCTGCCGCAGCGCGCGCGGCTCGCGAAGCTCTCCGCTCCGGCCTCCGACGCCGTCTTCCTCAATCCGGGCGGCCGGCCGCTCTCGACGCGCGCCATCCACCGCATCGTCGCGCGCGGGCTGCGTCGCAGCGGCGTCGCCGCGCCCGGCAGCCCCCACACGCTGCGCCACTCCTTCGCGACCCACCTCCTCGAACGCGGCGCCGATCTGCGCACCGTGCAGGAGCTCCTGGGCCACGAGCAGGTGACCACGACCCAGATCTACACCCACCTCTCGGGCCGGCGCCTGCGCGAGGTCTACGACCGGGCCCACCCGCGCTCCCGCGCGGCGGCGGCGAAGACTCCCTCCGGACGGGCCCCGCGCTGACAATTTCGTTCGTCGCGCCGGGGACGCGGGCCGTCTGACCGGCCGTCACGGAAGCGACCGCGGGAGCGCGCTTGCGCATCGACCTCGCCCGATCCACCGCCCTGGCCCTCGCCGCGCGCGGCGGCGACGCGGCGGCGTTCGACGAGCTCGTCCGCACGTGCGACCGCGTCGTCCTCGAGCTGGCCGAGCGCCTGCTGCTCGACCACCACGAGGCCGAGGACGTCCGGCAGCTCGCGTGGCTCAAGGCGTGGCGCGCGCTGCCGCGCTGGGACGCGCGCGCCAGCTTCCCGACCTGGCTCTACCGCATCGTGGTGAACGCCTGCCGCGACCGCGGGCGCACGCTGCGGCGCGCGCCGCCGACGCGATCGCTGCCGTTCGCGCTGGTGCCGCCGGCGTCGGAGCGGGCGGCCGGGCCGGCCGGCGCGCTCGAGCACGCCGAGCTGCGCGCGCGCGTGGTCGCGGCGATCGAGTCGCTGCCGGCCGACGAGCGCGAGGCGGTCGTGCTGCGCCACTTCCATGAACTGAACGCGAGCGAGATCGCCGACGTGGTCGGCCGGCCGCGCACGACCGTGCAGAGCTGCCTCGCGCGCGCCCTCTCCCGCCTGAGCTTCCGCCTGAGATCCCATGCGGAGCCCCAAGCGCTCCGCGCACCCGTCGCGAGGACGTCATGAGCTGCGAACGTACGCTCCCCCTGCTGCCGCTGGTCGCGCTCGATTCGGCCGACGCGGCCGACCGCACCGCGGTGCTCGACCACGTCGCCGGCTGCGCGCGCTGCGCCGAGGCGCTCCGCGAGCTCGAGGCGGCCCGCGCCTCGCTGGCGTCGTTCACCGTCGAGGAGGCGCCGGCCACCGATGCGGCGATGATCCGCGCTGGAGCCGAGGGCGACGCGCCACCGGTCGCCCCGCGCCTCGCCGCGCCGCCGCGCCGCTTCTCCGGTTTCGCGAAGGCGGCCGCGGCGCTCCTCGTCGGTGCGGCCGCGCTCGGCATCGCCTTCCTGCACGGCGAGCTCACCGTCGAGCGCGGCGGCGCGACGCTGCGCATCGCGTGGCGCGCGCCGGCGCCCGCGCAGGACGGTCTCGCGCCGGCGCCCGACGCCGCGGCTTCGGTGACCCCCGAGTACCTCGCGGCGGCCGTCGACGAGCTCGCCCGCCACCTGAGCGACCTCGAGACGCGCCACGAGCGCGAGCTGCTCCTGCTCGCCGACGCCGTCGACCGCCAGCAGCGCTCGCGCGACCGCGGCGTCGAGCGCCGCTTCCACTCGCTCGAGCAGCAGACGCGCGACGGCTTCCTCTTCACGAACGAGGTGCTCGACCACGTCGTCGACCGCCTCGAGCAGCCGGACGCGCCCGCGTCCGCCGCTCCCAAGAACCACTGAACCCCGCCCCCACGCAGGACGCGGATTTCCGGAGGACCGAAATCATGCTGCTCGCTTCGCTCGCGCTCGCCTTCCTCGTCTCCCCGCAGGCCCAGCCCAAGGAGCCCAAGGAGACGAAAGAGGAAGTCGCCAGGAAGGAAAAGGAAGAGGTCGCCAAGGTGTGGGACAACCTCGGCGTGATGCGCCGCATGCTCTCCCGCCAGATCGGCGCCCGCCGCGATCGCATCAGCTCGAATCCCACGCCGAAGGACGAGGACGGCGACGCCGTGCACGCCGACGTCGTGACGACGAACCAGGACGGCGAGCAGACGGTCGCGCGCGCCTATCTCGACGCGCGCAATTTGACGATCCTCGACAGCTCGATCACTACTGACGCCGAGTACGTGCCGGGCCTCGCCGCCGTCTTCAGCCTGACCGTCCCGGTCAAGGTCGAGCTGGTGGAGAGCGAGCCCGCCAAGGACGACGCGCGCAAGCCCTCCGAAACCAAGAACTCCGACGACGAGGCGTGGGACAAGCTCGCGCGCGGCGACGAGGTGGCGTGGGAGTCGCCGATGCGCGCGCTGTCGGGCAAGGGCGGCAAGGCGCGCAACGAGCCGTGCCGTGAGCTGCGCTACGACGACGTTGTGGTGAAGGCTCTGAAGGAGACGCTCTTCGACACGCTGGCGCGCTTCGGCGGTTGGTTTGGTTGTGGTCATGGTGAGAAGATCGTGGTCGTCGCGCGCCTCACGACGGGCGGCCTCGTCAACGCGCCGGTCGCGAAGGGCGGCGACGCTCCGACCGAAGTGACGACGCTCGGCGATCCCAACCTCTGGAGGGGCAACCGCTACGCGCAGTCGAACTTGCTCTCCACCGCGCTCCACGGCGGGGCCGCCTCGAGCGCGACGCGGCGGATCGTGATCCAGTTGTCAGCCGACGACGTGCGCGCCTACAAGAACGGCGAGCTCGAGCGCGACGAGCTGCTGAAGAAGACGCGCTTCGACGACTTCAACACCTCCGCCGCGCCGAGCGGAGCGATCGTCAACACGACCTGGGGCTCGGCGAGGTAGCCGGCGCGCCTCGCGTCGCCGTCGCCAGCGACGGCGCCATCCAGGCGATGGCGCCGCGCTGGCGACGGTACCGTCTACGGGAGCGGAGCCGCTCCTTCGAAGAGCTTCGGCAGGCGCGCCAGGTCGACGTTGCCGCCGGAGAGGACCGCCACGGTCGCGCCGCGGCGCGGCGGCGCTCGTTCCGGCCGCAGCTCCGGAGCGAAGAGGTAGGCGGCGAGCGTCGCCGCGCCCGACGGCTCGACGACGAGCTTCGCGCGCTCGAACAGGAGGCGCAGCGCCGCGCGGATCCACGCCTCCTCGACCGTGACGATGCGCGACACCAGGCGCGCCGCGATCGCGTGGGTGAGCTCGCCGACCTGGACCGGCTTCAGCCCGTCCGCGATCGTCTCGCCGACCGCGATCTCGACCGGTCGGCCCGCGGCGAGCGCCGCCTTCATCGACGCCGCGCCGACCGGCTCGACCCCGACGATCTCGACGTCGGGGCGGCGCGACTTGATCGCGACCGCGATGCCGGAGAGCAGGCCGCCGCCGCCGACCGGGACGAGCACGCGCGCGAGCTCGCCGGCGTCCTCCAGGATCTCGAGCCCGCACGTGCCCTGGCCGGCCACGATCCACGGGTCGTCGAAGGGCGGGACGATGTGGAAGCCGTCGCGCTGCTGCTCGCGCTCGCACGCGATGCGGCGGTCGGCCGAAGTGCGGCCGGCGACGACGACGCGCCCGCCCCAGCTCTCGATCGCCGCGCGCTTGGGCGCCGCGATGTCCTCGGGCACGAAGATCGTCGCCGCCGTCCCCGCCTGCCGCGCCGCCCACGCCAGCGCGGCGCCGTGGTTCCCCGACGAGTAGGTCGCGACGCCGTGCGCACGCGCGTCGCTGGGCAGCTGCAGCAGGTAGTTCAGGGCGCCGCGCGCCTTGAAGGCGCCGACGCGCTGCAGGTTCTCGCACTTGACGAGCAGCCGCTCGCCGTCGCGCGCCGCGTCGGCGAAGGGCAGGAGCGGCGTGCGCAGGACCCGTCCCGCGAGCCGGTCGGCGGCCGCCTCGACGTCGGCCGGCGTGACGGTCGCGACGATCGTCCCGCTCACGATCCTTTCCTCTCGAGCTTGCGTCCGAGCAAGAATACGAGGGCACCCGCCGCCATGCAGCCGAGTTCGGTGAACATGGCCGCCTTGGAGTCGCCGCCGTTGAGCGACGTCATGCCGTAGACGAGGCCGACCGGCACGAGCACGAGGCCGAACAACATCAGGAAACGACCGAGCGACATGGGGGACTCGATGGACTTCGAAACGGGGGGGATGGCGACGGGGAGGCGGGAGCATCGGCGGAACGGCGCGGCGGCGCAAGTCGGTCGTCGCCGCCGGCGGCTGCTCGCGCTCGCCGTCGCGGCGCTGTCCGCGGCGTGCGCCGGCCCGGCGGCGACGCGGGCGACCGAGGCGGAGGACCGCGCCGCCATCCAGCGGATCCTGCATGAACAGGGCGAGGCGTGGAACCGCGGCGACCTGCACGCCTTCGTGGCCGGCTACGCCGAGAGCGAGCGGATGACCTACGTCGGCAAGGGGGGCGCGCTCGTGCGCGGGCGCGCCGCCCTCGAAGAGCGCTACCGGCGGAGCTACCCCGAAGGGAAGCGTGGCACGCTCACCTTCGGCGACCTCGACGTGCGCCGCCTCGGGCCCGACGACTACCTCGTCCTCGGCACGTGGGCGCTCGCGCTGCCGCCCGACAACCCGCACGGCGTCTTCACGCTCGTCTTCGAGCGCGGCGAGCACGGGCTCGCGATCCTCCACGACCACTCGTCGGGCGCGGACTGACGCGGTGGCGCGCACGCCGATCGGGATCGCGTTCGTCGCCACGCTGGCTGGGGCGCTGCTCTCCGGCTGCGACCGGCCGGCGGCGCCGCCGCGCCCGCCCGCGCACCTCGACACCAACGTCGTCCTCGTCACGGCCTGCGGGCTGCGCTGCGACCTGCTCGACGAGGCGTGCCGGAGCGGGGCGACGCCGGCGCTCGCGCGGCTGCGCGCCGACGCGGCCTTCGCCTCCCCCGTGACGACCCCCTCGTCCGACTGCCTCGCCGCGCACGCGAGCCTCTTCCTCGGCGCGCGCGCGGCCGAACTCGGCATCGTCGGGCCGGCGAGCGACGTCCTCCCCGCGCGCGGCTCGTCGTGGGTCTCCGTCGCCGCGGCGCGCGGCGCGCGGACGGCCGCCTTCCTGTCGCGGATGCTGGTCGACCGGGGCGACGTCGACGGCGAGTCGGACTTCGGCTTCGCCGCGCTCGACCTGCCGCCGCTCGAGCGCTTCGGCGTGAAGACCTTCGGGAGCGACGCGGCCGCGCTCTCGCCGCGCCGCGACGACGAGGCGACGCTCGCGGCGGCGCTCGCCTGGCTGCACCGCGCCGCGACCCCGTTCGTCCTCTGGATCGAGCTCGACGCCCTCGCGCTCGAGACGGGCGCGCCGGCGGAGCGGCTGCGCGAGGCGGCGGGGCTCCGGCTCGCGGCGCTCGACCGTGCCGTCGCCGCGATCCGCGCGGAGCTCGCGCGCGCCGACCGCGACCGCCGCACGACGCTCGTGCTCGCCGCCGACCACGGCGAAGCGCTCGGCGAGGAGTCGACCTTCGGCCATCGCGCGCCGCTCGCGTGCGTCGCCTGCGTCCCGCTCTGGATCGTCGATCCCGACGCTCCCGACGCGTGGCGCGGCGGCGCGATCGCCTCGCTCGCCGACTTCGCGCCGCGCCTGCTCGCGCGCTGGAGCGGAGCGCCGCCGCCCGCGGCCTCGTCCGCTGGCGCGACCGGCGAATTGGCCGGCGCCGTCGCCGGCGCCGTGGCCGGCCGCACCGACCACGAGTTCGCGTACGCGGGGCCGCTCGCGCTCGACTACGAGCGCGGCACTCCGCCGCTCACGGAGGAGGAGGCGCGCGCCAGACTGCCGCGGATCTGCGCCGACCTCGCGGCGCGGCCCGATGCGCTCCCGATCGCCGAGCACTACGTCGCCGCGCTCGCCGCGCTCGAGGCGCCGACCGACGACGAGGAGAGGGAGCGGCGCGACGCGCAGGCGCGCTGGCTCGAGCGGGTCGCGGCGGGCATGCCGCGCCGGCCGCTCGCCGCCGTCCTGCTCGCCCGCGCCGGCGGCGAACTCGACGTGTCTCCGGCACGGCGCGAGGAGGCGGCGCGCGCCGCCGTGCGCGCGGCGCCGTGGTACTTCCCCGCGGTGCGCGCGCTCGCCGTGCTGCAGCAGCAGTCGCTCCAGCCGCAGCGCGCGCTGGCCACGCTGGAGCGGTTCGGCGCGACCGCGCCGCTCTCCCCCGCCGCGCGCGTCGAGTTCGAGAAGCAGATCGAGCTGACGCGCAAGAACCTCGGGAGCGGCGCGGCCCGGCACCCGCCGCGCTGAGCCGGCGCCGGCGCGGCGCGGCGCGATTACTTCTTGGCGTCGCCGGCCGGCAGGTCGGGGATCTGCGCGAGGAGCCGCTCGATCAGGTCGAAGACCGCAGCCTGCAGCTCGGGTCGCGTGTCGATGAAGCTCGCGCGCTCGAGCGCGGCGCGGAAGATCGGGAGCTCGGCGCGCGTGAACTCGAGGCGCAGCGCGGGATCGCGGTCGAGGTCGAGGGTGGTGCGCATGCGCGGCTCCGCGGCGTCCTGGTGAACGGGGCGGCGCGCCGCCGCGTAGTCCGCTCCGGAGCGGCGATGGTAGCGTCGCCGCGGCGGGAGGAGCGCGGCGCGCCGCGCGGGGGACGCGAGCCGATGTTCTGCCACCACTGCGGATCGCAGATCGCCGACGACGCGCAGCGCTGCATCCATTGCGGCAGCGCGACGACACCGCGCAGCGCCAGCGGTCCCACGGGCGGTCCGGCCGAGGGGCTGCGGCAGGCGGCGTCGGGGATGATGTTCTGCCGCAACTGCGCCGCGCAGATCCCGCGCGAGGCCTACCTCTGCGTCCATTGCGGCGTGCGCGTGGCGGGCCCGCTCGATCCGATCGAAGGAGCGCTCTTCCCCGCCGGCGGACGGAGCTGGCTCGTCACGCTGCTGCTCGCGCTCTTCCTCCCGCTCACGGGCTTCCATCGCTTCTACACCGGCCAGGTCGTGTCGGGACTGCTGCAGCTCTTGACGGCCGGCGGCTTCGGCATCTGGTGGCTGTTCGACGTGATCCGCATCGCGGTCGGCAGCTTCCGCGACGCCGACGGGCGGCGCCTCGTAAAGTGAGCCGCATGTCGCCGTCGGCGGTCATCACGGCGTTCCTGCTCGTCCGATCGTCTGCTTCGCCGGCGCCGCTGGTGCGCGCGCAGGAGGCGGCTCCGGAAGCGGCGAAGCTCGAGTTCGTCGACGTCCGCTTCGCGCGCCGCACGCTCGACGACTTCGGGCCGCGCCGTGCCTTCGTCCTCTACTTCACGACCGACGACTGCCCGCTCGCGCCGCGCTACATCCCGCGGTTGAACGAGCTCTCCGCGCGCTTCGCGGCGAGCGGCGTCCAGTTCGCCGCGGTCGACGAGGGGCTGCGTGACACGGTGCCGGAGATCGCCTCGTTCGCGCTCGACCACGCGCTCGCCTTCCCGATCGTGAAGGACGTCGACGGGTCGGTCGCGCGCGCGCTCGGGGCGACGCGCGCCGGCGAGGTCGCGCTGGTCGACGCGGAGAAGCGGCTGCGCTACCGCGGCCGCGTCGACGGCCAGTACCGAGTCGGCGGCGAGGCGCCGGCGGGCCGCGCCGACCTCGCCGAAACGATCGAGGAGCTGCTCGCGGGACGCGAGGTCTCCGTGCCGCGCACGCTCGCCGAGGGGTGCGCGCTCGCTGCGGCCCCCCCGCCGCGCGCCGACCTCACGTTCGGCCGCGACGTCGCGCCGGTCCTCGCGCGCCGCTGCGTCGCCTGCCACCGCGACGGCGGCGCGGCGCCCTTCCCGCTGGTCTTCTTCGCCGCCGGCCGCTGGCTCTGCCGCGAGCGCGGCGCCGAGGCGATCATGCTGGGCGGCACCGATCTCTTCCTGGCTTTCACCGGGCAGGAACCGCCCTTCCCGCTGGTCGACTACGGCGACGCGGTCGACCACTCGGCGGCGCTCGCGGAGGCGGTCGCGCTCGGCCGCATGCCGCCGTGGCACGCGAGCGACGCGTACGGGAAGTTCTCGAACCGGATCGAGCTGCCCGACGACGAGCGCGCCGTCCTCCTCGACTGGGCGCGTGGCGAGCGCAGGCCAGGCGACCTCTCGCTCGTCGCGCCGCCGCCCCCCGCCGACGTTTCGCCGTGGCGGATCGGGACGCTCGACCTCGTGCTCGAGACGCCGACCGAAATGCAGATCCCGGCCGACGGCATCGTCCCCTACCAGTACATGGTCCTCCTGCCGGCCTTCGCCGAAGAGACCTGGGTGCAGGCGGTCCAGATCGTCCCGCGCAACCGGCGCGCGATGCACCACTGCAACCTCGCCTTCGTCCGGCTCGGCGAAGAGTTCCGCACCGAGAACTTCGTCACGGGACAGGTGCCGGGCGGCGATCCGCTCGTGCTCGACGACGGGACGGCGGTCTGCATCCCGAAGGGCGCGCTGCTCGGGCTGCAGATCCACTACGTGACGACCGGCCGCGAGGAGACCGACCGCATCCAGGTCGGGCTGCGCTTCCCGCGTGCGCGCGTGCAGCGGCGCATGCGCCACGTCGAGATGGCCGACCTGCGCTTCGCGATCCCGCCGGGCGCCGACGCCCACCCGGTCCGCGCGGCGCGCACGCTCGACCGCGACGCGATCGGGATCGGGATGTACGTCCACATGCACCTGCGCGGGCACGACATGCGCTTCACCGCGACCGAGCCGAGCGGCGCGCCGCGCACGCTGCTGCTCGTGCCGACCTACGACTTCGACTGGCAGCAGTCGTACCGCTGGTTCCCCGACGCCGAGCGCTTCGCGAAGGGGACGCGCGTCGACTGCCTGGCGCACTTCGACAATTCGCGCTTCAACCCCTTCAACCCCGATCCCGGCGCGACCGTGCGCTTCGGCCTGCAGACGGCGCAGGAGATGATGTACGGCTTCCTCTTCTACGTCGACGCGCACGAACGGCTCGAGCTCGACGTCGACCCGAGGACGGGGCGCGCGCTCGCGCGCTGAGCCGGAAGCGCCTTCTCGTCGCACGCGGCTCGATTGCGACTTCGCCGGGCGAGGCTACGCTCTCGCGCCCATGGAATCGCGAGTCGAGAGCCAGCCGCCGGCGCCGCCGCTCCAGGCGAAGCCCGTGAAGGTCCGCGCCCACCACCTGATCCACCGCGACGTCGGCGTCGCCAAGGGCCAGATCGAGGGCGCCTGGATCAAGGACCTCGCGCTGTGGCCCGACGACCGCGGCCACTTCGCGGAGATCTTCCGCGACGACGAGAAGATCGTCGCGAACTTCCAGGTGAAGCAGAGCTCGGTCACGGTCACGCGGCCGGGCGTCATCAAGGCGTTCCACTTCCACCTCGAGCAGGACGACGTCTTCGTCCCGCTCAAGGGGACGATCCGGATCGCGCTGGTCGACTGCCGCGTCGCCTCGCCGACGTACGGCATCGCGAACTCGATCTTCGCGGGCGAGCTCTATCCCAAGGCGGTCCGCATCCCGCGCGGCGTGGCGCACGGCTACGAGGTGCTGCCCGGCGGCGACCTCCTGATGGTCTACTACACCGACCAGCACTACAACCCGAAGGACGAGTACCGCTTCCGCCACGACGATCCGGCGATCGGCTTCACGTGGTGGGGCATCGAGAACCGATGAGGTGCGCAGCACCGATGAGATGCGCCGTGGCGCACCGCTGAGGCCGCGCGTGTCGTCCGCCGCGATCGGAGGCGCAGAGCCGGCGAGCCTCCCGGTCCGCGAAATCGCGGTCGCCCTCATCCTCGACGCCGACCGCATCGTCGTCGCGCGGCGCGAAGCCGTAATGCACCTCGGCGGCCACGACGAGTTCCCCGGCGGCCATCGCGAGCCGGGCGAGTCGCTCGAGCAGTGCTGCGTCCGGGAGGCGCGCGAGGAGACCGGCCTCGTCGTCCGTGTCGTCGGGCGCGTCGCGACGGCCGGGCACGTCGACGAGCGGCGCCGCCTCGAGATCCACTTCTTCGAGTGCGCCTGCGCCGGCGCGCGCGAGATCTCCGCCGCCGCGCAGGCGAGCCACGGCGCGCGCTGGATCGAGCGGGCGCGCCTCGCCGAGCTCGACTTCCCGCCGGCGAACGCGGCGGTCGTGCGCGCGTTGATCGCGCGGCCGGCCTCCCCGTGAAGCCGCTCGAGGCGTTCGCGCCGGGCCGCCTCTGCCTCTTCGGCGAGCACCAGGACTATCTCGGCCTCGCGGTGATCGCGCTGGCGATCGATGCGGGGATCCGCGTCCGGCTCGAGCCCGACGGTTCCGACGCGCTCTCGATCGAGCTGGACGATCTCGCGGGCACGCGCGAGGAGGCGCGCGACCGGATCGCGCTCGACGGGAGCTCGCCGCCGCGCCACGCACGCGACTGGCTGCGCCTCGCCTTCGCCGAGGCGGCCGCGGCGGGCGTGCGGCCGCCCGGCGGCGCGCGCGTGACGGTGCGCGGCGACCTGCCGATCAACGCCGGCTGCGCGTCGAGCTCGGCGCTGACGGTCGCCTTCCTGCGGGCGCTGCTCGCGTTCGCGGGGCCGGGCGCGGCCGCGCTCGCCGAGCCGCGCCGCCTCGCCGACCTCGCGTGGCGCGCCGAGGTGGTCCGGCCGGGCGGGCCGGGCGGGAAGATGGACCCGCTCACGAGCGCGCTCGGCGGGCTGGTCCACCTGAGCTTCGGCCCGACCCCCTTCGTCCAGGAGCTGCCGGTGCGGCTCGACGGCTTCGTCCTGATCGAGGGCGGCGAGCCCAAGGACACGACCGGCGTGCTCGCCGCGACGCGGCGCGACGTCGAGGCCGCCTTCGCGGAGCTGAGCGCCATCGACGAAAGCCTCGACCTCGCGGCGGTCTCGTTCGACCGGGCGTGGACGCTGCTGCAGGAGGCGAAGGCGGTCGCGCCGAAGCGGGCGGCGAGGACGGAGGAGCTCGTCTTCGCGACCCTCTACTCGCGCGACCTGCTGCACGCGGCGCTGCGCGTCCTCGCCGAGCCGGAGCTCGACCGGGCGCGCGTCGGCGAGCTGCTCGACGAGCACCACGCGCGGCTGCGCGACGCGCTCGCGCTCTCGACGCTGCGGATCGAGGCGCTGCGTACGGCGGCGCTCGCCGCCGGCGCGCTCGGCGCCAAGGTGAACGGCTCGGGCGGAGGGGGCAGCCTCTTCGCCTACGCGCCCGGCCGCGAGGCGGCCGTGGTCGCGGCCGCGCGCGGGCTCGGCGCGCGCTCCCGGGTCGTGACGGCGAGCCGCGGCGCGTCGGTCAGCGCGGCTTGAGGCAGCGCCGCGCGTACTGCGGGTCGAAGCCGTCGCGGCGCCGCGTCTTCTCGAGCTTCCAGCCGCAGTAGGTCTCGCCGTCCCGCTCGCCGAACGTGTCGGTGCCGATCAGGACGCCGCCGCGCTTCGTCACGCGCCGGAGATTGAGCAGGGCGAGCTGCTGGAGCGCGGGCGGGAAGTAGACCAGGACGTTCGTGCAGAGCACGAGGTCGTAGCGGTCGTCCTCCGCGAAGCGGTCGGTCACGACGTCGCCCAAGAGGGGATGGACGGCGAGCACGGCCGCCGGCGGGAGCGCGATGGCGCGCCACGCGACGCGCGCCTCGAGCTCGATGCGCCGGACCATCTTCTCGAGCTGCGCGCGCTCGGCGGCGTCGGGGCCGCCTGCCCTTGCGAAGGCCACGGAATAGTTGCGCCGCACCTCGGCCGCAGCGCGCAGCGCGACGTCAGGCGAGAGCGCCGGCTGCTCCGGCCCGCGCGCGAAGCCGGGCGCATCGGCGTACGACGAGAAGAGGCGCGCGAGGTAGTCCTCGACGCCGTCGAGGACGAGGCGGCCCGCGCCCGCGCCGCGGAACAGCGCGAGCTCCATCGGCTTCCCGGCCGTCGCCCCTGCGCGCGCGGCGTCGAGCACGCGCAGCACGTTCGGGTTCACGTCGAGCGCGTCGACTTCGCAGTCGGGCGCGGCCAACTTGTGGCGCCGCAATGCATCCAGGAGCTCGAAGGGCTGGTAGATCGCGACCGGCGCGAGCGCGCCGAGGTGCGGGCTCGCGAGGTCGACGCCCGGGCCGACGACCAGGACGCGATGGATCGAGGCGGGCGCGACGTCGGGGAGCTCCGCGAGCAGCTCTTCGGTCACCATGCCGATCTTCGGCGCGAGCCCGGTGAGCGTCGTCGTCTTGAGGAACCAGTCGAGGAAGTGAGTCCCTTCCGGCTCCTTGTGCGACTCGAGCGCCGCCTGCTCCTCATCGAGGAAGAGGTTGACGTCGGCGAAGGCGCGCGCGACGTCGGCGGCGGTGGTGCGCGCCGGGTTGCAGCCGTGGCGCTCGAGCCAGCTGCGGAGGAGGAAGGACCTCATTCCGAGCGGATCGCCGCGCCACGCCGCCGCGCGCACCGGGCCCTCGTCGGCGGGCGCCGCGACGCCTGCGCGTGCGAAGGCGGCGGCGCGCTCGAAGTCGGGCTCGCCGGGCTTCATCAGCCACTCGACGTCGAGCGTGAGCGGCAGCGGCGGCGCGAGGACGTAGCGCACGAGCGCCGGCAGGTCGTAGTCGAAGGCGCCCGCGACGCGCTTGTCGTCGGCGGCGCGGAATTGCGCGAGGCGGCTGCGGAAGGACTTCTCGGCGGCGGCGCCGCCGGGGCGCAGCTCGGCGCCGAACTCGTGCGAATCAACGAGCATTCTTCGAGATGCGGGATCGAGGTCGCCGAGCCGCAGCAGCGGGACGGCGCGCGACTCGGCGGGCGGAAGCTCCTCGCGGCAGGCCGCGCCGAGGGTGCCGAGCAGCGCGACGGTGAGTGCCGCGCTCCTCATTTCGGCGCGTCCGCGCGCGTCGCCTTGCAGGCGGCGCAGGGGCAGAGCGCGCGCAGCCGCTCGAACGTGTAGATCCCGGTCGCGTGGCCGTCACTCCAGTCGATGCGCAGGCCGTAGTTGCCGATCGGCTCGATGCCGACCGGGTGGATGTCGGCCGGGATCGTCTCCGGGCGGACCGTCACTTCGCCGGTCCACTCCTGGACGCAGTGCGCGCACGCGCAGGCGAGCCGCAGCCCGCGCACTTCGTAGGCGCTCGCATGGCCGTCGCTCCAGCCGATGCCGAGCGTGCGCGCGTCGATCTGCTCGATCGAGGTCGGCACCGGGATCGGGCGCTTCATGGCGCGGAGTTCGGCTTGCCGCCCGTCTTGTTCGGGTCCCAGAGGAACTTCACGTTCGACTGCGCCGGCGCGCTCGCGTTGGCGATCGAGAGCTGCGCCGCCATCGCGCCGGCGACCTTGCGGTAGGCGTCGGCGACCGGCGACTTCGGGTTGCGCAGCAGGATCGGCTGCCCCTCGTCGCCGCCGATCACGACCTCGGGGTCGAGCGGGATCTCGCCGAGGAACGGCACGCCGAGGCGGACCGCCTCCGCCTGCCCGCCGCCGTGGCGGAAGATGTCGGTGCGCTCGTGGCAGTGGCCGCAGACGAAGTAGGACATGTTCTCGACGATGCCGAGCACCGGGACGTTCACCTGCTCGAACATCTTGAGCCCCTTGCGCGCGTCGAGCAGGCTCACGTCCTGGGGCGTCGTGACGATCACCGCGCCGGCGAGCGGCGCCTGCTGGCAGAGCGTGAGCTGGATGTCGCCGGTGCCGGGCGGCAGGTCGATCACGAGGTAGTCGAGCTCGCCCCACTCGACGACGCCGAGGAACTGCTGGATCAGCCCCGAGACCATCGGGCCGCGCCAGATGACCGGCGTCTTGTCGTCGGAGAGGTAGCCCATCGACATCGAGGTGAGGCCGTGCGCCTCGATCGGGAGGATCTTCTTCTCGGGGGTCATCTTCGGGCGCTTCTGGACGCCGAGCATCATCGGGATGCTCGGGCCGTAGACGTCGGCGTCCATGATGCCGACGCGCGCGCCGCGCTCGGCGAGCGCGAGCGCGAGGTTGACCGCCGCCGTCGACTTGCCGACGCCGCCCTTGCCCGACGCGACTGCGATCGCGTTCTTCACGCCCGGCATCGCGACCTTGCCCTCGAACGCGCGCGCGGTCGTGTTCGCGGTCATCTTGACCTCGACGGAGGAGACGCCCGGCAGCTTCGCGACCTTGTCGCGACACTCCTGCTGGAGCATCTCCTTCACCGGGCAAGCGGGCGTCGTGAGCTCGACGTCGAAGCGCACGTCGCCGCCGGCGATGGCGAGGTTCTTCACGAAGCCGAGCTCGACGATGCTGCGGTGCAGGTCGGGATCCTGGACGGTGCGGAGAACCTCGAGCACCGCCTGCTCCGTCACCGGGGACGACGTCTTGTTGCCGAACATGGTTTCCTCGTCAGGCTCCGGGATCGGAGGGGACCGCCGCGCGGCGCGCCGCGACCGCGGAAGGACCGCGCAGACTAGCGCAACGTCGCGCGCCGCGGCGCGCCGCGCTCAGCGGATGCCGGGATCAGCGCGGAACGCCTCGACGCGCGCGAGGAGGAAGCGAGCGTCGGACTGCTTGCGGAACAGCGCCGTGACGGAGAAGCCGAACGGAACGCCGCCGCCGCCGCGCACTTCGACGACGGCGGTGCCGGTCGCGACGACGGTCGCCTCGATCGACGCTTCGTCGCCGGTCCCTTCCGACTCGGCGCCGGCGCCGCTGCGGAGCACGATCTCCGGGTCGTTGCGGTGGATGCGGATCCGTTCGAACGAGCTCAGCGCCTTCCCCAGCCCCTCGAGCAGCGGCCGACCGCTCGGCATGCCGGGGACGCGGACGGCGAGAACCGCATCGGGAGCGAGCCACGGCTCGATCCGCGCGACGTCGCGCGCTTCGAGCCCCTCCTGCAGCGCGTCGAGCGCCTCGACGACGCGCTCCTCGTCGGTCTTCCAGAGCCGCTCGATCCCGGCCGCCGCCACGAGCGCCCCCACGGCGCCGAGCAGCAGCGCTCTACGGGTCGACCGCTTCACGCAGGCAGCCCGCCGACCTTCGCGATGGCGGCGAGGAAGGCGTCGTGCAGCGCCCCGTTGGTCGCGACGACGCCCTGGTTGCCGGTGAGCTTGCGCCCCTTCGTCGCGTCGAGCGGCCGCCCGCGCACGTCGCTCACGCGGCCCCCCGCCTCCTCGACGATGCGCGCGCCGGCGACGTGGTCCCAGACGTTCTCGCGGTAGTCGGCCGACGTCGGCATGCGCAGATAGACCTCGGCATCGCCCTGGGCGAGGACGGCGTACTTCGCCTGGCTGTCGAGGCGCACCGGAGTCGCGGAGACGCGCAGCTCCTTGCCGATGCGGTCGTGGGAGCCGTGGTCGCCGTGCGCCGCCTCGACGCTCTCGAGAAGGCGCGCGAGCGCCGGGTCCTTCCCCGAGGAGACGCGCACGCGCTCGCCTGCGCTCTCCGAGGCGGAGCCTGAGGCGAGTGGGAAGCGCCAGGCTCCTTCGCCGCGCGCGGCGATCAGGACGACGCCCTTGCCGTGCGGCCCGGAGAGGTTCGGGCAGGCGAGCGCGCCGATCTCGACGACGCCGCCGTCGAGGAGCGCGAGCGCGACGGCGTACTGCTCGCCCCGCAGGAAGCCCTTGGTGCCGTCGATCGGATCGAGCGTCCAGAAGCGGCCGCGGCCGCCGTCGCTGCGCGCTCGATCGATCCAAGAGAGGATCTCGTCGCGCGCCGAGACGCCGGTCGACTGGCGGACCTCGTCGACGACGGCATCGGCGATCGCGGCGTGGCCGGGCTCGCGCAGCTCGGCGGCGTCTTCCTCACCCATCACCGCGTCGCCGGGGAGCGCGCGGGCGAGCTCCCGGCAGACGATCGCCTGGGAGCCGAAGTCGGCGATCGTGACGGGACTCTTGTCGCCTTTCGTCAGCGTGCCCCCGGCGATCCGCCCGTGCTGGACGCGCTGGCAGAGCTCGGAGGCGGCGCGCAAGGCCCGCATCGCTGCCTCGATCTCCCGGGGGAAGCGCTTCGAAATGGTCGTCATTCCGCACCTACGTCCCGGGGAGAAGCTCCTCTCCCCGGGGGAATCTCCGAGAAGGGCGCCTCGTCCCGGGGAAACTTGGCTAGGATCGCCCCCCGGTTCATCCCCTGCCCGAGGAATCGGGTCGCCGCCCGCGGGGAACGGGTGTGGTGGTCAAGCAGGCCGGACGAGAGCCGAAGGCATTCGGCGACCTGGTCCAGACTGAGTGGCGAGGGGACGAGTTGGCGGGCCGCGCCCCCGGGGACGCTCCCGACGGGCGCCAGACCAAAGGAATTCCAATGGCTGATCCGAAGTCGGGTGCAACGAAGAAGACGACGCCGGCGGTGCTGATGGTGCCGGTGACCCCGGACGACATCCTGGCGAAGATCGTGGGAGCGGCTCCGCTCTCGCGAAGCGAAGTCACCAAGAAGCTCTGGGACTACATCAAGACGCGCGGTCTCCAGGACGCCAAGAACAAGCGCATGATCAACGCCGACGAAGCGCTGAAGGCGGTCTTCGGCGGCAAGCCGCAGGTGAACATGTTCGAGATGACCTCCCTGGTCAACAAGCACATCAAGTAAGCCGCTCTCGAACTCGAAGAGATCCTTCCGGGCCGCGCGCCGCGAGGCGCGCGGCCCGTTTCGTTTTCCGGAGCCGCGGGTGCGCCCGAGCCGCGCCACGCGCGCCGGAGGAACGCGAATCGGGGCGCCGCTCCGAGGGAGCGGCGCCCCGCGAATCGTGATTCGAGTTGGCAGTCGGGCGGTCACTTCGCCGTCTTCAGGTAGTCCTTCAGCCCCTCGGACGTGGTCTTCATCGTCTTGGCGCCCGGCTTCCAGTTGGCGGGGCACACCTCGCCGTCGTGCGCCTTGATGAACTGGAACGCCTCGATAGTGCGCAGCGTCTCGTCGACGGCGCGCCCGACCGAGAGGTTGTTGATCGTCGCGTGCTGGACGACCAGGTCGGGGTCGATGATGAAGAGCCCGCGCAGGGCGACGCCGCCTTCGTTGAGGATCCCGAGCGAGCTCGCGATCTTCCCGCCCAGGTCGGCGATGAGCGGCATCTTCACGCCCTCGATGCCGCCTTCCGCGCGCGACGTCTTCAGGTAGACGCGGTGGGTGAAGTGGCTGTCGACGCTCACGCCGTAGACCTGCGCGCCGATCTCGGCGAAGCGGTCGGCCGCGCCGTCGTACGCGATGATCTCGGTCGGGCAGACGAACGTGAAGTCGAGCGGATAGAAGAGCAGGACGGTCCACTTGCCCTTGAAGGCGGCGGCCGAGTCGATGCTCTTGAAGTCCGAGCCCTGGCAGACCTGCGCCTTGAAGGCGGGCAGCGTCCTGCCGATGACGTTCTCCATGGAATGGCTCCGTTTCGTTGGGGATGGGACGGGAACCGCCGCCTCGGCATCGCGAGGCTCCGCCGGGCGATCGCCCGGCTCGCGCGGTTCCCGGGGTGGCGACGCGCGCGTGCCGTGGAAGGCGACGTGTCGAGGCGCCACGAGAAGCGGCGGGAAACTACGGTCCGTGGCGTCCGATTTCCACTGATCGAGCGCTCGCGGCGGCCGCCGCGACGCGCCGCCGCCGTGACGTCGCGCCGCGCGACGCTGGACGACGCGCCTCGCTTGCTGTTTGCTTTGCGGCAACCGTCGCGACGAGTGCCGCGCGGCGCGCGGCCTCGGCCGGCCCCACCGGTCGCGGCGCGATCGACAGCTCTACCTTGAAAGGAGGCCCCCGGAGTTGTTCACGACTCAAGAAGGACGCACGTGGAGCTCCGAGCAGAGCGATCAGCTCTACGCGCTGTCAGCCTGGGGCCGCGGCTACTTCCGCATCAACGAGGGCGGCAACGTCGAGGTCCGGCCCCGCCCCGAGAAGAGCAAGGCGACGATCGACCTGAAGCAGCTGGTCGACGACCTGCGCCGCCGCGGCATCCCCCTCCCCGTCACCGTCCACTTCGACGGCATCCTCGAGGATCGCGTCGAGCACCTGTTCGGCTGCTTCACGCGCTCGACCGCCGAGTACGGCTTCAAGGGCCGCTACCGCGGCGTCTACCCGATCAAGGTCAACCAGCACCGCCAGGTCGTGGACGTGCTGCTGCGCGCAGGCCGCCAGTTCGGGCTCGGGCTCGAGGTCGGCAGCAAGCCCGAGTTGCTCGCCGTGCTCGCGCTGCTCGACAACTCCGACGCGCTGTTGATCTGCAACGGCTATAAGGACCGCGTCTTCCTCGAGACCGCGCTGCTCGCCACGCGCCTCGGCCACCAGCCGGTGATCGTGATCGAGCGCTTCAGCGAGCTGATCGAGCTGATCCAGGTCTCGCGCGACCTCAACATCCGCCCCGTCGTCGGTCTGCGCGCGAAGCTCGCGTCGAAGGGCTCGGGCAAGTGGGAGAGCTCGGGCGGCGAACGCAGCAAGTTCGGCCTCACCGCCAACGAGGTGGTCGAGGCGGTCGAGCTGATGCGGCGCGAGGAGATGCTCGACTGCCTGCAGCTGCTCCACTTCTACTTCGGCAGCCAGATCACTGCGATCGCGAACATCAAGACGGCCCTGCGCGAAAACGCACGCCTCTACGTCGAGCTGTGCAAGATGGGCGCGCAGATGAAGTTCCTCGACGTCGGCGGCGGGCTCGGCGTCGACTACGACGGCTCGCGCACGAACTTCGTCGTCTCCAAGGACTACACCGACCAGGAGTACGCCAACGACGTCGTCTGGATCGTGCAGGAGACGTGCGACGGCGCCGGCGTCCCCCACCCCGACATCATCTCCGAGTCAGGCCGCGCCCTCGTCGCGCACCACTCGGTGCTGGTCGTCGACGTGATGGGCGCGAACGTGCTGCAGGACCGGCCGCCGCCGCAGCCGCCGGCCGCCGACGCCCACCTGATCCTGAAGAACCTCTGGGACGCCTACCAATCGGTGTCGGTCCGCAACTTCCGCGAGGTCTTCCACGACATCGCGTCGAACAAGGACGAGATCCACACCTTCTTCATGCACGGCATCCTCGGCCTGAAGGAGCGCGCCTACGCCGAGGAGCTCGACATCGCGACGCGCAGCAAGGTGCTGCGACTGGTGCGCAAGCTCGACGAGATGCCGGAGGAGCTCGAGCACCTCGAGCGCGACCTCGCGGACACCTACTTCTGCAACTTCTCGATCTTCCAGTCGCTGCCCGACACGTGGGCGATCAAGCACCTCTTCCCGGCGCTCCCGATCAGCGGCCACAAGAACAAGCCGTCGCGCCACGCGGTGCTCGCCGACATCACGTGCGATTCGGACGGCAAGGTCGACCGCTTCATCGACCTGAAGGACGTGAAGGAGACGCTGCTGCTGCACCCGGTCGAGGCGAGCAACGGCCCCTACGAGCTCGGCTTCTTCCTGGTCGGCGCCTACCAGGAGATCCTGGGCGACCCGCACAACCTGTTCGGCGACACGAGCGCGGTCCACGTCGACGTCGCGGAGGACGGCACCTACGACATCCGCCACCTCGTCGAGGGCGACCGCGTGAGCGAGGTACTGAGCTACGTCGAGTACAGCAAGCGCGACCTGATGGAGCGCGTCCGTCGCGCCGCCGAGAACGCGCTGAAGAACGGCCGCATCTCGTTCGAGGAGTCGGGCCGGCTGCTCAAGCGGTACGAGGAGGGGATGGAGTCCTACACGTACCTGTCCCGCCCCTGACGCCGCGGGTGGCCTCTCCCGCGGCGGGCGGCCCGCGCGGCGCGCTTCGCTAACATCCGTCCCCGCACGCCCCGGCCGGAGCGGTGATCCCGCGATCCGCGGCCGGGGCGCACGTTTTCCGACCCGGCGCACCCGACCCAACGATGAGCCCGAGCCCCACCTTCTCCCTCACTCCCGGCAAGCGCGTCCTCTTCCTCACCAAGGATCCCGCGCTGATCCGCCGCCAGCTCGCGGGCCAGCTCGACCTGCGGATGGACGACGTGAAGGTCGAGGACCTGCTCGACGACATCAACACCGACGCGATGACGCCGGCGTGGGTCTGCTTCGACCACGACCCCGAGGAGATCGCGCGCAACGCCTACGCGGGGCTGATCGTCGGCGGCGAGCGCCTCTTCCCCGTCGACGCGCTGAAGAAGGGTGACTTCGAGGTCATCGTCAGCGGCTACCGCAAGGGCACCGGCTCGTCGCGCGAGACGGCGGTGCAGGCGGAGAAGTGGTCGGGGATCCGGCTCGCCGTCGCGGCCTCCTTCGCGCCGATCCACGCGCGCAACAACATCAACCAGGGCGTCCTGATGGGCGACCACGCCATGCTGCGCCGCCTGCAGCAGGGCGAGAAGATCCCGATCGCCGAGTTCACGCAGGGCAAGGACGCCATCACCCGCCTCCTGATCGAGCACGGCGGCCTCTTCAAGTTCTCCGCCAAGCTGGCGCGCGGCGAGATCCGCGTGCCGCCGCCGGAGACGACGCGCCGCCCGATGACGATGGCGGAGAAGGTCATCGCGAGCCACGCGCTCGGCGCCGGCGCGGCCCGGTCGGTCTTCGTGCAGCCCGGCGACGCGCTGCTCGTGCGCGTCGACGCCGGCTACTCGCATGAGTTCACGACGGCGCAGGTGCACGACTTCCTCACCGAGGAGTTCGGCGCCCAGTACAAGATCGCGAATCCGACGCGCTTCGCCGTCTTCGAGGACCACCTGATCTATGCCGACGGCGTCGCGGCCATGGCGCCGCACGCGGCGAAGATCGAGACGCTGCGGCAGCTGCAGCGCGAGTTCCAGCGCCACACCGGCGTGCTCGACTACTCGGCGAAGGACGGCATCTCCCCCGGCATCTGCCACCAGGTCGCGCGCGAGAAGTTCATCCGCCCCGGCGAGATCATCAACGCCACCGACAGCCACACCTGCATGGGCGGCGCGAGCAACGCGCTCGCGTACGGCTGCGGCGCGACCGAGTACGCCGGCCTCGTCCACTCGGGCTTCACGTTCGTGCGCGTGCCCGAGTCGATCCGGTTCGAGCTGCACGGGAAGCTGCCGGCCGGGACGACCGCCAAGGACCTGATCCTCTGGATCCTCTGGAAGTTCGCGCGCGAGCAGAAGACGCTCGACCGCGTGATCGAGTTCGGCGGGCCGGGGCTCTCCTCGCTCTCGATGGACGAGC
>DAINBU010000084.1:0-3746 GCA_036732755.1 Planctomycetota bacterium
TCGTTGGTTTGGGGCGAGCGTGTCCCGTCCATCGAGCCTTTTTCTCCTCCGCCCTCTCGACCCGCTCTCGCCCGTCGCGCGTTCAACCACGACCCTTGCTCCCCGCGGCCTCTTCACCCGCGCCCTCGATGTCCGCTCCAGTTTCAAGCCGCGGCGGTTACTCGCCGCGGACGGCCGCCGGGAGCTCGGCGATCGGGCGGCGGCCCGCGAAGCCGCTGTCGAGCGTGTGCCAGAAGTCGATCCGAGCTTCCCCCGCCTTCCAGCACAGGTAGATGCTCTCTTCGCCGAGCCGGGCCGGGAAGTCGATCAGACCGCGATCGAGGTCCTTCAGCTCGCAGCCGATCGGCCCGAGCTCCGCCGCCAGCTTCTCGAGCTCGCCCTGGAGCCGCTCCATGCGGCGCTCGACCTGCTCCGCTTCGGCGGTCTTCGCGCCAGTCGCGAGCTCGCGCCGTTGCGCGTCGAGCCGGCGGTACTCGGCCGCCTTCGCGACGAGGTCGCCGACGACGCGCGTGACGAAGGGCAGGGTGCGGTTGGCCTGGGCGAGGGTGAAGTGGCGGGGATCCAAGGCGGGCGGGCTCCGGGTCAGAGGATGCAGCTTACGAAGTGGCCCGGCTCGACCTCGCGCTCGGCCGGCTTCGCGGCGCGGCACTCGGGCTGCGCGAACGGGCAGCGCGGATGGAAGCGGCAGCCGGACGGCGGCGCGATCGGCGAGGGCGGCTCGCCCGCCAGCACGATGCGCGCGCGCGCCTCGCCCGGCCGCGCCGCCGGCACGGCGCGCAGGAGCGCCTGCGTGTAGGGGTGGCGCGCGCCGCGGAGCACCTGCTCGGCGCTGCCGGTCTCCACGATCTCGCCCAGGTACATGACCGCGACGCGCCGGCTCACGTGGCGCACGATGGCGAGGTCGTGCGAGATGAAGAGGTAGGCGATCCCGTGGCGCTCGCGCAGCTCGACCAGCAGGTTCAGCACCTGCGCCTGGACCGAGACGTCGAGTGCCGCGACCGCCTCGTCGCAGACGATGAAGTCGGGCGCGACCGCGAGGGCGCGCGCGATGCCGATGCGCTGGCGCTGGCCGCCGGAGAACTCGTCGGGGCGGCGCGCGGCGGCGTCGGGCGGCAGGCCGACCGTCGCGAGCAGCCGGGCGACGCGCTCCTCGAGCTCCTTCCCGCGCGCGAGCCCGTGGACGACGAGCCCCTCGCCCACGATCGCGCCGACCGACATGCGCGGGTCGAGGCTCGACCAGGGGTCCTGGAAGACGATCTGCATGCGGCGGCGCAGCGCCCGCAGCGGCGCGCCGCGCAGCGCGCGCACGTCGGCGCCGTCGAAGGTGATCGTCCCTCCGGTCGGCTCGACGAGGCGCAGGATCGCCCGCCCGAGCGTCGTCTTGCCGCAGCCCGACTCGCCCACCAGCCCGAGCGTCTCGCCGGCCGCGACGTGGAGGCGGACGCCGTCGACCGCGCGCACCTGGCCGCGTACGCGCCCGAAGACGCCGCGCCGGACCGGGAAGTGGACCGTGAGGTCTCGGACCTGCAGCAGCGGCGGAGACGTCGGCTCCATGGCGGCGGGCGATTCTGCCGCGGGGCGCGTGCTCATGCGCCGTCGTCCTCGCGCGAGACGGGACAGGCGAGGCGGTGGTCGACGCCGCCGGACGACGCGATCGTCACGAGCGGCGGGACCTGCGCGCGACATTCGGCCAGCGCGATCGGGCAGCGCGGATGGAAGGCGCAGCCGGGCGGCCGCTGCCGCAGGTCGGGCACCTGGCCCGGGATGGCGGGCAGGCGGCCGTCGGCGGGCGTCGGCGCGTCGAGGCTCGGGCGCGAGCGCAGCAGCCCGCGCGAGTAGGGATGGCGCGGGCGGTCGAGCAGCCGCGTCGCCGGCCCGCTCTCGACGATTCTTCCGGCGTACATCACGGCGACCTCGTCGCACAGCTCGCCCACGACGCCGAGGTCGTGGGAGATCAGCAGGATCGCCAGCCCGTCGCTGCGGCGCAGGTCGGCGAGCAGATCCAGGAGCTGCGCCTGGATCGTCACGTCGAGCGCCGTGGTCGGCTCGTCGGCGATCAGGAGCGCCGGCCGGCAGGCGAGCGCCATCGCGATGCAGACGCGCTGCTTCATGCCGCCCGAGAGCTCGTGCGGCCACGCGTCGGCGCGCCGCGCCGGGTCGGCGATCCCGACCCGCTCGAGCAGGCCGATCGCCGCCTTGCGCGCGCTCGCGCGGTCGGCCCCTCGATGGAGCCGCAGCACCTCGCCGATCTGCGCGCCGACCGGGTAGACGGGATTCAGCGCGGAGGCGGGCTCCTGGAAGACGAGCGCGAGCTCGGCGCCGCGGATCTTCTGCAGCTCCGCTTCGGGAAGGCGCAGCAGGTCGCGCCCGCGCAGCTCGACCGATCCGGCGGCGATGCGGCCGCCCTTCGGCGCGAGCGCCAGCAAGGCAAGCGCGGTGAGCGACTTCCCGCAGCCCGACTCGCCGACCAGCCCGAGCGCCCCGCCCTCGGCGATGTCGAAGCTCGCGCCGTCGACCACACGGATCTTTCCGCCGAGGCCGCCCGGGCCGTCGAACTCGACGACCAGGTCGCGCACGCGCAGGAGCGGCGCGCTCACGCGACGCCCCTGCGCGGCGCCGCCGGCCGGCGGCGCAGCGACTCGCCGAGCGCGTTGATGCCGACCACCACGAGGAAGATCGTCGTGCCGGGCAGGAGCGCGATCCAGGGCGCCGTCTCGAGCACCCCCTTGCCCTCCGCCAGCATCTGTCCGAGCGACGGCGCCGGCGGTGGGACACCGAATCCGAGGAAGCTCAGCGTGAACTCGGCCAGCAGCGCGCCCGCGACGCCGAAGGTCGCCGCGACCGCCACCGGCTCGAGCGCGTTCGGCAGCAGGTGGCGCAGCGCGAGCCGCCAAGCCGGGACGCCGAGCGCGCGCGCCGCCTCGACGAACTCCTCGCCGTGCAGCCGCAGGAACTCGGCGCGCGCGATCTGCGCCGTCGTCGTCCAGCCGACCACGCCGAGCAGCAGCGCGAGCGTGGTGCGGCCGTGCGGCAGGTAGGCGAAGACGACCAGCACCAGGAACATCTGCGGGAAGCAGAGGAAGACCTCGACGACGCGCATCAGCGCGAGGTCGACGAACCCGCGCCACGCGCCGCACGCGAGCCCCACCAGCAGCCCGAGCCCGAGCGCCACCGCCGTCGCCGCGATGGCGATCGCGAGCGAGACGCGCATGCCGTGCAGGAGGCGCGCCGCGACGTCGCGCGCGCTCCCGTCGGTCCCGAGCCAGTGGCGCGCGGAGGGCGGCGCCGGCAGCACGCCGGTCGCGATCGCCACGTCGTCCGATTCGAGCGGCCCGAATCCCACCGGCGTCGGCACGACCGCGGCGCGCCCCGCCGCGCGCGTCGCGCGCCAGTCGAGCTCGTCGAGGCGCGGCCGGCCCCCGCCACAGCACGCAAGCAGCGTGAAGACGAGCGCCCCCGCGACGGGCACGGCGACCGCGGCGCGGCCGCGCCGGCGCGCCGCCGCGGCGAAGGCGGCGCAGAGCGCGGCGAGCAGCGCGAACCAGAGGCGGTCCTCGCCCGTGAGGCAGCGCAGCACCGGGAAACGCAGCTCGCCGCCGAAGCGGCCGGCGAGCGGGAGCTCGTGGGCGAGCAGCGGCGCGAGCGCCGCCGCCGCCACCAGCGCGAACGCGCCGAGGATCGCGCCGCGCCTCATGCGAGGCGCACGCGCCGGTCGAGCAGCGCCTGGACGACGTCGGCGAGCAGGA
>DAINBU010000084.1:3756-6693 GCA_036732755.1 Planctomycetota bacterium
CCGCCATCGTCGCGACCCCCACCACCACGGAGACTGCCATCACCGTCGGATAGTCGCGCGCGAGGATCGCCTCGGCCGCGAGCTGCCCCATCCCGGGCAGGCTGAAGAGCTTCTCCACCGTCACGCTGCCGACCACGAGGAACGGGACGATCTGCCCGAGCAGGGCGACGATCGGCAGGATGCCGACGCGCAGCGCGTGGACGAAGAGGCGGCGCCGCTCGGGGATGCCGCGCGCCGCCGCCGCGACGAGGAAGGGCTTCGCGAGCTCGTCGAGCATCCCGGCGCGCGCGTAGCGGGCGATGCCGGGCAGCCCCGCCAGCGCGATGCAGGCGACCGGCAGCGCCGCGTGCCGCAGCACGTCGAGCGCCCCGGCGAGCCCGTGGTCGGGCGCGTCGGGCGAACGCAGGCCGATCATCGGCAGCACGCGCAGCGGTCCGACGCAGAAGAGCTTCATCAGCAGCGTGCCGAGCAGCAGGAGCGGCGTGCAGTGGAGCAGGAAGAGCAGCGCGCCGGTGGTCTTCTCGCGGCGCGTGCCGACGCGCGCCGCGCACCAGACGCCGAGCGGGACGCCGAGCCCGAGCATGAGCGTCACGCTCACGAGCTGCAGCCAGAACGTGACGCGCAGCGCGGCGCCCACCTTCGTCGCCACCGGCTCCGGAGCGATCCCGAGCGTCATCCCGAAGTCGAGCGTCGCGAAGCGGCGCAGCCACTCGAGGTACTGCACGGAGAGCGGCCGGTCGAGGCCGAGCAGCGTGCGCGTCGCCTCGATCTCCCGCTGCGATACGCGCGCCGCCCCCTCGGGGTCGAAGATCGATGCGAACGGGCCGCCCGGGGCGAGCCGCGACAGGAGGAAGGTGACGAGCGTGAGGCCGACCAGCGTCGGCACGCACAGGAGCAGGCGGCGCAGGAGCCAGGCTCTCACGAAGGGGGGCGCGCCTCAGGGCGCCGCGAACCACCAGTCGTGCCAGCGCGCGCCGAGACGGTGGATCTTGACGTTGCGCAGCTTGGTCGTCGCCAGCACGAGCGATTGCGGATTGAAGAGGAAGGTGGCCGGCTGGTCCTCGGCGAGCCGCCGGTGGAGCTGGTGGGCCAGCTCGAGGCGCTTGGCGCGGTCGAACTCGCGCCGCCACGCCTCGATCAGCCGGTCGCACTCCTCGCTGCGGTAGCCGCAATAGTTGCGGCCGTGGTCGATCGAATGGGAGTGGAAGCGCTCGAAGAGGTCGTCCTCGGTCGGGTCGCCGGTCCACCCCACCTGCGACCCCTCGAAGTCGTGCTTGGGCAGGTCGACCGTCAGGAGCTGCTGCGTCTCGACGCGGCGGATCGTCATCTCGACGCCGACCCGCTTCAGCTTCTCCTGGAACCAGAGGTTGCCGGCGTCGAGCGCCGGCGTCGTCGTCGCCGGCACCTTGAGCTCGAAGCGGAACGTCTTCCCGTCGCGGTCGAGGACCCCGTCGCCGTCGCGGTCGGCGAAGCCCGCCTCCGCGAGCAGACGCGCCGCCTGCTCCGGGTCGAACGGCAGCGGCGCGACCAACGGGTCGAGCTCGGCGGCGCCGGCCGGCCACGGCCCGCTGATCACGGCGGCGTGGCCGAGGTACTTGGCGTCGCGCACCTGCTCGCGCGGGAAGAGCAGCGTCATGGCGCGCCGCACGCGCGCGTCGCTGAACGCGAAGTGGGCGTGATTCCAGACCACGTAGATGCAGGACGCGAGGTAGTACTCGTGGAAGGTCGCGAGCTCGCCCCAGCGCGCGTCCTTCTTCAGCGCCTCCCAGCGCGACACGTCGTTCACCGTCGCGAGCGCGACCTCCCCCTGCTCGAAGAGGTCGGGGGCGCGGCTCACGTCGGTCAGGAAGCGGATACGCAGGCGGTCGGCGAAGTAGGGCAGGCGGTCGGCGGCGAACCATTCGGGGTTGCGCTCGAGCTCGACGTACTCCCGCTCGCGCCACGTGGTCAGGCGGTAGGGCCCGTAGCCGACCGGGGCGCGGCCGAGCGGGTCGGTCGCGAACTTGGCCGGGTCGTGCTCGCAGAGGTGCTCCGGCATGATCCGGAAGTTCGTCCCGAACTCGAACTCGGTCTTGAAGTAGGGCTCCTTCATCTCGACGACGAAGGTGGTGCGGTCGACCGCTTGCACCGACTTCACCAGCGAGAGGGCGCCGCGCGCCGAGAGCGCCGGGACCTTCGGGTCGCTCAGCATCTTCCAGGAGAACTCGACGTCGGCCGTCGTCACCTCGACCGGCGTCCCGTCGGGCCGCCCGCGCTGCCACTTCACGCCGGGCCGGAGCTTCCAGGTGTAGCGCAGGTGGTCGGCCGAGATCTGCGGGTGGTCGGCGGCGAGCAGCGGCACGAGCTCGAGCGTGTCGGGTTCGAGCTCGATGAGCGGCGGGTAGAGGAAGAGGCGGCACATCACCTCCTCCGGCTGCGTCCCGCGCGTGACGTTGTTCAGCGTCCGGTATTCGGCCGAGGTGTGCTGGGAGAAGGTCCCGCCGCGGCGCGGCTCCTCGCTCGAGCCGCCGCGCAGGCTGCGCCGTCCGGCGTCGGAAATTGCGAAGGAGCGCGGCGCCGCGACGTCCTCGCCGACACCGGACGACGTCGCGTGGACCGCCTTGGCAGGTGCCGGGCGGACGAACCCGCGCGTGACCAGCGTCGCGGCGGCGAGGGCCACGACCCAGGTTGCAGTGCCGTTCCGGACGACCTTCCGATTCAACTCGAGGGTCCCTCGCGAGGCGGGCCGCCGGTCCCGGCGGGGTCCGCCTCCCTATGCCGCCCGCCGCAACCCAGTCACGTCCCCGCCGGGCGCGCCGCCGCGGGGACGACGTCGATCCGTGCCGCCGCCCGGATCAGCTCCTTCAAGCGTACGGTCGTCTCGGCCGCGGCCGCGCGCAGCCGCGCCGCCCGCTCGAACGTCGCGAGCGGATCGCCGTGGCGCGCCGCGCCGTCGGC
>DAINBU010000084.1:6703-21898 GCA_036732755.1 Planctomycetota bacterium
GCTCGGCCGCGAGGCGCCCCGGGTCGGCGGCGGTCGCGTCGGCACGCAAGACGATGCGGGCCAATGCGGCTTCGACCTGCCCGTCGTCGATCGCGTCGGCCGCCGCACACGCCCCGTCGAGCGCGCCGGCGAGCGTCGTCACCTCCGCCACTTCGCCGGCGAAGCCGACCAGCGCCCCCTGCCGCGTGGCGACGAGGTGGGTCGCGTCGCGGCCGGTGCGCGCCTCGAACCACGCGACGGCGAGCGCCACGAGGTCGCCGCGTTCGTCGGCGCGCCACGGCAGGCGGACGCCCGCCTCCCCCCCGCTCGCGCCCGCGGGGGCGTCGACGCGGCGCGCAGTCAGCGGCATCGGCTCGCGTGGGTCGCGCGGGACGACGCCCCGGGCGCGCGGGATCGTGGCGAAGGCGTGGAGTGCGGCGAGCTCGAGCGCGGCCGGCGTCCCCGGCCCGACCAAGGCCACCACCGCGCCCTCGCTGCCGACCCGATCGGCGAGGAAGGTCTTGAGCTCGTCGCGCGTGCGGCGCGTCGCGGTCGCGATCGCGCCGCCGTCGCGCGTGGTCGGGTAGGCGGCCTCGCGCAGCCGGTCGAGGACGCTGCCCGGTTCGACCTTGCGCTGCTCCAAGAACTTCTTGAAGCGCTCCTCCTCGACGCCGTCGGCGACGAGGCGCTTGGCGAGCTCCGCGAGCCCCGCCTCGACCAGGTCGGCCGGGAGCGTCGCGAAGAAGCGCGTCGAGTCGCCGCCCACCACGCTGCTCCAGCGCGGCAGCTCGAAGGTCGCATGTCCGGCCGCGAAGGCGGCCCACCCGCTGCCGGGCGTGACGGCGTCGTTGGCGTAGCCGACCGGGATCGCGACCACGACGGCGACCGTCGGAGCGGCCGACTGCGTGTCGGCGGCGGCGGCGGCGGCGCGCGAGACGACGACGACGCGCATCCCCGCCTCGAGGCTCGCCTCGTGGATCTTCGGCAGCGGCGCGGCCCCGCTCCCATCCGCGAGGACGAGCGCACCCATGACGAGCGCCCCGAGGAGGAGATCAGCGGGGTGCATGCGGGGCCGCCAGGGCAATCGCCTCGATCTCGACCAGCGCGCCCTTCGGCAGCGCCGCCACGGCGACGGTCGCGCGCGCCGGACGGTGCGTCCCGAAGAATTCGGCATAGACCTGGTTCATGCCGGGGAAGTGGTCCATGGTGGTGAGGAAGACGGTCGTCTTCACGACGCGGTCGGGCCCGCTCCCGGCGGCGGCGAGGACGGCGCCGAGGTTCTGCAGCGCGCGGCGCGTCTGCGCGGCGACGTCGCTCCCCTCGAGCTTCCCGGAGGCTCCGGGCTCGAGGGCCACCTGCCCGGAGCAGAAGACGAAGCCGCCCGCGACGATCGCCTGCGAGTAGGGGCCGATCGCCTGCGGAGCCTGCTCCGTCGCGACGCTCCGGATCGCTTCACCCCCCATGGGACCGCCCCTCCTGCCGGAGCTTCTGGATCACCTCGGCCCGGATGCACTCGGGCACCAGCCCTTCGAGGGTGGCGCCGAATCGGCCCGCCTCCCGGACCAGGTTCGCCGACACGAATGAATAAGGAAGGGACGGCATCACGAAGACCGTTTCCACGTCCCCCGCCAGGTGGCGGTTCATGTGGGCCATCGAGAGTTCGTAATCGAAATCCCCGGCGCCGCGCACGCCGCGCAGGAGGCAGCTCGCCCCGAGCTTCTTCGCGCACTCGACGGCCAGCCCTTCGAAGGAGACGACCTCGGCGTCGACCTTCGCGTCGTCGAGGACCCGGCGCACGAGCGACTGGCGCTGGGCGACCGTGAAGACCGAGCGCTTGGCCGGATGGATCCCGATCCCGACGACGAGGCGGTCGAAGAGGACGCGGGCGCGCCGGATGACGTCGAGGTGGCCCAGCGTGGGAGGGTCGAAGCTGCCGGGGTAGAGGGCCGTCGCCATGGGCGCGGGATTGTAGCCGCGCCGTCACCACCGCCCGGGCCGGGCGTCTGTTCCGGTCATGCCATCCGCGCGGTCCGTTCCGCCGCGGGGCGCCGCGCGGCCGCGCCCTCTGCCGCGGCTCTTCGCGGCCGCCCTCGCCGTCGTGGTCGGGGCGGTCGCTCCGCTCGACGCGGCGCCGCTCTGCGCCGCGCTCGGCCTCGCCGTGCTGCGCGGCGGCGCCGTGGTCGCGCTCGCTTTTTTCCTCGTGGCGGGCTTGGTGTCGCGTGCGGGGCCGCCCGCCGATGCGACCGCTCCGCCGAGCCGAGCCTTGCGCGACCCGGTCGAGGTGCGCATCGTGGTGCGCGCGCTCACACCGGCGGTCGAGAGCGCCGACGGGCGCGCCCGCCAGCCGGTCGCGCTCGGGACGGCGCGCGGCGACCGCGGGACGGTCGAGGGCGAGCTGCTGCTGCCCGAGCGCGCCGTCGCGTTGCCGCGCGGCGTCGTGGCGCTCGCGAGCGGCCGGCTGCGCAGCGCCTGCGACGCGCAAAACCCCGGCACGACACCGCTCGAGTTCGACCTGCTCGTCGGCGGCCGCGCCTCGCTGCAGCCGATCTCCGATGACGCCTCGCCGTGGGAGCGCCTGCTGCGAGGCATCGACCGCGGCGCCGACGCGATCGCCGCGACGCTGCGGCGCAGGCTTGCGCCGGCGACGGCGGGATTCGCCGAGGCGGTCGTGCTCGGCCGCACGGCGCACCTCGATCCGGGCGTCGTCGATTCGCTGCGGGCGACCGGCGCGTGGCATCTGCTCGCGGTGAGCGGATCGCACGTCGCGCTGATCGCGGCGTGTTGCACGCGCGTCTTTGCTTTCCTGGCGCTGCCGGAGGGGGTCGCGCTGTTCGCGACGCTCGCCGCGACGCTCGGCTACGCGCTGCTCACCGGCGCGCAGCCGCTGGCGCTGCGCGCGGCGATCACTTTCGCGGGGGCGCTGCCGCTGTTGCGCGGGCGGCGGCCGGCGGCACCGCTCGCGTGGCTCGGCGCGGCGTTCCTCGGAGTCGTCGCGCTGCAGCCCGAGGCGGCGCGCGAAGCGGGCGCGCAGCTCTCCTTCGTCGCGGTCGTCGCGCTCTCGGTCGCGGCGCGCCACGGTCCGGCCCGCTCGCCGCGCGGCAGCGGACGCGGGCTCGACTTTTCGGGCGCGCTCGGCCGCACGCTCCGCTTCGCGTTCGCCGCCGGGCTCGCGACGATGCCGCTCACCGCGTGGCACTTCGGGACGGCCGCGCCGTGGTCGCCGGTCGCGACGCTGCTGCTCGCGCCGCTCGTCTCGCTCGCGATGGTCGCGGGGCTGATCGCGGCGGCGGTGCTGCCGTGCGTGCCGTTCGCGGCGCCGTTCGAGCTCCTGCTCGCCGGCCTCGAGCGCGCCGTCGCCTCGCTCGCCGCCGCCCTCGACGAGCTGCCATGGACGCCGTGGGAGCTGCCGCCGGTGGACGGCGGTGCGGTCGCCCTCCTCGTCTCCGTCTGGGTCGCGCTGCTGGCGCGGCGGCCCGGCGTCGCCGCGCTCCTCGCGACGGCCGCGTTCGCGCTCGAGGATGGCGCCGCAGTGAACGGACGGGCACCGACGCGCGCCGTCCTCCTCGCCGTCGGCCACGGGCAGGCGCTCGTCGTGCAAAAAGCGGGACGGACGCGCCTCTGCGACGGCGGCGGGCTCGGTGCGCCGCCCGGCTCGGATCGGCGGCTGGCGCGGATCGTCCGGGCGCTCGAAGCGGAGCGGTTCGACGCGCTCTTCCTGTCGCACCTCGACGGCGACCACGCCGACCTCGCGCCGGCGCTGCTCGCGGCGCGCCGCGTCGGCGCCGTCGTCGTCGCTCCGCCCGCGCTCGCCGAGCTGCGCCGGCGCGACGGTCCGCTCGCCGCCGCGCTCGCACGCGCGGCCGAGACGGCCGGCGTCGCCCTCATCGGCTGCACGGCGGGCGACGCGCCGTTCGGCGCGCGCGTGCTCTGGCCGCCGGCCGGCCGCGAATTCGGCGAGCGCAACGCGGGCTGCCTCGCGCTGCAGGTGGGCTGCGGCGGCGTGACGCTCGCCGTGCCCGGCGACCTCGAGGGCTACCCGCTGCTCGAGCTCGCGCGCGCGCCGTGGGGTCGGGTCGACGCGCTGGTCCTGCCGCACCACGGCAACCGCGGCGAGGACGAGGAGGGAGCGACGCTCGCCGCGCTGCTCGCGGCGCTCCGGCCGCGCCTGGCACTCGCGAGCCGCGAGTCCGACCTTCCCGCCGAAACGCTCGCGGCGCTGCGCGCGGCCGGGGTTCCGTGGCTCTCGACGGCGCGCGGCGGTGCGATCGCGCTCGCGGCCCTTCTCCCTGGGGAATCCCCCGATCGGACGCTCCAGATCGGGCGCGGGCGGGAGGCGGCCGAGGTCGATGCGTGTTTCCTCGGGGCGGCGCGTCGATAATCGGAGCGCCGCTCGCGCCAGAGCCGGCCCGAATGGGAGTCCCCGGATGTTGTTCCCGAGCCTGTGGTGCGCGCTCCTCGTCGCACCCGACGTGGTCGAGCTCAAGGACGGCACGCGGCTGATCGGCAAGATCGCGGCCACCAAGGACGTCGTGACGATCCGCACGCCGCTCGGCGCGCTCGAAGTGCCGGCCTTCGACGTCACGCGCCTGGTCAAGCGCTCCGAGCTGCTCCCCAAGCACAAGGCACTCGCGGCCGCCGCGGGCGACGAGGTGCGCGCCTGGCTGACGGTCGCCACCTGGGACCTGCAGCACGGCCTCTATCCGGAGTCGTTCGACGCCGCCGACCGCGCGAGCGCGCTCGCGCCCAAGGATCCGGCCGTCGTCACGCTCTTCGACCAGCTCTCCCGCGACGCCCTCCTCGACGACCTCGCGCCGAACGGCGCGCCCGCTGCCGAGGTGCGCGGCCGCCTGCTCGAAAAGCTCTCCGCCAAGAGCCCGGCGCGGGCCGCCTTCGCGCGCGCCGCGCTCGGGCGCGTCCCCTCCGACGAGCTCGAGCCGTGGCTCCTCGGACAACTCAAGAGTTCCCGTCCGGAGTCGCGCGCCGGCGCGGCGCGCCTCCTCGGCGAGATGGGCGGCGAAAAGGGGCTCGCGCAGCTGATCCGCAGCTCGCTCCTCGACGAGCACTCCAACGTGCGCGCCGCCGCGCGCGACGGCGCGGCCGCCTCGCACCACCCCGATCTCGCGTCGCCCTACTTGAAGGCACTCGCGAGCGGCGACGAGCGCATGCGCGAGCGCGCCTATCCGATGCTCGAGATGCTGCGCGATCCGCGTGCGGTCCCGGCGTTGATCGACGTGCTGAAGCCCAAGCCGGCGCCCGCCGGCGGGAGCGGCGGCTTCAACCCGCCGCACCAGCACATCTTCATCGGCGAGCAGCGCGCCTACGTGCGCGACTTCGACGTCGAGATCGCGCAGGGCGCCGTCATCGCGAAGCCGATCGTTGGCATCCTGCAGTCGGGCTCCGTGCTCGACGTGAAGGTCGCCGGCGTCGTGCAGATCACCTACGTCGAGAAGGTCGAGGTGGTCGACCTGCTGCGCCGGCTGACCGGGCAGCGGCTCGGCACCGATCCGCTCGCGTGGGAGGCGTGGTGGGCGTCGAGCAACCAGCAGCTCCCGCCGATCTCCCCGAGCGGAGCGCCGTGACGGCGACGCGCGCGTAACCGTCCTCCGCGACGGGCGACTCCTCCGGCATGGAGCCGGAGCCGGTCGCCGCAGAGGACCTCCACGCCTGCGAAGCGCTCGCCCGCGCGCACGGCGCCACGCTCGCCGGCCTCGCCGCCGCGCCGGTCGAGGTCGAGGTGAGGCTGCTGCGCGGCCTGCTCGGCCTCGTGAAGATCATCGGGCTCCCCGATTCGGCGCTGCGCGAGAGCCGCGAGCGCGTCGCGTCGGCGATCAAGGCGTCGGGGCGCGTCTTCCCCGAGCGCTCGCTCCTCGTGAACCTCGCGCCGGCCGAGCTGCGCAAGGTCGGGCCGGGGCTCGACCTCCCGATCGCGTGCGGCGTGCTCGCGGCGAGCGGGCAGCTCGAGCAGTCCGCGCTCACCGGAAGGATCCTCTTCGGAGAGCTCGCGCTCGACGGACGGCTGCGGCCGGTGCGCGGAGCGGTCGCGGTCGCGCTCCTCGCGCGGCAGCTCGGACGTCCCCTCGTGCTGCCGCGGGCGTCGCTGCCGGAGGTCGCGCTGGTCGGCGGGCTCGACGCGTGGCCCGCCGACGACCTGCCGGAGGCGCTCGCGCTGCTCGAGGGGTTGCGCGCGCCGCAGCGCCCGCCCGCGCAGGCGCCCGAGGCGGCCGCGCCGGCCGACGTCGCCTGGGACGCGATCGTCGGACAGGACCTCGCCAAGCAGGCGCTCGTGATCGCGGCGGCCGGCGGCCACCACGTCCTGCTCACCGGTCCGCCGGGCACCGGCAAGAGCATGCTCGCCAAGAGCCTCTCCGCGCTGCTCCCCGACCTCGACGAGGCGGGCGCGCTCGAGGTCTCGTGCATCCATTCGGCGGCGGGCCTGCCGGCGCGCGTCCGCTCGCGCCAGCCGCCGCTGCGCGCCCCCCACTGCTCGGTCACGCTGGCCGGCATGGCGGGCGGCGGCGCCGTGCCGCGGCCGGGCGAGATGACGCTCGCGCACCTCGGCGTGCTCTTCCTCGACGAGCTCCCGCAGTTCCGGCGCGAGGTGGTCGACCTGTTGCGCGCGCCGCTCGAGGAGGGGGAGATCGTGCTGGCGCGCGCGGGCCGGTCGCTGAAGTTTCCCGCGCGTTTCCAGCTGGTCGCAGCGATGAACCCCTGTCCGTGCGGGCGCGCCGGCGAGACGGAGCTCGCCTGCAGCTGCTCGGCGGCCCAGATCGCGCGCCATCGTCAGCGCGTGAGCGGACCGGTGCTCGACCGCATCGATCTCTCGGTGCACGTGCCGTTCGTCCCGGCCGAGGCGCGCCATCGATCCGACGCGGCGCTCTCGGCCGATCCGACGCGCCGGCGCATCGCGGCGCTGCGCGAGCGGACGACGGCACGTAACGGCGGGCGCTGGAACGCCGAGATCCCGCCCGGCGAGCTCGACGCGACCTGCGTGCTCGCGCGCGACTGCTCCGACTGGCTGCTGCGCACGATCGACCGCCTCCACCTGTCAGTACGCGCGCATCACCGGATCTTGCGCGTCGCGCGGACGATCGCCGACCTCGACGAGCGCGCCGAGATCAGTCGTGAGGATCTGGCGCGGGCGCTGTCGTTCCGGGAGCCCGATCCGGTGGACGCGCTGCAGAAGAGCTGAAGTCGAGCGCCTCCGGTGCGAGCGTGGCGCCGTCCTGCTCGCGACCGCGCAGGAAGAGCAGGACGCCCAACACCAGCAGCGCCGCCGCCGTGCCCGCCGCTCCCACCGTGAACGAGATCGGCCGGTACTCGAGCTCGATCTCGTGCGTGCCCGTTTCCACGACCACGCCGGTCAGCGCGTGGTCGACGCGGATCGGCGCCTGCTCCTTCCCGTCGACGAGCGCGCGCCACCCGCGGAAGAAGGTCTGGTTCACGACGAGCACGCCGGCGACGGGGGTCTCGACGTGGACGCGCAGCAGCTCCGGCCGCGGCCGCTCGCTGCGGACGAGCGTCGGCGGCGGCGGCTCGGCGGGCAGCGCCGCCGACGCGACGCGGGCGGTCGACGGCAGCGCGGCCACGTCGCCCTCGGCGTCGACGACCGCCACGCGCGACGGCGCGAAGTCGTCGGCCGCGAGCCGCTCGAGGCGGCGCGCCCGGTCCGGCTCGACACAGACGCGATCGGCGAAGAAGGCGTCGGGCAGGGCGCGCGGATGCTCGTAGACGCCGAGGTTCTCGCCGGTCTCCCTGCCGTCGTAGGCGAGCGCGAAGCCGAGCTCGGGCGGGAGCGGCCGGTCGACCACGATCCAGCGCGCGAGCAGGCCGGCGAGCGGCTTCGCGAGGAAGCGCGGATCGGGCGGATGGGCGGCGTCGGCGTCACGGTCGGGCAGGCCGTCGAAGGAGCCGACCTGGTTCCTGCTCGCCGCGTCGACGACGCCCGGCTCGAGCGCGTCGAGCAGCTCGCCCGTCTCGCGTACGATCAGCGCCTGGATCCCGTCGACGCTCGCCACGCCCCACTTCGAGGAGAGCGACGCGGGCAGCAGGAGGCGCGACGGGAAGCGCAGCGTGCGGCCGGGCGCTTCGGGCCGCGCGAGGAAGGCGACGACCGGCGTCGCGCGCCCCTCGGCCTCGGGCGGCTGGAACGGGTTGAAGCGCAGGCCGAAGCAGGCGAGGTCGGCGGCGCACAGCGCGAGCAGGAGCGCGCACCCGACGCAGGCGCGCCGGCCGCCGAACCACGGCGCGAACGCGGCTGCCGCGAGCGCGAGCGCCGCGGGCACGGCGAACGCCCGGTCGAGCAGCGGCCGCAGCGTCGCGAGGTGCGCCGGATCGACCGCGCCGCGGCACCAGGCCGGCAGCAGCGCCCGGCTCACGAGCAGCCCGGCGCCGCAGAGCGCCGTGACGAAGAGCCCGGCCGCGAACAGCGCGACGCGCGCGCGGCGGTCCCCCCGGCCCAGCGATTCGAGGCCGAGCGCGGCGAGCCCGGCGAGCGCGAACGCCGCGAGCAGCAGCACGCGCTTGGGGCTCCCGGCGCCGAGCCCGGGGATCGTCGCCAGGAAGAACGGCTGGAGCGGCGTCGCCGACGCGATCAGGAGCGCGAGCAGCAGCAGCGCCGCGCAGCCCGCGACCGCGGCGCGCCGGCGGCTCGCGACGGCGGCGACGAACGCGAGCAGCAGCGGGACGATCCCGGCGTAGAGCGTGTCTTCGACGTAGTTGTCCTGGATCTCGGCCGAGAAGAACTCGCGCGCGGGCGGCCACTCCTCGACGGTCGCGAGCCCCGCCTGCTGCAGCTCGACGGGGTGGCCCTGGAAGTCGGGCGCGACCAGCGAGACGAGGTGGATCGGCCGCAGCGACTTCGCGCGCGTGACGGCGGCGGGGAGGTTCTCGCTGCGCAGCGAGGCGGCGCGCAGCTCGGCGACCGGCACGAGCTCGACCGCGCCGAGCAGCCCGCCGAGCGCGAAGGCGGCGAGGTGCCAGCCGGCGGCGCGCGCGCGCACGCCGGACGCGGCGACGCGCGTGACGAAGGCGGCGGCGGCGAGCGCGGCGGCGAACAGCATCACCCCGAGCAGCTGCGGGTAGCCGGCGAGCGCCGCGAGCCCGATCGCCGCGGCGAGCGCCGCGGCGCGGCGCGGCGCGGGCGACTCGGCGAGGCGATGCGACGCGAGCACGATCCAGGGGAGCCACGCGGCGCTGCGGACGAAGTGCGGCACGTGCAGGTGGACCGCCATCCAGCCGCCCGCCGCGAAGGCCAGCGCGCCCAGCGCCGCTGCGGGCGCCGCGAGTCCGACGCGCCGCAGCAGGAGCAGCATGCCGAGCGCGGCGAGCAGGACGTGCAGCGCGCTCGAGAGCGCGTAGGCGTGCGTCGCGTCGGTCGCGAGCCCGATCCAGTCGGGGGGATAGAAGGTCGGGAAGGAGGCGTCGGCGTGGAGCGGCCGGCCGAGCAGCTCGTGCTCGTCCCAGAGCGGCAGCTCGCCGCGCCGCATCCGTTCCATCGCGACAGTTGCGTGCGAGAGAATCCAGCCCTGCAGGTCGCTCGTGATCAGGTTCTGCGGGCGCGTCGCGACGCCCGCGTCGGCGTCGCGCGCGAACGGCGGGACGCGCCGCTCGTCGAGCGAGAGCAGCGTCCTCCCGAACAGCGGCGCCGGACCCGGCAGCAGCACCGGCGCGAACCACGCCGCGATCGCGAGCAGGAGCAGCGCGGCCGCCAGCGCGGTCGCGCGCCCCGGTCGCGCTTCGTCCGGTCGGTCCGTGCTCACGGCGGTGCACTCAGCTCGAGGCCGAAGATCGGCAGCGCGACCCACACGATCCAGGCGGTGACGAGCAGCGCGCTGCCGACGTCGAGCAGCAGCCCGACGCGCACCATCGCCCCCATCGCCACCTTGCGCGTCGCGAAGACGATCGCGTTGGGCGCGGTGCCGGCCGGCATCATGAAGCCGCACGACGACGCGAGCGTCGCGGGCACGAGCAGCGCCGCCGGCGACAGATGGAGGCGCGGCGCGACCGCCGACAGGATCGGCAGCAGGACCTGCGCGCACGCCGTGTTGTTCATGAACTCGGTGATCAGGATCACGAAGAGGGCGACGCCGAGCACGACGCACGGCCCGGGCAGCCCGGTGAGCGCGCCGGCGAGCGCCTGGCCGAGCACGTTCGACAGCCCGCTGGAGCGGAACGCGTCGCCGATCGCGAAGCCGCCGCCGAAGAGGAGCAGGATCCCCCACGGCATCTTCGCCTCGGCCTCCTGCCAGTCGAGCAGCGGGACGGTACGCGCACGCGCACGCGCCGCGGCGGGCGGCGGCTCCATGCCGGCGAGCGGCCGCGCGCGCACGAGGAAGCAGAGCATGCAGAGCGCGATCGCGACGGTGCCGTCGGAGACCCAGTTCTTCGCCGGGAAGAGGCGCGACCAGCCGAAGATCACGTGGCCGCCGACCTCGAGCGGCTCGCGCGTGATCCAGAGCGTCGCGGCGAGCCCGAAGATCGCCGCGACCAGCGCCTCCCCCGCCGACCACGGCGGCAGCGCCGCGCGCTCGCGCCGGATGACCTCGCGCGTCGAGCCGTCGCCCGGCACCTCCGCGGCGCGCGGCAGCCCGCGGCTCAGCACGAAGCCGATCCCCGCCGCCATCAGCAGCGCGAGCGGCGCGAAGGCGGCCATCCACTGCAGGAAGCTGATCTCGGGCGGCCCGCCGGGCGTGCCGGCGCCGAAGTCCCGCACGTAGCGCTCGCGGAACACGAGGTTGGGCGGCGTGCCGACGTAGGTCCCGAGCCCGCCCGCGGTCGCGCCGTACGCGACGGCGAGCAGCAGCGACTGCTCGACGTGCGCGCGGCCGGACGGCGCGACGCCGCCGGCGATGCGGCGCCCCACCGCGAGCGCGATCGGAAGCAGGACGAGCGTCGTGCCGCTGTTGCTGATCCACATCGAGATCAGCGCCGCGGCGAAGCAGAAGCCGAAGACGAGCTTGCGTGGGTCGCCGCCCAGCAGCGAGAGGACGGCGATCGCGAAGCGGCGGTGCAGCCCCCACCGCTCCAGCGCGAGCGCGAGCAGGAAGCCGCCGAGCAGCAGGAAGAGGAGGTCCTCGACGTAGAGCGCCGCCGTCTCGCCGGCGCTCTTCACGCCGAGCAGCGGGAAGAGGATCAGCGGCAGGAGCGACGTCGCGGCGATCGGCAGCGCCTCGAGGATCCACCACGCGGCGATCCACGCCGTCGCGGCGAGCGTCTTCAGCGGCGCGCCCGCGAGCCCCGCCGGCCGGAGCACGAGCACGAGCACGAACGCCAGCGGACCGATCGCGACCGCCCACGGACGGAAGCGCGCGCCGCCGCCCTCGAGGTCGCTCAAGCGCCCGTCTCCGCCGCGAGCCAGGCGAGGTAGGCCGCGCTCCCGGCGGCGACCGGCAGGGCGAGGAGCTCGAAGACCTCGTAGGGGTGCAGCGCCCGGATGCGCTCCTCGATCCGGGGGAGCGACGATGCGCGCGTCTTGATCAGCAGGAGCAGCTCGTCGGCGGCGTCGAGCGCCCCTTTCCAGCGGAAGCGCGAGCGCACCGGACCGACGCGATTGACGCAGGCGGCGAGCCGCTCGGCGAGGAGCGCGTCGGCGATCCGGTCCGCGGTCGCGACGTCGGGGACGGTGACCAGCGCGACGACGAACGCGCCGGGATCGGGAAGGTCCGAGCCGGAGCCGGAGCCGGAGACGGAGGCGGAGGCGGAGGCGCGCGGTCGTCCCGAGTCGGCCGGCGGAGGCGAGGGCGGCACGGCGGTCTCCCGAATGCGCGGCGATTCTATACTCCCGTGGATGGCGCGCTCGCTCCTGCTCTGGTCGGTGGTGATCGTGCTCTCGCTCGTGCTGCGCGCCTCGATGCCGCCGGTCTACGTCGGCCAGCCCGACGAGACGATCCCGGCGCCGGCGCTGCCGCTCGCGCAACCGTTCGGCGACGACTTGAAGGGCGCGAGCGACGCCTTCCTCTCGCTGCAGGCGCGCAGCATCCTCGCGAACGGGCTGGCGCGCACCGGCGGCTTCCCGCTCTTCAATCAGGGGCACGCCGAGACGCGCGACTTCGTCTGGTACGACCACCATCCGCCCGGCGTCGCGCTCGCGACGGCGCTCGCGTTCGGGATCTTCGGGGAGAGCGAGCTCGCGGCGCGCTCGCTGGCGCTGCTCTTCTCGACGCTCGCGCTGATCGTCGTCGTCGCGCTGGTGCAGCGGGAGCTCGGCGGCATCGCGGCGCTCGTCACCGCGGCGGGCGCGCTCGCCTCGCCGATGGGCTCCTACTGGGCGACCCACCTCGACTATCCGGTGCCGACGCTCGCGGCGTGCACGCTCTTCCTCTCCTGCGCGCTGCGCGTGCCGCTGCGGCCGCGCGACGGCGTCGTCGCGGCGGTCGCGCTCGCGTGCGCGCTCGCGTTCGACTTCCTGGCGGCGTTCGCGGTGGTGGCGCTGCTCGTCGAGCGGCTGATCGCCGGGCCGCGCAGCTGGCGGCAACTCCTCGGGTGGCCGCTGTTCGCGGGCGTCGTGCTGTTCTGGCTTCTCACCTGGCAGCACGCGGCGACCGGCCGCTACGGCCATCCGATGGGCGGCTCCCTGAAGGAGCACATCGCGCAGACCTGGGCCCTCCCGCCCGGCATCGAGCTGGCCGCCTGGTGGAAGGCGGTCGGCTGGAACGTCTGGGAGGTCGCCGGGCCGATGCCGCTGCTGGCGCTCGTCGCCGGGCTGATCTCCGTCCTGGTTCGCGAGCGCGCCCCGGCGCCGCTCGAGCGGCTCTTCCGCGCCGGCCTCTTCCTGGCGCTGCTCGCCGGCCTGGTCCCGCGCGCGCGCGCCTACGACCACCCCTACTTCCAGCTCTACCTGCAGCTCCCGGTCGCGCTCGCGTTCGCGCTCACGGTCGGCAAGTGGCTGACGCCGGCCGGCCCCGACGAGCCGCGGCGAGCCGACGGCCCGGCCGTGATCAACGGCGTCGTGGCGGCGCTCGTGATCCTCGCGGCGGGTCTCTTCTTCACCATCTGGAACCAGCGCGACGTGCCGGCCGCCGACGTGCCGAGCGCCTGCCGGCTCGGCCGCCAGCTCGCGGCGGGGCCGGGCCAGCCGGTGGCGACCGACGTCGCCGTCGTCGCGCTGCCGCCCGGGTCGCAGTTCAACGACTTCACGCCGGTCTGGTACGCGCGGCGGCTGGTGCTGCGCCTCGAGCACGGAAAGAAGACGCGCGAGGCGCTGGCCCCGCGGCTCGAGAGGTTCGGGCTCGCCGACGCGCCGATCGTGATCGCGAAGAGGGCTCGCTGGCCGGGCAGCGAGGGCTACGAGCCGCTCCCGGCGAAGTAGTCGCGCGCCGCGTCAGCGGCCCAGCGCGAGCCGCTCGGCGCAGAGCTCGTCGATCCCCTTGGTGCGCCGGATCTTCAGCTGCACCGCGGCGATGTCGTAGGCGACGCGCACCCACTCGACGTGGTCGGGATGGAGGATCGCGAAGCAGGAGCGCGTGTCGCCGTCGCGCGGCTGGCCGACCGAGCCGACGTTGATGAACGCCTTCTCGGCGCCGAAGTCGTAGCGGCCGTTCACCTCGTCGGGCGTGCGATGGCCGCAGCCCTCGATGAAGACGCCCGGCTGGTGGGTGTGGCCGCCGACGGCGAAGCGCGGCACCATCTCGAAGATCGCCTTCATCTTGGCCGGGTCGAAGGCGCAGTCGGTCTTCATCACGTACTCGCGGATCGGGTCGCGCGGCGAGCCGTGCACGAAGAGGATGTCGCCGCGCAGCTGGCTCGGCGCGAGCTCCTTCAGGAAGTTCCAGCGCACGCGCTTGGCGGCCGGTTTCAGGAGTCCCGGCTCGATCATGCGGCGGTTGGTCTCCAGCGCCTGGCGCGCGATCGGGTTGAAGTCCTCGGCGCCGGTGAAGATCGCGTCGTCGTGGTTGCCGCGCAGGACGAGGCTGCAGCGCTCGCGGATCAGGTCGATCACCGGCTCCGGCTCGGCGCCGTAGCCGACGATGTCGCCGAGGCAGTAGGTCTCGGCCACGCCGCGCGCGTCGATCTCCCGGAAGACCGCCTGCAGCGCCTCGAGATTCGAGTGGATGTCCGAGATGAGTGCGATCGGTCGAGCCACCGGGCTCCTCGTGTCGGCAGACCGTGGACCCGGCGATGGCGGCCGTTCGAATCGCGGCGTCTACGGGCCGCGGGATGATAGCCGGAGCGCGGCACGCGCCCCGGCCGATCACGCGACGACCGGAATTCCGGCGCCGCCGTGCACCGGCCGGCCGCGCACAAAGACGGCGGCCGTCTCGAGCTCGCCGCGCACGGCGGCCGCGATCAGGTCGCCGTCGCCGGGCGCGCCGTCCCGCCGGCGCACGAGCTGGAAGGTCGCGGCGTCACCGACCCCGAGCTCGGCGGCGGGCAGCGCGAGCGCGCGTCGGCCGCCCGCGGTCGCCGCCGCCAGGATCGCGACGTCGGGCAGCGCCGGCTCGGCGGCGCGCAGGGCCGCCATCTCCGCCCAGAGGTCGAGGCCGGCGTTGCTCGCGCGCGAGTCGGTGCCGAGCGCGAGGAGGCCTCCGGTCGCCAGGAACCGCGCGAGGTCGGGACGGGCGTGGCCGAAGTAGGCGTGGCTGCGCGGGCAGTGGACGAGCGGCCAGCCGCGCCGCGTGCAGAGCTCGAGCTCGTCGCGCGAGAGGCGGTTGCCGTGGACCACGAGCAGCCGCGCGCCGGCCGGAGCGAGCTGGAGCGGCGGCGCGCCGCCCTCGGTCGCCTCGCGCGGCCATCGGGGTGCGGCGAAGCCCATGCGCTCGAAGAGCCGAGCGAGGGGGCCGCGCGCGTGGCGCAGGAGCTCCTCCTCGTCGGCCGACTCGGCGAGGTGGCTCGCGACCGGCCGCCCGCCCGAGGCGGCGAACGCCGCCGCGTAGACCTCGGCGCCGGTCGAGTAGGGCGCGTGCGGCGAGAGGCCGCGCACGACGGCGCCGCCGCCGTCGCGCCGAAGCTCGTCGGCGAGCTGCGCGAGCCGCGCCGCGTCGACGCGGCCGACGAGCTCGCGGAAGGCGATGCCCTCGAGCGGCGACGCGCGCAGGACCGCGAGGCTGCGGCCGAACGAGTCGATGTCGCCGACCGCGACCGTGCCGGTCGCGAGCAGGGCACGCGCGCCGGCGGCGACCGCGGCGTCGACCTCCGCGTCGGTCAGGCGTGCGCGCCGCGGGAGCAGGTCGCCGACCCACTCCGCGAAGCCCGGATGCGCGAGCGACTCGCCCTCGATCG
>DAINBU010000085.1:0-16122 GCA_036732755.1 Planctomycetota bacterium
CGGCGAGCGCATCATCCTGCACGGCCGCGTACTCGATGAGGGGGGTCGGCCAGTGCCGCAGACGCTGGTCGAGATCTGGCAGGCCAACGCCGCCGGTCGCTACGCACACGGCGTCGATAATCATGCCGCGCCGCTCGATCCGCGTGCGGTCGAGGCGGCTCGCCAACGCAATGGAGCAGAAGAGGTAGTCGAGCCGCTGCTTCTTGCCCCCGTAGTAGTAGGCCCAGTCGTCACCGGCGCCGAGATCGACGCGCAGGACGTCGACCAGGTGGGGGTGCGACAGGAGGGGGCCGAGGGACGACGCGTTCGGCGCGTCGCGATCGGCGTTCAGGTCGCCGGCGACGACGACGTACTCGTTCTCGAGGTCGTGACGGCGCAGGATCTCCGCGACGCGCTCGGACTGGCGCAGGCGCTTGGCGTCGTTGCCGGCCTGGGAGCCGTAGCCCTGGCTCTTGAAGTGGTTGGCGAGCACGTGGACGTCGCGTCCGCCGGGAAGTTCGACCTTCGCCTCGAGACAGTCGCGGCTGAAGACGACGCCGTCGGCGTCGCGGTCGTCGACGTGGCTGCGGAGCTCCGTGATCGGCGCCTTGGAGAGGACTCCGACGTCGATGCCGCGGTCGTCGTTGCCGTCGATCAGCATCGCGGAGGAGAAGCGCGTGGGCTTGGGGAGGCGGGGCGACGTCGCGACGTGGCGCAGCGTGTAGCGGTCGTCCATCTCGACCGTGCAGAGGATGTCGGCGTCGACCGCGGCGACGACGCGCAGCGTGTTCTCCTGGCCCTCGTCGGGGATCGACTCGCGCTTCATCTCGACCGAGCCCGCCCACGAGCCCGCCCCGGCGGCGCTGACCTTCCGCTTGGCCCCGCTCCCGGAGAAGAGCTTCCCCTTGTTCTCGCGCAGGGTCAGGTACTTGGAGAGCTTCTTCCAGTTCTCGAGGATCCGGGCTTTCGTCGCCGCGTCGTAGACGGGGCGGGCGAGGTCGGTCTCGAGCTCCGCGAGGTCGGTCAGCAGCGGCGCGACGGTGGCGTTGTCGCGGTTGAGGAGGGTCGGGCGGGAGAAGAAGTTCTCGAAATTGAACGAGGCGATGCGGACGGAGAGGCCCATGGCACGCTCCTGCGGAATGGCGTCGGTTCTCTCCGTGGAGCGGAGCGGGCGAGCCAACGCAACGCACATTCGGGGCGGCTCCCGCGGAGCGACGCGGCGCGGCGCAGATGACAACGGACCGGACATCGACGATGCTGCGCCGGCGCAGTGCGCCTCCGCTGCGCTTCGAGAGACGCCTCATGCACGCAAACGCTGCCTCGCCCGTCCTCGCGCTCGCGTCCTCGCCGAGCGCTGGACGGCGGCGCTGAAGACCCTGGACGTGCCCGGCTTCGCGGTGGCGGTCGTGAAGGACGGCGCCGTGCTCGCGCTCGACGGCTTCGGCGTGCGCAACGTCGCCGGCGACCGCGCGACGCCCGACACCTGCTACTACATCGCCTCCGCCACCAAGCCGTTCACGGCGATGGCCGCCTGCCTCCTCGCCGCCGAGGACGCCGTCGAGCTCGACGAGCCGGTGCTCGAATACCTCCCGCAGCTCGAGCTGCGCGATCCGGAGCTGACCCAGTCGCTCACGCTCCGCGACCTCCTCTGCCACCGGCCCGGGCTCGAGTCGGGGCCGATCGTCCATCGCGACGCCTATTCGGGGCAGATCAGCGACGCGCTCTACTTCACACTCCTGCGCGACGCCGAGATCGCGTACCAGGTCCGCTACAGCAACGTCCACTTCACCCTCGCGGCGCGCGTCCTCGAGGCGGTGAGCGGGAAGAAGTGGCAGGACCTCCTGGCCGAGCGCCTCTTCGCGCCGCTGGGGATGTCGCGCACGACCGCCTACGCCAGCGCGATGTACGGCGAGGGCGAGCACGCCGACCCGATGCTCCGCGTCGACGGCGCCTGGACGAGGTCGCCGCTCCGGAAGACCGACCGGACCATGCACGCGGCCGGAGGGATCGGCACGACGGCGCGCGACGCGGCGCGCTGGCTGCTGGTCAACACAGGCTGCGGCGCGCTCGACGGCCGGCAGCTCCTGCCGAAGGAGATCGCGAACGAGTACTTCTCGCAGCAGTCGGCCCATCCCAGGCCGTCGGGCCGCATTCGCATCGAGGAGGGCTTCGCGCTCGGCTGGAACATCGGGAAGTACCGCGAGCGCACGCGGCCCTATCTCTTCCACGGCGGCGGATACGTCGGCGCCGCCTCGTATTTCTGCTTCCTGCCGGTCGAGCGCATCGGCGTCGCCGTGCTGGTCAACACCGGCGAGGGCGGCGCCGACCTCGCGACGCTCGTCTCGATCGACGTCCTCGACCGGCTGCTCGGCGTGACGGGCCAACCCGACCTGCTCCCGACCTACGAGGACGGCGCCCGCAAGCGGCGCGAGAGCGCGCGGCCGCGGCCGAGCGGCGCCAACCCGGCCCGCGCCGCGGACGGGCTCACGAAAGCACCGGAGCAGTACGCGGGCACCTACACCCATCCGCTGGAGGGCGAGCTCGAGGTGCTCCTCGAACAGGGCGCGCTGAGGGCGCGGAACGGCGACCTGCCCTACGCGCTGGTCTCGACCGGACCGGACGCATTCACCGCGTGGGTGGTGCCCGGCATGACCGCGACGGGACGCTTCGAGCTCGATTCCGGCGGCGCCGTCGTCGCGGTCGAGCTGACGGCGGACAAGGTCACGAACCGCTTCCGTCGCGCCGGCGCTCAGAAGTAGAACATCCGAAGGTGAACGCGGAGAAACCGGAATGGTGACGAACGGCGCTTCGGGCACGCGCGTCGACGAGATCGCGAGCGGGATCTACCGCATCAGCACTCCGATGCGAGACTTTCCCGGCGGCTTCACCTTCAACCAGTTCCTCGTCGTTGACGAGGCGCCGCTGCTCTTCCACACCGGACCGCGGCGGATGTTCGCGCTCACGCGCGAGGCGGTCGCACGCGTGCTCCCGCTCGAGCGGCTGCGCTACGTCGGGTTCTCGCACTTCGAGGCCGACGAGTGCGGGGCGCTGAACGAGTTCCTCGCCGTGGCGCCCGCGGCGGTGCCGCTCTGCGGGAGCGTCGCGGCGATGGTCTCGGTCGGCGACGTCGCCGACCGGCCGCCGCGCGCGCTGGCCGACGGCGAGGTGCTCTCGCTGGGCGAGCGGCGGGTGAAGTGGTTCGACGCTCCGCACGTGCCGCACGGCTGGGAGTGCGGCTTCCTCCTCGAGGAGAGTACGCGCACGCTGCTCTGCGGCGACCTCTTCACGCAGGGGGGCAGCGACGTGCCGCCCGTGACGACGCAGGACGTCCTCGGCCCGAGCGAGGCGTTCCGCAAGCCGATGGACTACTTCGCCCACGCGCCCGGCACGCGCACGCTTCTCGGACGACTGGCCGCGACCGCGCCGGCGACGCTCGCGTGCATGCACGGCAGCAGCTGGAAGGGCGACGGGAAGCGGCTGCTGCTCGCGCTCGCCGACGCGGTGGCCCCGGTCTGAGGTCGGAGCGTCCGGTCAGCGCGCCCCATCGGGCGCGGCGACGCAATCCTGGTAGATGGCCGTCAGGGCGCGCAGCGTCTGCACGGCGCCGACGACGAGCTCCTTCGCGCGATCGCGCTGGCGGACGTTCTTGTCGATCCAGGCGGTGAGGGCGTGCGCGCGACGCGACGCGTGCGCGGAGTGGTCGAGCCAGTAGTCGAGTCCCGAGCGCGGCTTGACCGTGAGCCGGAGCGCGCGCCCGAGCTGCGGAACGAACTCGAGCGATTCGAGGCGCTCGTGGTCGAGGACGCGGAGAGCGCCGACGAGCGCGACCGACGGGGCGCGCGTCCACGCGGGCAGCACCCGTTCGAACTGCTCGAGGAACTTCGGCGCGCGGATCGGCAGCCGGCCGCCGCAGATGCGCAGGTCGCGCAGCAGCGCCTCCTCGCGGGTGAACGTGGGACCGTCGAAGCCCGGCAGGTGGCTCGCCTGGACGACGGCGCGCTCGAATTCGCGGTGAAACGTCAGGAGCGACTGGAGGAGGTCGCAGTAGTGCTCCCTGGAGACCGTCCCCTCCCGCACCGCCTTGTGCAGCGGCACCTCTCGGAGCTCGGCGACGTAGGGCGCGATCGCCCGATCGACCGCCGCCGCGATGGAGACGGAGCTCGGCGAAGTGGGCGCGCGCGGCGGGGTCACGGCGGTCTTCCTCAGTGGGGCGTCCCGACTCCTTTCGACCGATCCCCGGGAGCGGCTTGATCGACGCGCCGCGGGGAAACGACGCCGTTCGGCGCCTCTCGACGCCGGGCGGCGCATCGTCGGAAGGGGGACCCCCGCGACGGATCAGTCGTCGTCGCCGTTCTTGAAGTCCTGCGGCACGTAGACCGAGCCGCCGAGGTCGGCGTCGGTGAAGCCGAAGACGTAGACCTCGTTGGGATTGTTGTTCGGGCCGCCGAAGTCCTGCAGGAAGTCGTTGTCGTTGGCGACCCACAGGGTGTGCGTCGTGACGCCGTGGTCGTCGACGTCGTTCCCGAGCGCGAGGCCCTCGATCTTGGCCGGCACCTGGGTCGCCGCGATGCCCGCGCCGCCCAGGATCGCGACGAGGTCGGCGAAGATCGTCTTGCCCACCGCGTTCGCCGCGGCGGTGAGGCCGTCCATCGGGGTCACGTCGACGGCACCGGTGAGGTCGATCTTGAAGATCTGCTTCACCTTCGCCGCGCTGTCGTCGCCGCGCCCCTTGCCGTCGCGCTCGTCGACGAGGAACTCGTGGTCGTTGAGAGCGACGACCTCGCTCACGCCGCTGCCGGTCGTGAGGTTGTAGGCGTACTCGTGCGTCGTCTTGCCGGTGTGGACGTTGATCGTCACGAAGCGCACGACCTTGTTCGCGGCGCCGCCCTGGTTCGCGTCCTGGACCAGCGGGGCCTGCATGAAGCCGACCAGCGTCTTGCCGTCGGGAGTGATCGCGAGCCCTTCCATGCCCTTGTTGGCGGTGCGGCCGCTCGTGTTGCCGGAGATCTCGTCGTTCCCGACCGGGGCGAGGTTCGCGACGAAGAGGTGGTTCGGCAGGTCGAACGTGCGCAGCCGGTAGCCGGTGGCGCGATCGAACTCGTAGACGTAGGGCCCGTACTCGTCCGAGATGTAGACGCGCCGGCCGCTGCGCGACAGGCGGATGCCTTCGGGGTCGAAGCGGGCGTCGCGCGGATTGCCCGAGTTCCGGTTCGGATCGAAGTTGTCGGAGCGACCGGTGAAGTAGTGGCGCAGGAAACCGTTCTCCGCCGGGACGCCCGAGCCGACGCCGAGCCCCTGGCCCGTGCCGTAGACGAGGGGCAGCAGCGCCTTGAGCAGCGTCGTGTCCTGGAGCGTCGGCGTGAGGACGAAGGGGAGCCCGCCGCCGCCGTTGGGCTGCAGGTCCATGGTCACGGACTGGAAGCGCGAGATGTAGGAGGTCGTCTCGTCGATCAGGGCGTCGTAGGGCACGGCGTTGGGCCCGCGATCGGGGACGCCGACGAAGGTGTTGCCGCCGGCCCACGCGAAGCCGGAGCCGAGCCCGCCGAGGATGTTCGCCGGGACGCCGTTCTCGAGCGTGCCTCCGAGGCCCGACCGGTCGGTGGTCCCGCCGTTCGCGTCGGTCACCTGACCGACGGCGAGCAGTTTGACCTGCGCCGCCGCCGGACGGGCCACCACGACCCCCGACGCCAGCGCAAGGAATGCAAACGACGACGACGCGCTCTTCACGATGAGCTCTCCCGTTTCGAGTGGATTCGAAGCGGGGCCATCGTCGGGGCCGCGAGTGAACGGGTCGTGACCGTTCCGTGAAGTTCCGCGCAACGCCGCGCACGGTCGCGGCCGCGTCGCTGCGGCGAAGCCGGCGTCGGCCTCGACTCCACGACGCGGCCGCGACTTCTCTTTCGAACGCGGATGGGACCGGACGAACTCGGACTAGTAGGTGCAGTTCGCCGACGTGGTCGTGCAGTTGTTCGTCCCCTTGCCGCCCTTCTTCGGGGCGATCCGCTCCTCGAGCTTCTGGATGCGGAAGCGCCTCGGCTTCGCGGGCAGCTCGACCTTGTCCGCGGTCTCCGCGGGCGCGCGATCGATCTTCGGCTTCATCGACGTTCTCCCAGGGGAATTCGACTTCGAGACGGCGCCATGGACGCAATCGGCCGGACGTTCCGAACGATCGTTCGGCGAGGCGCCCCGGTTCCGTCCTCCTTGGCATGTGCGGGTTCGCGGGCTTCCTCAGCCGACCGGGACGGGGGCGCGCGCCGCCGGAGCGCGCCGCGATCCTGCGCGCCATGGCGCGACAGCTCGCGCGGCGCGGGCCCGACGACGAGACGCTCTTCGACGACGGCTCGCTCGCCTTCGCCTTCCGGCGGCTTGCCGTCGTCGACGTCGCGGGCGGCCGGCAGCCGATCTGGAACGAGGACGGGCGCGTCTTCGTCGCGGTCAACGGCGAGATCTACAACCATCGCGAGCTGCGCGAACGGTTGCGCGACGACCATCGCTTCGCGACCCGCTCCGACGCCGAGGGCGTCCTCCACCTCTATGAAGAGCACAGCGCCGACCTACTGCCACTGCTCGACAGCATGTTCGCCGTCGCTCTGTGGGACGCGCGCGCACGCCGCTTGACGCTCGCCCGCGACCGCCTCGGCATCAAGCCGCTCTACTTCGCACGCACCGCCGGCGGACTCCTCTTCGCGTCGGAGCTGAAGGCGCTGCTCGTCCACCCCGACTGCCCGAGCGAGCTCGAGTGGCGCGACGTCGACCTCTCCTACGTCGAGAGCGAGGTCTACTTCCCGATCACGCCCGGCCGCCAGCCGACCTACGTGAAGGGCGTCGAGCTGCTGCCCGGCGGCACCTTCCTGACCGCGACGCCCGATGCGGCCGGCGCGCCGCAGCGCTGGTGGTCGCTCGAGCCGGTGCTCGCGCGCTCGCTCGCGGAGCCGCCGGAGCCGGCCGAGAAGTACGTCGACCGCTACGCCGAGCTCGTCGCCGACGCGGTCGACTCGCACCTGATGAGCGACGTCGGCGTCGGGGCGCTGCTGAGCGGCGGGCTCGACTCGTCGCTGATCGTCGCGCTCGCGGCCCGAACGCTTCCCGAGCTGCCCTGCTTCACGGTCCTGCAGCGGACGACGCTCGTCTCCGGCGACGCCGAGCGCGCGCGGCGGCTCACGAAGCACCTCGGGCTCCCGTTCCATCCCGTGTCGTTCGAGGAAGGCGTCCTCGACGCGCTCGACTTCTCGCTCGCGACGTTCGAGTACTTCGTCTGGATGGTCGACGGCCCGAAGCTCGACCCCGACTGGCTCTTCAAGCACGAGCTCCATCGCTTCGCGCGGACGGTCGCGCCGTCGCTGAAGGTGATGCTGGTCGGGCAGGGGGCCGACGAATTCGCGGGCGGCTACGCGCGCGCCAACGGCCTCGCGGTCAGCTGGCGCGGCCACCTCGAACGGCGCCGGCGCCACTTGCACTCGATGCGGATGCGCGCCCGCGGCGTGCCGAACGACTTCGCGTCCTTCCTCCGGCTCGAGCCGCCGCGCGGCGACCTCCAGCACGACGACGTCCGCGAGGCGCTCGACCACCTGCAGTACCACAACCTCTGGCACGAGGACCGGACCTCGTCGAGCCAGGGGATCGAGGCGCGCGTCCCGTTCCTCGACCATCACCTCGTCGAGTTCCTCGCGGCGATCCCACCCGCGCGGCACGCGGAGCTCTTCCTCGACAAGGCGATCGTCCGGCGCGCGGCGCGCCGCTTCCTGCCCGAGGAGTTCACGGTCGCGCCGAAGGTCCCGAGCTGGCTCGGCGTCGACCCGTCGTCGACGCTCGAGATGATGCGCGCGCTGGCGCGCCGCATCTACGGCGAGTTCCGCGGGAAGTACCTCGGCGCCGGCGAGCTGCTCGACGCCGCCGAACTCGACCGGCTCCACGAGCGGACCGCGGCGCCCGGCGCCGAGTCGGTCGCGCCGACGAAGCTCCTGCTCGCGGCCATGGCGCTCGCGGTCTTCGAGCGGCTCTGCCGTCGGCTGCGCCACGGCGAAGAGGTCGTGCCCCTCGCGCCGCCGTCGCCGCTGCGCGCCGATCCCGGCTTCGTCGGCCCGGCGACGGCCGGCCCCGCGCCGCTCGGCCGCGTGCGCCTGCGCGCGGACGCGCAGGTCGTCTTCGACGGCGAGCGCGACCGCGCCCATCTCTCCCTGGCCGGCGGCGAGCGCGCAATCGTCGAGCTCGGCGACGACGCGTGGATCCTCGCGCTGCTCGAGCAGGTGCGCGTGCGACCGGGGTCGACGCCCGCGGAGCTCGCGAGCGGCATCGGCCAGGACCTCGCCGCGGTCACCGACGCCGTCGTCGAGTTCCTGGAGGCAGGCTGGTTCGAGACGGCGGAGGTCCCCGCATGAGCTCCTGGTTCGATCGCGACGACGACGCCGTCGTGCGCACGCGGCCGCAGCTCGTCTGGCACCTCGCCGAGCGCGCGCCGCGGCTGCTCGACGCCGCCCTCTCGGCCGAGCCGGCGCTCGCGGAGCCGCTCGAGCGGCTGCGGACGCACGTCCCGGTGCCGCGCCGGCGCGACCCCGGCGATGCCGCGCCCTTCGTCCGCTTTGCCGGGCACGGCCGCTCGTTCTGCGTCGCGTTCCCGACGGCCGCCGCGCCCGAGGGCCACCTCGTCTTCAAGGGCTCGGAGCCGATCGCCGCCGACTTCGAGGAGTGGCTCGACGAGCAGGCGAGCCTCTGGCTGCGCGTCGCCGCGCGCCAGGAGTCGCACTTCGCCGCCGACGGCGGCGTCGAGGCGGAGCTGCGCCTCCTCGACAAGTGGGCCGTGCTCGAGGGCAAGGTGCCCGGCGCCTGCACGCTCGACGAGGCGGTGGGCGAGGCGGACGTCGCCGCCTCCGTGCAGGAGGCGTTCGCCGCGCGCTTCGGGGAGATCGCGCGCGCGCCGCTGCCGCTGCTCGCCGGCCGCTGGCCGCCGGAGACGGTCGAGCGCGTCCGCACCGCACTCGCGGCGCGGCTCTCGCCGGGCGCCTGGGAGATCGCGCGCCGCCGCCTCGACCACGGGCTCGGCCTCTACGTCTATTACTACCCCGGCATCCCGGTCCGCCTCGCGCAGCTCGCGATCGGTGACGCGGGCGAGCTCGGCCTCGCGGCGCGGCTCGAGCAGCTCGACGAGATCTTCGACTGGCGCGACACCGCGCAGAGCTGGCTCGATCTCGTCGCGCGGATGGCCGCGCTCGGCTTCCTGCCCAAGTCGCCGACTTCGCTCCTGAGCGGCGACTGCCTGCAGCTCCAGAACCTGATGCTCGACGGCGGGATCGCCGACCTCGACTCGATCGTGCACGTCGACGCCGTCCCGTCGGAGCGGCAGCTCCGCGACGTCTGGCGCCGGACGCTGCTCGAGCTGACCAAGAGCCTCGCCACGCTGCTGCTCGGCGCCCCGGCGCAGGATCCCGCGTTCCTGCGCCGCTACCCCGACGTGGGCGCCATCGCCGGCAACGCCCTCGTCGAGCGGCTGCGGGCGATCGAAGCGAAGACGCGCGTGCATCCGCGCGTCGCCGCGCTGCTCGGCGAGGGGAGCTGGCCCGACCGGATCCGGGAGGCGTTCCAGCCGTCGTTCTGAGCGGGCGGCGCCGTCTTGGTGCGCGAGCCCTGGGGCGTCAGTTCCCGAGGACGAGCTCCAGGCCGGGCGTGAAGGAGACGCCGCGGGTCGCGCCCTGGTCGGCCTCGAGCACCTGCAGGTCGACGGTCACTCCGACCAGCCTCGGATCGGCGGGGACGGCGCCGTTCAGGTTGAACCCGACCGACGGCAGCGCGAGGCCGTACGCGAAGAGCGGCTGGACGAGGAGGTCACTGCCGAAACTCGTCGGGATCGACGCGCGCTGCGTCCCGAGGAAGAGGACACCGAACGTCGCGGCCCCCTGCGAATTGGCGATCGCGAGCACGAGGCTCGAACCGAGGACGGGGTCGGAGCTCGCGAAGAAGGCGGGGATCCCGTAGCTGCCGGGATGGCCGGCGCCGTAGATCGACCAGCTCGCGAAGCCGGGCCGCGCGTGGACGAAGATGTCGGTCGACAGGTTCGTGTCGCCGGCGACGAGGTTCGTCGCGCGGCTGTCGAGCGCCACGTAGTGGCCGTTCGCGGAGATCGACGCGTAGAAGCTGTCGGCGTCGCCCTCGGCGCCCGACGAGTCGACGCTCGCGCGCTCGGTCCTCGCATTCGCGCGGTCGCGCACGAAGACGTCGGCCATGAGGTTCGAATCGCCGTTCACGAGGTTGGTCGCCCGCGACGTGAAGGCGACGTGGCTCCCGTCGCCGTTCAGCGCCGGGAGCATGCTGTGGTCGTTGCCCTGGACCCCCGACGTCCGGACGCTCGCGCGCTCGGTGACGAGCGTGCTCCGGTCGTGGACGAAGACGTCGAAGGCGCCGTTCGTGTCGCCCGCGACGAGGTTGGTCGCGTAGCTGTCGAAGGCGACGATCCGGCCGTCGCCGGAGAGCGCGGGGTCGCGGCTCTCGTCGTTCGCCTCCGCGCCGGACGAGTCGACGCTCACGCGCACGGTCAGGCCGCTGCCGCGATCGTGGGTGAAGACGTCCGTCTTCCCGTTCAGGTCGCCGCCGACGAGGTTGGTCGCGTCGCTCTGGAACGCGACGATGCTGCCGTCGGCCGAGAGCGCCGCCGTGCGGCTGGGACCGTCCCCCTCGCCTCCGGACGTGTCGACGCTGACGCGCTCGGTCGTGCCGTTGGTCCGGTCTCGGACGTAGATGTCCCAATTCCCGTTCAGGTCGGTCGGGTCGAGGTTCTTGGCGAGGCATTCGAACGCGACGAAGCGCCCGTCCGCGGAAATCGCCGGCGGTCCGCTCGCGTCGTCGGCCTGGTTGCCGAACGTGCCGAGGCTCACGAGCTCGGTCGTCCCGTTCAGGCGGTCGCGCACGAAGACGTCCGCCTGCCGGTACTGGTCGTTGGGGTCGAGGTTGGTCGCGTTGCTCACGAAGGCGACGAAGCGGCCGTCGGCCGAGAGCACGGGGCGGTAGCTGTTGCCGTCCGACTCGGCGCCGCTCGAATCGACGCTCACGCGCTCCGTGATCCCGGTGACGCGATCGTGGACGAAGGCGTCGTAGAGCTGGTTCTGGTCGTTCGCGACGAGCGACGCCGAGAGGCTCTGGAACGCGACGTAGCGGCCGTCCGCGGAGAGCGACGCCCAGGCGCAACCGCCGCTCACCTGCGCACCGCTCGAATCGACGCTCACGCGCGCCGTCGTCTGCGCCGCCGCCGTTCCCGAGATCGCGGCCGACACCGCGACCCACCCGATCCGTCGAGCGAGGAACATCGTCGTTCTCCCGTGGGCGCGGCGTCGAACCCGTAGGTCGCGGTTCTCCCTCCAGTAACCGGGAAGCGCGGAGTCGGGCCTGGGGGCGTCCGGACGCACCGGGGGGCGACGTTGAGCACGATCGGCGGTTCGGAGCGGGAAACCCGTTCCGATCGCGGGGCTTCGCGCCCGGAGCACGGTAGGACTTCGTCGTTCGCGGCCGTTCGCGGCCGCGGGGATCTCCAGGGAGGCTGCACCATGGCACGGCGGAGCGGATTCACCCTGATCGAGCTGATGATCGTGATCGCGATCATCGCCGTCATCGCCGCGATCGCGATCCCGAACCTCCTCGCGGCGCGGCTGTCGGCGAACGAGTCGGCGGCGATCGCGACGCTCCGGCAGTTCATCTCGTCCCAGATCGCCGTCCAGAATTCGCGGGGGATCGACGTCGATCGCGACGGCGTCGGCGAGTTCGGCTGGCTCGCCGAGATGTCGGGCGCGCTCGCCGTGCGCGACGCGGTCGGGCCGCATTCCGGCCCCGTCTTCTCGCCTCCGATGCTCGCCGGTTCGCTCGGCGCGATCGACCCGAACGGGATGGTCCAGAAGGCGGGCTACGTCTACCGCATGGCGCTCCCGGGAGCCGGCGGCGCCGGACTCGGCGAGGCGGCGGGCGGGGGATCGCCGACCGGGGAGGATCCCGATCAGACCGAGCTCTGCTGGGTCGCCCACGCGTGGCCGTTGGCCTACGCGAACTCGGGCCGCCGCACCTTCTGCGTCACGCAGAAGGGGGACATCGTGCAGAACATGAACACGGGCTCGGGGACGCACGCCTCCTATTCGGGCGTGACGAGCGTGCCGACGTTCGACGCGGCGGTGGAGAGCGGTTCGGCCGGGACGATCACGGGCGAGATCTCGATCGGGAACCAGCCCGCGCCCGCGGTCGATGGCGACCTCTGGACGATCGCGAACTGAGCCGCGTCCGGAGCGGGCTGGATCGGCCGCCGCGATTCCCGCGCGGGGCTAGTGCACGAACCCGAGGGCGAACACGAGGGAGCCGCAGCGCGCCATCAACTCGGAAGCGATCGAGTCGGAGCACGAGTCGAACGCTCCCAGATTCGACGCGACGACCGCGGAGAACTCCTTGATCGCGGTGGCGGCGTCGGCGTACTTCTTCCGGCTGAACGCCCGCGTCGCGGCATCCAGCTTCTTGGCGAGCTTCGCGCGGACACCCTTGTTGATGCAGTTCGAGCTGGTGAAGAGCGCGGTCAGGCCGTCGAGCTTGGAGGAGGCGATCTCTTTCGGGTCGCGCGTGTCGCGCGCGCCCGGTAGGAACAGCGACAAGATGTTGCGCGTGAGCCCGCGGTCGGAACCGCAGAGGTCGGTGACGTCGATGAAGATGTCGCCCTCGACGATCGGCGGCTCGTCGAGCGTCGGCGCCCAGAAGACGCGCGGGCGCTCCCACGAATCGGCGGAGAGGCAGTCGGGCTCGTAGCCGAGGATCGTCGCCTCCTCCGCGAAGTGGGTCGCGACCCCCTCGAGCTGCGCGGTGGTGTCGACCACGACGAGGATGAAGGTCGGCGTCCCCGTGTCGGGGTCGCCGAGCGGGAACGAGCGCACGTAGGCGGGGATCTCGATCGCCGGCAGCTCCTCGGAGATCTCGTTCAGGAAGAGGCTGCGGTGCAGCGGGAGCGCCGGCGGCGTCGCGATCTCCTTCTCGCGCGGATCGGCGAAGAGGAGGACGCGCTCGGCCGTGACGCCCGCCGTGACGACCTGCTTGAAATTGCTGGTCAGCACCTGCGTCGGCGTGATCAGGACGTCGTTCCCCGTCGGCGTCGGGACGACCGTGCTGGTCGTCGTCGCGATCCCGACCGGAGACTCGATGCCGGAGGTGACGGTGCCGTCGGCGACGCCCGTCCCGTCCGCCTGGAACGTGAAGCGCAGGACCTCGCCGCCGTTGCGGTTGGTGAGGAACGCCCGGAACTTGCCGCCCTGCGGGCCGACCGCGACCTTGAACTTGCCGTTGCCGAGGTCGTCCGCGAAGTCGACGAATTGGCCGCCCTGCTCGCGGCGCCGGCCGTCCGGGCCGTAGATCAGGACGTCGCCGCCCGCGACCGGGATCAGGAGGCTGCCATCGGGCGCGAACGCGACCCCGCCCGGCTCGGCGCCGTCGGGGAACCGGCGCGCCGCCTCTTCCGACGACGTCGGGGGATGGATCACGACCTCCGGATCGAGCTCGGCGGGCGGCGTGCCGCCCGGCGGCAGCGCGCGCAGCGCGGCGACGTAGGCGCGCAGCGGCGCGGCGCGGTAGCGCAGGAGCATCGGCGGATCGCTCGCCACCACGAGCAGGTCGCCAGCCTCGAGGAGACCCGCCGTCGCACGGACGCGGGCCGTCTCTTCGAGCGCGTGCATCGTGAGCGACGTGTCGACGCCGCCGATCTTCGTGGTCGCCTTCACCTCGGAGTCGAGGAGGCCGAGCGGCGCACGGTAGCCGCCGGGGAAGGCGGGATTGCCCGACGACCCCGAATCGCCGAGGTCGCGCAGCACCACCCAGACCTGCGCCGTCTTGCCCTGCGCGTTGCCGGGCCCGGAGGAGACGAGCGCGAGGTTCCCGTCGGGGTCGAGCGAGACGCCGTCGGGATGCGTCGGTCCGCCGCCGGCGGTGCTGACGATCGTGACGCCGGCGCCGGCGGCGCCTGCGTAGAAGACCACCTCGCCCGCCTGCGTGTCGCAGGCGATGAGCTGCACGCCGTCGACGCCGTCCTCGCGGAGCGCGATGGCGCGCAGCGTCACGCGCTGGTTCTCGTCGCTGTTGACCGTCGTCGCCGACGGCGGATCGAATTCGAGCCGCTGGATGCGGCCGTTCGACGAGTTGGCGCTGTAGACCCGGGCGTCCTGAGCGTGGAGCGCCGACGCGAATGTGCAGACCGCGGCCAACGCGGTCGGCCACCAAAAGCGCGCAGGACCAGCCCGCGACGCGGGCTGGCCGTGATCGAGACGCATTGTTCCACCCCCTGGCGAATGGACCCTGGCGGGACCCTTCGATCGACCGATGACGAGGGTCGACCACGACGAACGCACGGAGACTTAGCTCCACCATGCCGAATGGTCAATGCCAGGCGACGCCGCTGCGGCGGGCAGGGCATGTTTCCCGCGGAATCGGTCCGTATCTTCGCGAAGTCGCGATCCGCCGGGGACCACCCAAGCGATGACTTCCGACACCGCCTCGCGCCGCGCCGCCGCCACGGAGTTGCACTCCTCGTCGTTCGCGCGTCGTGCCTCGTCCCTGCCGCCGCCGCCCGACCTCGCGCAGGCCCGACGCGAGCTCCAGCCGGGCGCGCGGATCGGCGAGTACGAGCTGCTGCGGCGGCTCGGCGTCGGCGGCATGGGCACGGTGTGGGAGGCGCTGCAGCAGTCGCTGCAGCGCCGCGTCGCCCTCAAGCTGATCCACCCCGAGCAGATCGACGCGCAGATGATCGAGCTGTTCCGTCGCGAGGCGCGCGCCGGCGGGAAGCTCAGCCATCCCGGCATCGTGATGGTGCTCGCGACCGGCGACGCCGACGGCATGCACTTCATCGCGCAGGAGCTCGTCGAGGGGGGCCATTCGCTCGCCGCCGCGCTCGCCGAGCTGCGCGGCGTCGATCCGCTCCCGCCGGGCTACCACGTCGAGGCCGCGCAGTTCATCGCGGCGGTGGCCGACGCGCTCCACGTCGCGCACGAGCAGGGCGTGATCCACCGCGACGTCAAGCCGCACAACGTCCTGATCGACGCCGAGGGGCGGCCGAAGGTCTCCGACTTCGGGCTCGCGCACATGGTCGACGAGCAGACGCTCACCGGCCAGAACGGGATCGTCGGCAGCGTGCTCTACATGAGTCCCGAGCAGGCGTCGGCGACGCGCGCGGGGCTCGACCGGCGCGCCGACGTCTTCAGCCTCGGCGTCGTGCTCTACGAGATGCTCACGCTGCAGCGCCCGTTCGAGGGCGACACGCCCGAGCAGGTGCTCGAGCGCGTGATGCACGAGGACCCGGTGGCGCCGGCGCGGCTGCGCTCGCGCGTGCCGAACGACCTCTCCGTGATCTGCATGAAGGCGCTCGAGAAGCGGCGCGAGCAGCGCTACGCGACGATGGAGGAGTTCGCCGCCGACCTGCGCCGATTCCTCGCCCACGAGCCGATCCTCGCCAAGCCGACCGGCGCGTTGCGGCGCGCCCAGAAATGGATGCTGCGCCACCCGACGGCGTCCGCCTCGATCGGGCTCGGCGCGGCGGCGCTGATCGTGATTACCTTCCTGCTCGTGCAGACGATCGCCGCCAAGAGGGACTCCGACGAGAGCGCCGAGGCGGCCAAGAAGAGCGAGGGGCGGGCGACGAAGGCGCGCGCCGACGCCGAGGAGCGGGCGCACGAGCTGCTGCGCCTCTCCGACGACAAGTCGCTGCGCTCGCTGGAGGCGCGCGCCGCCGCCCTCTGGCCGGCCCACCCCGAGCGCGCCGAGGCCCTCGCGCAGTGGCTCGCCGACGCCGACGTCCTGGCGAAGAACCTCCCGCAGCACGAGGCGTCGCTCGCGCGGCTGCGCGCCGCCGAGCGCGCGGCGCCGGCGGAGGCGGCCGCCGCCGGCCCGCGCGTCACGGGCGAGGAGCAGTCGTGGTGGATCGAGGCGCTCGACTCGCTCGTCCGGAACCTGCGCCGCTTCCTCGACGACGATCCACGGGTCGGCACGAGAGCGAGCGTCGCGCAGCGGCTCGCCTCCGCGCGCACGCTCCGCCAGCGCAGCCTCGTCGAGCCCTCCGCGGAGTGGGACGAGGCGCGCGCGTTCGTCGGCGAGAGCGCGACCTACGGGAACCTCGCGCTCGCGCCGCAGATCGGGCTCGTCCCCCTC
>DAINBU010000085.1:16132-21682 GCA_036732755.1 Planctomycetota bacterium
ACGCTCCCCGGCGGTCGCGGCCCGCGATCACCGCCCCCTCGGCCCCGACGGCGACTCGGGGCTGTGGGAGTTCTGGCAGGTCGAGACCGGCGAGCGGCCGGTGCGCGACGATGCGACCGGCAAGCTCGCGATCACGCCGCAGACCGGCGTCGTCCTCGTGCTGCTGCCCGGCGGGAAGTTCCGGATGGGGGCGCAGCGCGTCGATGCGGCGCGGCCCAACTACGACCCCGGCGCGCAGGTCGACGAGAAGGTCCACGAGGTCGCGCTCGCGCCGTTCTTCCTCTCCAAGTACGAGATGACGCAGGGCCAGTGGCAGCGGCTCGCGAACGCGAACCCGAGCTTCTTCAGTCCCCCGCGCGCGGTGGGAGCCGACCTGCCGATGCATCCCGTCGAGCAGGTCACGTGGGAGGAGTGCCGATCGATTCTCGGCCGCGTCGGGATGAAGCTGCCCACCGAGGCGCAGTGGGAGTACGCGGCGCGCGGTGGGACGGGGACGACGTGGTGGTCGGGAAAGGAGGGGGAGTCGCTGCGGACCGCGGCCAACATCGCCGACGCCGCCTACCTCCGCGGCAATCGCGACGCCTCGAGCGCGGAGAGCTGGGACGACGGCGAGTCGGCGCCGTCGGCGGTCGGCACCTTCGCCGCCAACCCGTTCGGGCTCCACGACGTCATCGGCAACGTCTGGGAGTGGTGCGAGGACGAGTACGTCGGATACGAGCACCTGGCGCGGCCGGGGGACGGCCTGCGCGGCACGGAGCGACCGAAGCTCCAGGCCGACCGCTGCCAGCGCGGGGGCGGCTTCTCGACGCGCGCCGCCTCGACGCGCTCGGCATTCCGTGCACGTTTCCTCCAGGATTCGCGCGACAACGACCTCGGCGTGCGACCGGCGAAGGCGCTCGACCCGTGAGATGCCGCGGAAACGACCGGTCGTCGCGTCGATCAGCCGCCGGGCTTCGGTGCTGACCGAAGGCGGGAGGTCGCGCTCGCGCCGTCTGCCACGATGGGCACCAGCTCGTGGATCGCCGCGTGGTCGAGGACGTCGCGGACGGGTCCGGGCGGCGCGACGATGACGGTCTTGAAGCCCTTCGCCGCCGCCGTCTTCGCTCCGCTGATCAGGATGCGCAGCCCCATCGAGGTGAGGATCGTCACCTTGGTCAGGTCGAACACCGTCGGGACGCCCTTCGCCGCGAACAGCGCGAAGAAGCGCGTCTCGTGCTTCTCGACGCCCGCCGTGTCCATGCGCCCGGACAGCTCGAGGTAGACCAGATCGTCACTGCGTTCGAGGGCGACGACATCCACGGCGGAGGCTCCTGCGCGAAGGTGGGGGGGGAGGCCGGGCTCGGTTCAGGGGGCGTGCGCGACCAGCAGCGTGAAGTCGTCCTGGTAGCGCGGCGCGCTCGTCGCGGCGCGCAAGGCGGACTCGATGCGCTCGGGCTCGCGGACGGGCGGGCCGCGCTGCTCGAGGAGCACGCCTTCGAGCCAGCCGAGCCCCAGGATCCGGCCGTCCGGGGCGAGCTCCTCGTAGACGCCGTCGCTGAAGAGGTAGAGGCGCGCGTCGGGCGGGAGCGCGACCTCTTGGTTCGGGTAGGCGGTCGTCTCGAGGATGCCGATCGGCGGACGGCGCAGCTCGAGCCGCCGCACCGCGGGCCCGTCGCCTTCGCGCAGCATCGCCGGCGGATGACCGGCCGACGACCAGCGCAGGGTCCGGCGCGGGACGTCGACCACGCCGTACCACATCGTGAAGTACATCCCGCCGTGCGCCTCCATCGGGAAGGCGCGGTTGAGGAGGGCGAGGACGGTGCCCGGGTCGGCGTAGTCGGCGGGCAGCGAGCGCTGCCGCAGCGTGTTCAGGATCGCGACCGAGTGGAGCGCCGCGCGCAGCCCGTGGCCGCAGACGTCGACGAGGAAGATCGCGGTGCGCTGGTCGTCGAGTGAGAAGTAGCCGAGGGAGTCGCCGCCGAGCCGGCGGCACGGGACGAGCCGCCACTCGATGCCGAGCGTGGGCGAAGTCCGGGGCGCCGGCAGCAGGTCGGTGATGTAGCGGGAGGCGGACTTCAGCTCGCCGCTCCATTCGGCGTCGTCCGCGACCGCCTGCTCGTCGCGCAGCTCGTGGCGGATCCTGACGTTGCCGACCTGGAGCAGCGATCCGACCGGGACGAGCGCCGGAGTCTCGATCCGCCTTCCGTCGACCCGGCTCCCGTTCGTCGAGCCGAGGTCCTCGACCCAGAGCTCCTTCTCGCGCAGCGTCACGACGCAGTGGCGCCCCGAAACGGAGAGGTCCTCGAGGACGACGCCGCAGTCGGCGGAGCGGCCGACGATCAGCGGCGGCCCCGACTCCACGCGCACCGGCCTCTCCGGCGAATCGACCGGAACCAGGAAGTGCGCCGGCGGTGCGAGGCGCTGCGCCCCCTTGTCGGCCTTGGAGATCGCCATCCGCGTCGTCTGCTCGATCGGGCGCGGAGCGTCGGGATCGGCGGCGGCCGACTCCCGGCGGGCGAAGAGGGACGCCTTGTTGAGCTTCTTCATCGTCCTGCCTGACACACGCGGCTCGACTCTCCGGGGGCGGGCGGGGAGCTAGCTGAGCAAGGCAGGACTCGTCGTCAAGAAACCAGGAGTGGCGTCGATCGCCGCGCCGCTTCTTGTCCGAAGCCTCATGGAGTCGTCGCCGCTTCTTCACGAGGTGCGCGTCGCGGAACGGCGCGATCACTCCGCTCCCGGCTCCGTCGACGATTCGCCGCACAGGAGCACGACCTTTCCCGCCACGCCGCCCTGTCCGAGCAGCTCCTGCGCTCGTCTCGCCTCGGCCAGCGGAAGTCGCCGCGCGATGAGCGGCTCGATCTTCCGTTCTCGAAGGAGGTCGAACAGGGCGAGCAGGACCCGTCGGAACAGCTCCGGCTTCAACCGCTTGAGCCACTGGATGCTGTAGGGAAGCACGCGCCTGCGGCCCGGCAGGAGCCAGCCGCCGGCGATGCAGAGTCCGAAGATCGGGATTCCATGCAGGCGATTGCGTCGTCCCGGACGACCCGACGCCAGCCTTCCCGCGTGCAGCGAATCGGTGAGTCCGTAGGCCACCACGGTCCCGCCGCGACGGAGCGCTCGGCGGGAGCGCCAGATGTGGGTGCCGCCGATGCCGTCGAAGGCCGCGTCCACGCCGTCCCCGGTGAGTCGGCGCGTCTCGTTCACGAAGTCGAACCGCTGGTAGTCGATCGGGATCCCGCCGAAACCGGAGACGACGGACGCCCCGCGCGCGGAACAGGTGCCGAACATCTCGAGCCCGGCGAGCCTCCCGAGCTGCAGCAGCGCCGTACCGACGCCGCCGGCCGCGCCGTGGATCAGGACGCGCTGGCCCGCCCGGACTTTCGCCACCGAGTGCAGCATCTGCCAGGCGGTGACGTAGTTGAGCACGAGGCTGACGGCTTCGGCGGCGTCGAGCCCGGCGGGCACCGGGACCAGCTCGCTTCGGGGCAGGCAGACGAAATCGGCGTAGGCGCCGTGGATCGGCAGCGCGGCGACGACCTGGCCCGGCTCGAGTCCGGTGGCGCCCTCGCCGAGTCGATCCACCACGCCGACCAGGTCCCACCCCGGCGTGAAGGGCAGGGCGGGCGTCTCCGGATGCACGCCCTCGCGCATCATCAGGTCGGGCAGCGAGACGCCGGCGGCCTGCACGCGCACGCGGACTTCCCCGCGCCCCGGCTCGGGGCACTCCTCTTCGATCCACTGCAGCGCATCGGGTCCGCCGTAGCGATCGACGACGACGCGCCGGTGTCTCCCGTTTCCGTGCATCAGCGGCCGTCGCGCACGACCGATGCCCCGACGACGCTCCCGGGAGACGCGCTCCGATCGGGCGGAGGACCGCGGAAGATCTCCGCGGTCGTGCGCAGGAGTTCCCGCTCGCACGAGGAATCCGACGGAGTGATGATCTCGCGCCGTCGAACCGGAGAGAACGGATGCGCGTCTCGTGGCTGGTCCTGGGTCTGTCGTGCGCCGCCTGCGAAAGCGCGGTCGTCCCGAGCGGGGCGGAGGAGAAGTCCGTCGCGGAAGTCGCCGCGGCGAAGCCGGAGGCGGTCGCCGAAGTCGCGTTCGTGACCGCGACGAGTCCGAAAGGAGCGTTCACCGCGGCCTGGCGCCCGCTCGCGCCGGCCGTGCCGGTGAACGAACTCTTCGACCTCGAAGTGCGGCTGTACGAAGGGCGCGGAGCGGGCGAGGAGACGCAGAAGCCGCTCGCCGGCGCGAAGGTCCAGGCGAGCGCCTGGATGCCGGAGCACATGCACGGCATGAGCCGCCGGCCGCAGGTGGTCGAGACGGCGCCCGGCCGCTACCTCGTGCGCGGCATGCTGCTGCACATGGAGGGCTCGTGGCAACTCTTCATCGACGTGATGGCGGGCGGGAAGTCGGAGCGCGTCGAGTTCGGACTCGACATCCGGGTCGGTGCGCCGCTCGCCGTCGAGGGCTTCTCGCCGGAAGAGGTCCGCGCGTTCCTCCAGCTCTCTCCGCTGCCCGCCCCGCCGCCCGACCCCACCAACCGCTTCGCCGACGATCCGCGCGCGGCGCACCTGGGGCAGTACCTCTTCTTCGACAAGCGCTTCTCGGCGTCCGGCAGCGTCTCGTGCTCGACCTGCCACCAGCCGGCGCTCGGGTTCGCGGACGGGAAGCACTTCGGGCAGGCGGGGGGCGAGGCGGCGCCGCTCCTCGATCGCCACACGCCGTCGCTCTACAACGTCGCCTACCAGCGCTGGTGGTTCTGGGACGGGCGCTCCGATTCGCTCTGGGCGCAGCCGCTCCGCCCGCTCGAGGATTCGCGCGAGCACGCGTCCACTCGTCTCGAGATCGCGCACGCGCTGCGCGCCGACGCGGGGCTGACGCGCGCCTGGGAGGAGACCTTCGGGGCGCTGCCGGATCTCTCCGATCCCAAGCGCTTTCCCGCGAAGGGCAAACCGGGCGACGCGGCGTGGGAGGCCATGGCGGCCGAAGACCAGCTCGCGGTCTCTCGCGTCTTTTCGAACTTCGGCAAGGCGCTCGCCGCCTACGAGCGGCGCCTGCTCTCACGCGCCGCGCCGTTCGACGAGTTCGTCGCGGGCGTGCGCGCGGGCGACGTCGAGCGGCAGCGCGCGCTCGACCCCGCGGCGCGCGCGGGCTTGCGCCTCTTCGTCGGCGCGGCGCGCTGCGTCCTGTGCCACAGCGGACCGACCTTTTCCGACCGCGAGTTCCACGACAACCGCGTCCCGACGCTCGACGGCGGGCCGCGCCGCGACGCGGGGCGCCACCGCGGGATTCCGCAGGTGCAGGCCGACCCGTTCAACGGGACGGGCGCGTTCTCCGATGCGCCCGAGGGCGCGGCGAAGGACAAGCTCCACTTCCTGCCGGTCGCGGCCGACCACTGGGGAGCGTTCAAGACGCCGACGCTGCGCAACGTGGCCCTGACCGCGCCCTACATGCACCAAAATCAGTTCGCGACCCTCGACGAGGTACTAGCGTACTACAACACGCTCGAGCGCACCGTCCCGACGCACTCGCCGGAACGGACCCTGCAGCCGGTGAACCTCTCCGCCG
>DAINBU010000086.1:0-21619 GCA_036732755.1 Planctomycetota bacterium
GCTCGAGCGCGCGCTCGCCGACGTCGAGCGCCTCGCGACGGGCGGGGCGCTGCGCATCGCGGCCGTGCACTACCCGCCGTGCGATCCGGAGCTGCGTCCGACGGCGGCGACCGCGGCGTTCGAGCGCGCCGGCGTGCCCCACGTCGTCTTCGGCCACCTCCATTCGGTGAAGCGCGACCGCGGCGCCCCCTTCGGCGAGCGCGCGGGCGTGCGCTACCACCTCGCCTCGTGCGACTGGATCGACTTCACCCCGCAGCTCGTGGCGCAGACGTGACGCGCCCCGTGACGTTCGACGTCACGCGCATCATCCCCTTCGCGCCCGGCTCGTACGCGCGCGTCCACGCCCTCCAGCAGGAATTCGTGGCGCGGCGCGTCGAGGGGGCGGGCGGCGACGCGATCCTCGTCGGCGAGCACGAGCGCGTCGTGACGCTCGGCCGCGGGACGAAGGAGCCGGTCCTCGGGCTGCCGATCCCGGTCGTCGAGATCGAGCGCGGCGGGCAGGCCACGTGGCACGGGCCGGGGCAGCTCGTCGCCTACCCGATCGTCTCGCTCGCGGAGCGGCGCCAGTCGATCCGCGCCTACCTGCGCGACCTCGAGCGGGCGATCGTCGCGACGGTCGGCAGTTTCGGCATCGCGGCGGAATCCCGCGACGGCGCGACCGGCGTCTGGGTCGGGCCGCGCAAGCTCGCGTCGATCGGCGTCGCGGTGCGGCGCTGGGTCACGTGGCACGGCCTCGCGCTCAACGTCGCGCCCGACCTCGCCGACTTTTCCCGCATCCGCCCGTGCGGCTTCGAGCCCGACGTCATGACCTCGATGGAGCGGCTGCTCGGGCGCGCGCCCGACCTCGACGCGGTGAAGCGGCGCCTGGTCGACGACCTGATCGCGGTGCTCGGGCTCGCGGCGCCGCGCTGGGAGCCGCCCGCCGCGTGAGCGCGGTCGCGTGCGTCACGGCGTGAGCGCGATCGCGGCCCAGGACGATCCGAGCCAGCCGACGATGGCGAGCAGCAGCCCGGGGTCGGTGAAGAGCACGCGGGCCGGGTCCTCGCCGCGCTGCCTCCGGTAGAGCAGGAGCACGTAGCGGCCGAGCCCGAAGAAGACGAACGGGACGGTGTAGAGCAGGTGGTCGGTCTTGAACTTCGCCACCGTGTCGGGGCTCGCGGTGTAGATCGAGTAGCAGATGAGCGTCGCGGTCGCGGCCATCCCGACCAGCAGGTCGAGCACGCGGTCGGAGTAGTGCTGGAGCACGGAGCGGCCGCCGCCGCCGTTCGCCTCGGTGATCAGGAGCTCGCCGCGCCGCTTCGAGCAGGCAAGGAAGAGCGCGCCGAAGAACGTGCAGAGGATCAGCCACGAGCTCACCTCGAGGCCGGCCACCTTCGGTCCGCTCACCACGCGGATCAGGAAGCCGAGCGCGACGCACGTCACGTCGGCGATCACGATCTGCTTCAGCCACGCCGTGTAGGCCACGTTGAGGCCGAGGTAGGCGACCAGGACGACCAGCCCCGACGGGATCGCGAGCGGCGTCACCTTCGGCGCGTGCGGCAGCGTCCAGGCGATGGCGAGGGCGGCGACGGCGCACGCGAGCGAGGCGACGCGGGCGGTCCGGACCGAGAGGCGTCCCGACGCGATCGGCCGCATCCGCTTGACCGGATGGCGCGCGTCCTCCTCGCGGTCGGCGATGTCGTTCAGGAGGTAGACGCAGCTCGACGCCAGGCAGAACGCGACGAAGAGCAGCCCGACCGGGACCAGCACCGAGGCGTCGCGGATCTGGTGCGCGAGGTGGGCGAAGAGGATCCCCACGAAGATCGCGAGGTTCTTCGTCCATTGATGGGGGCGCAGTGCCTGGATCAGCGCAGGGATCGGGAAGCCTCGCGTGGGGCGCTTCGAAAGAGCAGGATCTTACCGGGCGGGGAAATCCGTTCCTTCACGCCGACCGGGCTCCACTGCCGCTGTCGGCCCGATCGATCGGGGCTACACTCCTCGTCCTCTTTCGAGCCAACCGGGTCGCCGACGCGAGCCAAAACGAGCGCCGATGAAAGTCCAGCTGGTCAGCGCGACCTACAACGCCGCATTCTCCTACATGCGGAAGTTCCTGGGACTGGGCTACATCCAGGCCTGCGCCCAGTCGCACCCCGACGTCGCGCGCGACTGCACGTTCCGGCACGACTTCTACGACACCTACGAGTCGTCGCCCGAGGCGGTCGCGGCGCAGATCGCGGCGGTGGGGGCCGACCTCGTCGCGTTCGGCACCTACACCTGGAACGTGCGCGACGTCCTCCAGATCTGCCGCGTCCTGAAGGAGGGCGGCTTCAAGGGCCGCGTGCTGCTCGGCGGCCCCGAGGTCAGCTACCACCACCAGAAGTACCTCTCCGAGAACCCGGCCGTCGACATGATCGCCGCCGGCGAGGGCGAGCTGCTCTTCCGCGACCTCCTGCTGCACCTGCTGCGCACGCCCAAGGAGCCGCCGCGCGGCATCCTCGGCCTCAACTTCCGCTGGGGTGGCGAGCTCTGCCTGGTCGAGCCGCGCGAGTTCCACGCGAACCTCGACGATCTGCCGTCGCCGTTCCTGACGGGCGCGCTGGACATCGACGAGCTGATCCACTCGGCCTACTTCCAGACGACGCGCGGCTGCCCGTTCACCTGCACCTACTGCGACTACGGCCGCAACCAGCCCTACTACGAGTTCTCGCTGGCGCGCGTCAAAGAGGAGCTCGAGTTCTTCAAGCGCCGCAATGCGCGCGCGATCTTCTCGGTCGACGCCACCTTCAACTACCGGCGCGGCCGCGCGAACGAGATCCTGAAGATGGTGGCCGACATGGGCTTCGAGGGCATGTTCGCCATCGAGGTCTTCCCGTCGCTCATCGACGACGACATGGTCGAGCTGCTGAAGCGCGTCAAGCTCTCCAACTGCGGCATCGGCATCCAGACCGCCAACCCGGTCGCGATGCGCAACATCCGCCGCATCTGGTCGCCGGCGAGGATGGAGGACAAGCTCGACAAGCTCGCGGCGATGCCCAACGTGCTCGTCTCGCTCGAGCTGATCATGGGGCTGCCGGGCGACAACCTGAAGACGTTCAAGGAGACGCTCGACTGGAGCTACGCGAGGCGGCCGCACCACATCTTCGCGCTGCCGCTCCAGATCCTGTCGCGCACGCCGCTCGAGCATCAGATCGACGAGTTCAAGATCGAGCACTCGGGGCCGGCGGGGGGCGAAGAGATCCTCTCCAACTACTCCTTCAGCCGCGAGGAGGTGATGGTCGGCAAGGCGATCGTCAACTGGCACCGCCTGCTCCAGCCGATCGTCTTCCGGCTGCGCCACCTGATCGACGTCAAGCCCTCCGACTTCATCGAGGGCTGGGCGTGGCACGCCTACTACCACGGCCTGCACGAGCACGTCGGCGAGCTCCACAAGAACGTCGTCTCGCCCGACCTCCTCGACCGCTTCGTGCGGGAGTTCCGCGGTTTCGTCCAGGCGGCGTGCCGCGAGCGCGGCAAGCCCGACCTCTCGCCGCAGATCGGCGAGATGATGCGCTACCTGCTGGTGCGGCGCGCGCTGTCGCGCGAGGGCGCCTTCTTCGTCGACGTGCTCGACGTGTCGTGCATGACGACGAGCCCGCGCTGGCACCGCATCTGGTCGGTGCGCCGCGACGACCTGCCGCCGCCGGACGGCCTCGATCCGATGGCGCGCCTGCGCCCGACCGGCCCGCTGGTGCGCGAGCGCTTCGACTTCGACATCGAGGCGATCTACGGCGAGCTCGACGGCGCGCGCATGGCCGCCGCTCCGGTGAAGGAGACGGCCTTCGTCTTCTTCCGCGACCCCTTCACCGGCGCCGGCCGGGCGGTGAAGGTCGACGAGTTCGCCGACAAGCTGCTCGCCGGCTGCACCGGCGAGGCGGCGCTGCGCGACGTGGCCGACGCGCTCGCGCGCGAGATGCCCGAGCGGCGCGCCCGCGACGAGAGCCGCTCCGTGGCGCAGGTGCTCCTCGACTGCGGCGTGCTCGCGCTCGCGTGATCGCCCGCACGAAACGCGGGGGTCCCGGCGGCACGCCGGTATAAATCCGCGTCGTCCTCAGGCGCGCGGGCGGCCGCGGCCGAGAGACCGCACGAGTGTTTCCTCCGCGGATGCGCCGGATGGCCGAGAAGGCGAGAGAGGGTGCGAGGAAGGGCGACGCGGCCGGCCCGCGCGCGGACGACCTCTTCGTCCTCGTCCACCGCACCGTCGACCCGCACCTCGTGATGTACCACGAGCCGCAGAGCGCCATCGCGGAGCAGTACCGGACCTTCCGCACCAACCTGGTGGCGATGAACAGCGGCGGCGCCCCGCGCGCGCTGGCGATCACCTCGACCATCAAGGGCGAGGGCAAGTCGGTCACGACGGCCAACCTCGCGCTGGCGCTGGCGGAGCTGCCCGACACGCGCGTCCTGATCGTCGACGCCGACCTGCGCGCCCCGATGCAGCACCAGCTCTTCGGCGTCCCGCGCGAGCCGGGGCTGTGCGACCTGATGCTCGACGTGGCGCCCTTCGACCAGGTGGTGCTGCGCACGACGGTGCCGGGGCTCTCGGTGATGCCGGCCGGCAAGGCGGTCCGCAACCCCTCCGAGCTGCTCGGGTCGTCGCGCATGCGCGACCTCGTCTCCGCGCTCAAGGCGGAGTTCCACTGGATCCTGTTCGACTCGCCGCCGTCGCTGCCGTTCGCCGACGCCGCCGTCCTCGGCCACCGCGTCGACGGGCTGCTCTTCGTGGTGAGGATGGAGAAGACGCCGCGCCAGCAGGTCGCGCGCGCGCTCGAGCTCCTGAAGAGCGCCGGGTGCAACGTGCTCGGCTCGTTCCTCGCCGGCAGCCGCACCGACGACGGGCGCGCGCGCGAATACGTGATCCCCGAGGACTGACCGGCGGCGATGGGGAGCCGAGCCGTCGTCGCGCCGCGCCCCGGGCGCCGCATGAGCGGGTCGCTCCGCGTCCCTTCCGACAAGTCGATCACGCAGCGCGCGCTGCTGATCGGCGCGCTCGCCGAGGGGACGACGCGCGTCGTCCGTCCGCTCGATTCCGGCGACACCCGAGCGGTGCGGCGCGCCCTCGTCCGGCTCGGCGTCGGCTTCGTCGAGCGCGTCGCCGGCAAGACGGGCGACGAACGGATCGAGCTCGAGGTCCGTCCGCCGCGGCAGCTCGCGCTGCGCGGCGCGGCTCCGCTCGACCTCGAGAACTCTGGCACCGGCGCGCGCCTCCTGTTCGGGCTGCTCGCGGGCCGCGGCCTCGCCGCGACGCTCACCGGCGACGCGAGCCTGCGCGGCCGCCCGATGGGGCGCGTCGTCGCGCCGCTCACGGCGATGGGGGCGCGCTTCGAAGGGGAGGACCCCGACCGCCTGCCGCTGCGCGTGAGCGCGGCGCCGCCGCTGAAACCCTACGTGGGTGCGCTCCCGGTCGCCTCGGCGCAGGTGAAGTCGGCGGTCCTGCTCGCGGCGCTCGGCGCCGAGGGGACGACGCGCCTCACCGAGCCGGCGCCGACGCGCGCCCACACCGAGGTGATGCTGCGCGCGTTCGGGGTCGCCGTCGAGACGAGCGGCCGTGACGTCGCGCTGCGCGGACCGCAGCGGCCGCGCGCGACCCGGGTCGACGTCCCCGCCGACCCCTCCGCGGCCGCCTTCCACGCGGCGGCGGCGGCGCTGCTGCCCGGCTCCGCCGTCGAGCTGACCGCGCTCGCGCTGTCGCCGCGGCGGGCGCGCTTCTTCGACGTGCTGGCGCGGATGGGCGCCAAGGTCGAGCGGCGCGACGTCGCCGAGCGCGGTGGCGAGCCGGTGGGGACGCTCCGGGTCGAGAGCGGCGAGCTGGTCGCGACCGAGGTCGACGCGGCCGAGGCGCCCGACCTGGTCGACGAACTGACGCTGGTGGCGGTGGTCGGCGCGCTCGCGCGCGGGACGACGCGGGTGCGCGGCGCCGCGGAGCTGCGCGTGAAGGAGAGCGACCGCCTCGAGGCGATCGGCGAGGGTCTCTCCCGCATGGGGGCCCGGATCGTCCTCCATCCCGACGGCTTCGACGTGACGGGCGCGGCGGAACTGCGCGGCGCCGCGGTGCGCAGCTTCGCCGACTACCGGATCGCGATGGCGCTCGCCGTCGCCGCGCTGCGCGCCGAGGGCGCGACCGCGATCGACGACTTCGAGTGCGCGGCGATCAGCTACCCGCGCTTCGCCGCCGACCTCGCGCACCTGCTCGGCGAGTCCCCGTTCGCGTGACGGCGGCGCGCGCGGCCGGCGCCGGTGCGATCACTCCTCCTCGATCGACTCGAAGCGCGTCCCCTCGCGCGAGCGCCACAGCCCGCTGAAGGAGTCGAGGAGCACGTCGTCCTCGTCGACCCAGAGCGTGGCGCCGCGGGCGCGATGCCCGGCCGGCGCGAGCCGCGCGACCGCGCCGAGCTCGCCGGCGCGCGCGACGAAGCGATGGAGGTCGTCGATCTCGACGAGGCGCGCCTCTGCGTCGAGGCCGTCGCGCGCGCGGAACGCCTCCGCCGCCGCCGCGTCGGAAAAGAGCGGCACCATGTTGCGATCGCCCTCCGCGTCGCCGTCGGGGAGCGCGAGCGGCTCGTCGCCGAGGTGGAAGCCCCACCAGTGCGGCGGATCGCCCGCGCCGATGAACGGCACCTTGCCGAAGACGCGGCGCATCAGCCGGTCCCAGCGCTCGGAGTCGACCAGCGGGTCGAGCTCCTCGCTGCCGTCGTAAAACTGCCAGCGGCCGCGCGCGTCGAGCAGCTCGCTCTCGAGTTCGCGCCCGCCCTCCGTCACTCGCACCTTCACGAACTCGACGTGGCTCTGGTCGTCGAGGAAGAAGTAGATGAGATCGCAGTCGTCGAGGAGCGCGCCCGCGTAGCCCTCCTCGGCGCGCAGCTCGAGGAACTCGCGCAGCTCGCCGGTCGGCAGCGCCCGCCCCGTGCCGCCGCCCGCCGCGACGGCCGCCTTCGCGCCCGCCTCGTTCGTGAAGAGCCGCAGCATCAGCCCGCCCGGCTGCGCCGGATGGAGCGCGTGGAGGAAGTGGCCGCTGGTGAGGACGTACCAGCAGCTGTTGGTGGCGTGGGCGATGCGCTGCCGCTGCAGCTCGGCGTAGCGCGGCAGCATCTCGCGCAGCCGCTCGGCGAGTCCCGCCGGCGGATCGGGCGCGAGGAGCAGCGACTCGCCGTCGAAGCGCGCGACCGGGCACCACACCCCGTGCTCGCTCTGGTGGGTCGGGGTCTGGCCCGCCGCCACCGCCCGCGCGTTGTCGGGACGCGCGAGGATCAGGAGGACGGGTCCCGCCTCGTCGCCCGGGGCGTCGACGAAGAGGTACTCGTCGTCACCGTGCAGGATGCGCGTCTTGCGGGGCATGGATCGCCTTCGAGAGGATCAACCGGCGCGTCTGCTCGCGCCACCGTCCGGCCAGCAGCAGCGACGCGACCACGCGCAGCGGCAGCAGCAGCAGGTCGACGAACGCCTCGGCGAGGAGCACGAGCACGCCGCCAGAGATTCCGCGTCGCGCGCCGATCACTTGAGGTCCGCCGCGCAACGGAAGCCGAGATAGAGCTCGCGCGACGAGCCGCCCGGCGCGACCCAGCGGAACGTCCCGCCGACGTTCTCGCCGGGGCTCAGGAAATGGCCGCCGCGCACGATGACGGGCGCGATGTTCGACGGGAGATCGAGGATCGTGTCACCCTCTTCGAGCGAGCAGGTCCACTCCTGGACGTTGCCCGCCATGTTGAGCACCTTGAAGGGCGACGCACCGTCCTCGTACGCCGTGACCGGCGCCGTCGTGCCGAGGCCGGCGAGCGCGTCGTTGCACCTGCCCTTCACGTACTGGTCGCCCCACGGATAGGCGAGCCCCTCCTTGCCGCGGCACGCCACCTCCCACTCGTCCTCGGTGGGGAGGCGCTTGTTCACGTACTTCGCGTAGGCGTCGGCGTCGCGCCACGTGACGCCGACCACCGGATGGTCGAGGCGGTCGGCGGGGGGCCGGCGCGGCCCGACGCCGCCCTCGGCGGTCCAGTGGCGCGGCGTGTGGGGCTCGCGCTGGTCGGGCGGCAGCGAGTCGAGGAACGCGACGTAGTCGGCGTTGCTCACCTCGCAGCGGTCGAGGAGGAACGGCCGCAGCGTCACGTTCTTCTTGCGCCGCTCGAAGCCGCTGTCGGGGCCGACCGTGAAGGTGCCGCCCGGCACGTAGACCATGTTGGGGCGCGTCTTGGCGCCGCCCGGCAGATAGAACTCGGGGTGGCGCACGCGATCGAGCTCGACGCCCGCCGCCATGTAGTCGTCGTACTTCGCCTTGAAGCCCTTCGCCGCCTCGCTCCTCGCGTAGAGCGACTCGTTCCAGAGCAGCTCGAAGCCGCGGTCGGCCGCGAGCCACGGCGCGAGCGCCTGCGCGCAGCGCGTCGCGAGGTCGTCCTTGCCCGGCTTGGCGGTCGCCTCGTGCGCGATCAGGTCGCCGAGAGCGTCGAGAAGCGTGTCGTCGGCGAGCCCGCGCGCCGCGAGCTCGGCCCGGATCGCGCGGCCGAGCTCCTCGAGGTCGGCGCGCCGGCGCGCCCGCGCCTCCTTGGCGTCGGCGGGGGCGGGGCGCTCCTGCTGCTGCGCGACGAGCCCGGAGGCGACCGCCGCGAGCCGCTGCGCCACGGTCGGCGACTTCCCCGCCTCCTCGGCGCGGAACGCCGCGAGCGCGCGCTCGGCGTGGGTGTAGGCGCGCTCGAGGTCGGCGAGCGCCTCCTCCTGCGCCTTCGACGCCGCGCGGTAGCGCAGGAGCGCGCTCTGCTCGTCGGCGCCCGGGCGGAGCGCCGTCGTCAGTAGAAGGGCGAGCGCGACCAGCGGCATCGAGTCATCCTGGGTGGGGACCGGATCGGGAGCAACGGCGCGGCGGGCGCATCGTCGCCGCCGGCGCGCGGAGATTATAGGTGGCGCTTCCGCGGCTTCCGGGACCGGCATGAGCGACCTCACCCTCGACGCACCGCTCGATCGCCTGAAGGGGATCGGTCCCAAGCGCGCGACGCTCCTGCGCGCGAGCGGGCTCGCGACGGTCGCCGACCTGCTGCGGCTGCCGCCGCATCGCCACGTCACGTTCGCCGCGCCGACGCCGATCGCGGAGCTCGTCGCCGGTACGCCCGCCACCATCCGCGTCCGCATCCGCCGGCGGAAGGGCTCGGGGCGGCGCGGCGTCGTCGCGTCGCGCCTCGACGTCGAGGACGCGAGCGGCGCGCTCGCGGCGTTCGTCTTCGGGCCGCGCTGGCTCGTCCACCAGTACGCGACCGGCGAGGAGGTCGTCCTCTTCGGCGAGTCGCGGCGGCGCGACGGCGCGCTCACCTTCCTGGTCCGCGGCACGCTCCATCAAGAGGAGCTGCCTCCCGAGCCGCGCGCCGTGCTGCTGCCGGTCTACCGGCTGCCCGAGGGACTCGCGCCACGCCTCCACCGCCGCCTGCTGCGCTTCGCCTGCGCCGAGCTCTCGCGCGAACTCGCGGCGATCCGACCTGCGTGGGTCGAGGCGGCGCTCGGCCATCCGGCGAGCCTCGCCGAGCTCGACCAGTGGCTCCACTTTCCCGCCGATCGTCCGGAGGCGGCGCGCGCGCGGCGGGCCTTCGCGTTCGCGGCGGCGGCCGAGCTGCAGGCGCGGCTGCTGCGCGAGCGGCGCATCCGGGCAGCGCGCCCGGGCGGCGCGTATCCCGGCGTCGAGCGCGAGCTCGCCGCCTACCGCGCGGCGCTCCCCTTCGCGCTCACCGCCGACCAGGAGCGCGCGCTCGCCGACGCGGCGGGCGACCTCGCGGCGCCCGAGGCGATGAGCCGCCTCCTCACCGGCGACGTCGGCAGCGGCAAGACCGCGGTCGCCCTCTTCCCGCTGATCGTCGCCGCGCGCGCGGGCCGGCAGGGCGCCCTGCTCGCGCCGACCGAGATCCTGGCGCGCCAGCACGCGCGCACGCTCGCGACGCTCGCCGCGGAGCTCGCGCTGCCGCCGCCGCAGCTCTGCGTCGCGGGCGACGGGAAGAGCGGCCGCGCTCCGCTCGCCGCGCCGCTGATCGTCGGCACCCACCGCCTCTTCTCGACGGCGACGCGCTTCCGCGACCTCGCGGCGGTGGTCGTCGACGAGCAGCACAAGTTCGGCGTGCGGCAGCGCTTCCGCCTGTGGGCGAAGGGGGAGCGGCCCGACCTCCTGCTGGTGTCGGCGACACCGATCCCGCGGACGCTCGCGCTCACGCTCTTCGGCCACCTCGACCTCTCGGTCCTCGCGCAGCGGCCGTTCGACGGCAGGAACATCACCAGTGAGCTCCTGCTGGGCGAGGCGCGGCGCGGCGTCGCGGCGCGCATCCGCGCCGAGGTCGAGCGCGGCGGGAAGGTCTTCGTCGTCTGTCCGGCGATCGCGGCGGGGGAGGAGAAGGGGCGCGCCGCCGCGGAGACCTTTGCGCCGTGGCTCGCCGCGCGGCTCGCCGCGCCCGACCAGCTCGCCCTCCTGCACGGCCGCATGGACTCCGCGACCAAGCAGACGCGCATCGACGACTTCACGGCGGGGCGGCTGCGTGTGCTCGTCGCGACCGTCGTGGTCGAGGTCGGGATCGACGTGCCCGACGCGACGCTCGCGGTCGTGCTCGGCGCCGACCGCTTCGGCCTCTCGCAGCTCCATCAGATCCGCGGCCGCGTCGGGCGGCGCGGCGCGCCGGCCGGCTGCCTGCTCGTCGCGACCGACCCGGGCGAGACGACGAAGGCGCGGCTCGAGGCGTTCGCCGCGACCGACGACGGCTTCCGGCTCGCGGAGATGGACCTCGAGCAGCGCGGACCGGGGGAGCTGCTCGGGACGCTTCAGCACGGCCTCACCGCCGGCCTCTATCCCGAGGCGCTCACCGATGCTTCCCTGATCGCGGCGGCGCGCGACTGGGCCGTGCAGGCGGCCGCGCATGGCGGAGATCGGTGCAAGTCCTCGCTGAGCAAGCCTTTCCGCGGGCGGGCAGTTGCCACCTCCGACTGGATCTGGTAGTTCCTCCGCCCCTTCCGGCCGCCCCGTGGAGTGTCTGCTTGCGCATCGCCCCGGTTGCGCTGCTCTTGCTGTTCGCTGGCGCACCGCCGCTCGCGGCGCAGATCAAGCCGCCGGCCGCCAAGTCGAAGAAGGGTGACCTTCCGCAGTTCGACAACGATTCCGACGCCGGGAAGCGCAAGGCGGCGGAGCGGGTGGTCGAGACTCCGGAGCAGGCGCTCGAGCGGGCGCTCCCGACCGCGACCCTCTGGCCGGGCGAAAGCGGGGAAAACGTCATCCGCGCCCTGGTCGCACGCGGGCCCGAGATGGTCCCGCTGCTGCAGACGCGCCTGAAGGCGGGCACCGTCCTCGAGCGCGCCGCAGTGGCGCGCGGCCTCTGCCTGCTGGGCGACAAGGAGTCGTTCGAGGCGATCCAGCAGCTGCTCGGGGACTCCCGCCAGCGTGCCCGCTTCACGCCGCTGCTCGCGTCGCTGCACGACCTCGACGCCGCGCGCGCGACCGACCTCGCCGTGACGCTCCTCGAGGCCGACCAGACCGTGCTGCGCAGCGCCGCCGCGGCGCTGCTGCGCGAGCACAAGAGCCCCGAGCTCCTCGCCAAGCTGCGCGAGCGGCTGGTCGCGACGAAGAACGAGGCGGTCCGCCTCGACCTCTTCGTCCAGCTCGAGCATTGGAAGGACCGCGAGCTGCCGGCGCTCGCGCTGGATCGCTTCCTCGGCGACGACGGCCACCAGCTCGCGGCGCGCGTCGACCAGCTCCTCTCGTTCCAGGACGATCCGGCGATCCGTGGCGAGCTGATCCGCCTGGCGCAGACCGACCACGACCGCAAGGGGCTGCACGCGACGCTCTCGCTCGTGCTCGCCGAACAGCGCTTCCGCACGCCGCTCCTCCCCGAGGAGCTGTTCGACACGCTGCTCCCGTACGTCCGCACCGGCGACCACCTGCTGCGCTCCGTCGCCTGCGTGACCTGCGGCACGATCGGCTACCGCAGCGAGGCGAAGAACGAGGCGACGCGGGAGAAGGTGATCCCGGCGCTCGCCGACGTCGTCGTGAACGGCCGCTTCTTCGGCGACTTCGAGCTCTGCTTCCGGCTGGAGGTCGCGACGCTCGAGCTCCTCTCCGGGCAGCAGCTCGGCCCGAGCGTCCCGAAGTGGCGCGAGTGGTGGGTGAAGAGCAAGGGGGCGATCCCGGGCCACCGCGAGCTCTCCGCGTTCGCTCCCGACGAGGATGCGCGCACCGGCCTGGTGCGGCTCGAGACGCAGGACGCGAACGGCAAGCTGGTCGAGCGGCTCGTGGTCGTCGGCAGCGACGCGCGCAACGTCGTCTCCGGGGGCGAGAAGCCGGGCTGGGTCTGCCTCGAGACCGAGGCGATGCGCGTCCTGGTCGTGGACCTGCGCGACGCCGGCTTCCTGGCTTCCGACCTGCCGCGCACGCTGCCCGACGCGCGCGAGGGCGCGGTGCGCCTCACCGTCGAGGCGCGCGGCCGCGAACGCACCGTGATGGGAGTGCGTGAGGACGAGCGCATGCGCCGCCTGCTCGGCGTCCTGCGCAAGAGCGCGGAGCCGGGCCTCTGGCAGCTCCTGCTCGCCGGCGGCGACGACCACGCCAAGCGCTTCTCCGAGGAGACGGCGTGGTTCGCGACGCACCCCGATCCGGGCGCGCGCCGCAGCCGGCTGGTCGACCTGGCGCTCGCCGCGATCGCGCGCGCCGACGACGACGACGCGCGCCGCGCCTTCGACGTCCTGCAGTCGCTCGACCGCCTCGGCGACTCGGTGCGCACGCAGCAGATCGAGGGGATCGCGGCGCTCTTGAAGCTCCACCCGAACGGCGACCGGCGCAGCCGCCGCCTCTTCGAGCTCCTGGTCGGCACCGGCCGGCCCGAGGCGTTCGTCGGGATCGCCGACGCGCTCGCCCAACGCGGCGCGAGCGCGATCCCGTGGCTCGCCGAGGCGATCGCCGCCATGAAGCAGCAGGCGACGGCGCTCGGCGACCCGCACCCGTTCGTGCGCATCGCGGCGCTCGACCCGCTGTCCGGACCGCGGCCGCCCTCCGACGTGCTCTTCAAGATGGCGACCAGCGCCGACGACGAGCGCGTGCGCGTGAAGGCGCTCGAGCGGCTGGCCGACGTCGCCGACGCGACCACGACGGAGGCGCTCTCCACGCTGGCGGTCTCCGCCGACGCGCCTCGCACCGTCCAGGCGACGGCGCTGCGGCTGCTGGGACGCATCCCGCGCGAGGACGCGCTCGCGACGCTGACGCGCGCGGCGCGCGAGGGCGAGCCGGCGCTCGCCGCCGCGGCGCTCGAAGGGCTCTCGAAGCGCGGCGACGAGGCGGCCGCGGCCGCCCTCGACGCCATCGCCCGCGAGCGCGGCGCCGCCGACCCGATCGGCCGGCTCGCGCTCACCTCGATGAAGTCGCTGCCGCGCGCGCTCGCCGCCGACCGGCTGCGCCGCCTCATGACCGAGGCGCCCGACGACCTGAAGCGCGAGGCCGCCTTCGCCCTGGCCGACGTCGGCGAGATGGACGCGGCGCCGGCCCTCCTCGAAGAGCTCCAGGACCCCGGCCGCCACGCGCGGGCGAAGCTGCTCCTCACGTACCTCTTCTGCCAGGATCTCGGAACCGAGAGCTGGAAGTTTCGTTCGCTGTACGAAAGCCGACCGGGCGTGTCTCACGCGCAGCTCTTCATCGAGGCGCTGCGCGCCGGCGGCGCGAGCGTGCCGGACGGCGTCGATCTCCAGGACCATGCGCTGGCGCCGGTGCTCGTCGCCGCCGTCGAGGACCCGCGCTGGTTCGTCCGCCGCTGCGCCCTCGAGGCGCTCGACGCGCAGACGGGACGCTCGCTCGGCTCGTTGCCCGTGAATGCGACCGCGGAGCAGATCGCCGATCTGGCCAAGCGGTGGCACGAGGCGACGTCGGCGCAGGCGCAGGGCAGCGAGCAGCGCTGAGCCGAGGCTTTCGCGAGGAGCCGCGGCCGATGGCCGAGTCGAGCGAACGGGCGCGTCGCGTCGCGCAGGCGGCCGCGCTGCTGAAGCGGGTCGAGGAGGCGGTCGGACGCACGCTGGTCGGGCAGCACGCCCTGGTCGAGCGCATGCTGATCGCGCTGCTCGCCGACGGCCACCTGCTGATCGAGGGGGTGCCCGGGCTCGGCAAGACGCTCGCCGTCGCGGCGCTCGCGCGCGCGCTCGGGCTGGAGTTCCGGCGCATCCAGTTCACGCCCGACCTGCTGCCCGCCGACGTGATCGGCACGCAGATCTTCCGCGCCGACCGCGGCGATTTTGCGATCAAGCGTGGACCGTTGTTCGCCGAGCTCGTGCTCGCCGACGAGATCAACCGCGCGCCGCCCAAGGTCCAGAGCGCGCTGCTCGAGGCGATGCAGGAGCGCCAGGTCACGATCGGCGAGCAGTCGCTGCCGCTGCCGCGCCCGTTCCTGGTGCTCGCCACCCAGAATCCGGTCGAGCACGAGGGGACCTACCCGCTCCCCGAGGCGGAGCTCGACCGCTTCCTGTTCAAGGTGACGGTCACCTACCCGAGCCGTGCCGAGGAGGAGGAGATGCTGCGCCGCCACGCCTCCACGGCGCGCGACGGCGCGGCGAAGGTGGACGCGGTCGCGACGCGCGAGGAGATCGCGGCGCTGCCGGCGCTGCTCGACGACCTCTACGTCGACCCGAAGGTGGTCGACTACCTGCTGCGGATCGTGGCCTCGACGCGCGACCCGCGCGGGGCCGGGGCGAACGGGCTCGACGGCGCGCTGCGGCTCGGCGCGTCGCCGCGCGGCTCGCTGATGCTCCTGACGGCGGCGCGGGCGCGCGCGCTGCTGCACGGCCGCGACCACGTCACGCCCGACGACGTGAAGGAGCTGGCGCCCGACGTGCTGCGCCACCGGCTCGTGCTCAGCTTCGAGGCCGAGGCGCGCGGGCTCACGCCCGACTCGGTGCTCGACGAGCTGCTGCGCCGCCAGCCGGTGCCGTGAGCGGGGCACCGCCGTGGCGATCGATCCGCGGGTTCCACTCGTTCCGAAGGTCCTCGCCGCCGCGCGCGCCCTCGAGGTGCGGGCGCGCCGGTCGGTGCGCGAGGGGCTCGGCGGCCGCTGGCGCAGCGGGCTGCGCGGCGCCGGGATCGAGTTCGCGGAAGTGCGCGAGTACGTGCCGGGCGACGACGCGCGCACGCTCGACTGGAACGTCACCGCGCGCGTCGGGCGGCTGACCGTCAAGCGCTTCGACGAGGAGCGCGAGCAGACGCTCCTCTTCGTGGTCGACCTCTCGCGCTCCTGCCTGCTCGGGGGCGGACAGCGGCCGTGGCGCGACGCCGCCGCCGAGCTGGTGGCGACGGCGGGCTGCGCGGCGGCGCAGTCGGGCGACCGCTGCGGGCTCGTGCTCGCGACCGACCGGGTCGAGCGGATCGTCGCGCCGCGCCACGGCACCAACCACGCGCTCGCGCTCGCCGCCGAGGTGCTCGCGCACGCGCCGGCGGGAACGCGCTCCGAGCCGCAGCGCGTCGCGCGCGAGCTCTTGCGGCTGCGCACGCGGCCGGCGCTCCTGTTCTGGATCACCGACGGCGCCGACGCGTGGGCGACGGAGAGCCTGGCCGAGGTGGCGGCGCGCCACGACCTCGTCCTCTCGCTCCTGCGCGGGCCGTGGGCCGACCCGCCGCGCGCGGGCGCGGTGCGCTTCGCCGATCCCGAGAGCGGCGCGGTGCGCGTCGTCGACCTCGGCGACGCGCGCGTCCACGCCGAGCTCGCGCGCCGCGTCGCGCAGGCGCGCGCCGAGGTCGCGAGCCTCGCGCGGCGCGTGCGCGCCGACGCGATCGAGTTCACCGTCGACGCGCCGCCCGCCGCACCGCTCGCCGAGTGGTGCCGCCGGCGCGCGCGGGAGCGCCCGCGGTGAGCCTCGCCGTGCTGCTGCTGGCGGTCATGACGACGCTGCCGCCGCCGGGCGGCCAGGAGACGTGGCGCATCGAGCCGGCGCGGCCGCGCGTCGGCGATCGGATCGTCGCCACGACGACGGTCGCGGCCGCTCCGGGCGAGGCGCTGCGGCTGGCGCGGCCGTGCGACGTCGACGTCGCCTTCGCGCAGGTCGAGCCCGAGGTCGCGCCGGCATCGCTCGGCGGCGAGGCGACGCTGCGTCTCTCGCTGGTCGCCGGCGCGCCCGGCCGCTTCCGCCTCGGCCCCTTCGCGTTGCGCGCGGCAGGCGAGGCGGGCGCGGAACGTCGCGATGCGCGCGAGATCGAGACGGCGCCGCTCGAGATCGAAGTCGTGCTCGAAGGGGCGGGCGATGCGGCGCCCGACTTCGGCGACTGGCGGCCGCCGCAGGCGGCGCGAACGGGCACGCCGGCGTGGCAGGTCGCGCTCCTGGTCGGTGCTGCGCTCGGTGCGTTGCTTGCGGTCGGCTGGATCATGCGGCGGAGCCGGCGCGCGCGGGCCACCGCCGGCGTCGAGCCGGCGCCCGCGCTCCCCGTCGACTGGCGGGCCGAGCTCGCCCGGCTCGAGGCAGGGATTCCCGAAGCCGTCGAGGCACGGCGCCTCTGGTGGCGGCAGCTCTCCGACGTCGTGCGCGGCGAGCTCGCGCGGCGCGACCCGCGCGACTCGCGCGACCGCACGAGCGGTGAGATCGCGGCGCGCGACGCCTCGCGCGCGGCGCTGCTCGCCCTCCTCGACGACGGGAAGTTCGCGCGCGCGAGCCGCGACGGCGGCGCGGCGGCGCGCGCCGTGGCGGACGCCCGCGTGAGGCTGGAGGGGCGCCCGTGAGCGGGCTCTCGCTGCAGCATCCGTGGCTCTTCGCGGCGGCGGTCGCGGCGGCGGTCGCGGCGCACGCGTTCAGCGGGCGGCGTGCCGACGACGCGGTCGCCTGGCACGCCTGGCCGCGCTGGCTCGACGACCTCCCGAGGAGCGCGCGCCAGCGCGCGGCGCCGTGGCTCGCGCGGGCGCGGCTGGCCTTGCTGATCGTCCTGGCGCTCGGCCTCTGCGGCCCGCGCGCGCGCTTCGAGGAGCGCGCGGCGACGCGCCGCGGCGTCGACGTCGCGCTGCTGCTCGACGCGTCGTCGTCGATGACCGTCGCCGTCCCGGGCTCCTACGCGACGACCCGGTTCGGCGCCGCGCGCGACGCGGTGCGCGAGTTCGCGGCGGCGCGCGGCGACGACCGCGTCGGCCTCACGCTCTTCGCGCGCTGGCCGCGGCTCTCCTGCCCGCTCACGGCCGACCACGCGCTCTTCGAGGCGCGTCTCGACGCCGCCGAACCGGTCGACTCGGGCGGCGACGAGGACCGCACGGCGATCGGCGTCGCGCTCGCCGCGGGCGCGCAGCAGCTCGGACCGAAGGGGGCGCGCGAGCGCGTGCTCGTGCTCGTGACCGACGGCGCGAACAACCTCGGCCCGATCACTCCGGAGGACGGGACGCGGCTCTGCCGCGATCAGGGAATCCGCGTCTACACGATCGCGCTCGGCGGCGGCGAGCGGTTCGGCAGCGGGGCAGCACCGGTCGACACGAAGCTCCTCGCCGCGATCGCCGACGCGACCGGCGGACGCACATTCGCCGCCCACGACGGCAGCGGCCTCGGCGACGCGATGCGGACCATCGACGCGCTCGAGCGCTCGCCCTTGCAGGTCGCCCTGGAGATGCGCGAGGCGTCGCTCGCGCCGCCGTTCGTCGCCTGGCTCTTCGTGCTCGGCTGTGCGCTCGTGCTGATCGAGCGGACGTGGGGGAGGGTGGTGCCGTGACGTTCGGCGCGCCGCTCTGGGGGTTCGCGCTCTTGGCGATCGTGGCCGCGGCGATCGCACTGGCGCGGCGCGATGCCCGAGCGCGCGCGACGCTGCCGGGCGCGACCGGGCGACTGCGGGAGGGGGGCGTGCGCGACCGCGCGACCTGGCGGCGCGTATGCGAAGGATTCGGCGGGACGCTGCTCGTCGCGGCGCTGGCGCTGCCGCGCTGCGACTCCGCGGGCGGCGCGGCGCCGAAGCCGGCGCTGCTGCTCGTCGACGTCTCGCGCAGCATGCTCGCGGAGGATGCGGACGGGTCGCGCTTCGAGCGCGCCCGGCGCGGGGCAGGCGAGGCGCTCGCGGCGCTGGCGGGCCGGCGGGTCGGCCTCGTCACGTTCGCGGGTGCCAGCGAGGAGATCGCACCGCCGACGGCCGACCTCGCCGCGCTGCGCGCGCTGCTCGACGAGGTCGATCCGCGCCGCACGCTCGAGCCGGGCAGCGAGCCGGCGCCGGCGCTCGAGCGGGCGCTCCAGCGGCTGCCCGAGGGCGGCGACGTGCTGCTCTTCTCCGACGGCGAATGGGACGACGCGGCGGACCGCGAGCGGACGCTCGCGGCGGCGGCCCGGCAGGCGCGCGTCGCGATCCACGTCGTGCCGCTCGGCGGCGCGGCGCCCGTGCCCCTGATCGTGCGCGAACGGGACGGGTCGACGCGGCCGCTCGTCGACGGCGAGGGGCGTACCACGGTCACGCGCGCCGACCGGTCGCGCATGGCGGCGCTCGCGGAGGCTGGAGGCGGACGAACGATCGAGCTCGGCGACGACGGCCGCGCCTTCGCGTTCTTTTCGGCGCGCGCCGAGCTGCGCGACGCGGCGCTTGCGACGGCGGGGGCGAGCCCCTGGTCGGCGGCGCTCGCGCTGGCGCTCGCGCTGCTGATCGTCGCCCATGTGCTGCGGGAGAAGACGACGTGAGCGCCGCGCCGAACGTTCGCCGGCTTGCGCGTCCCGTGCGCGCTTGGGCCTGCGTCGTGGCGCTCGCCGCCGCCGGCGCGGCGCGCGCGGGCGACGGCGATTCGCTCGCTCCGGCGCTCGACCGGATCGCGCGCGGCGATGTCTCCGGCGCGGCCGCGCTCGCGCAGGCGTGGTGCGAGCGCCACCCCGACGATGCGGAGGGCTGGTTCGCGCTCGGCTACTGCCGCGCGCGCTCGAAGGAGTGGAGCGCGGCGATCCTGGCGCTCGGCCGCGCGCAGCACGGCGGTGCGGCCGAGACCACGGCGCGCGTCCGCTTCGACCTCGCGAAGGCGCTGTTCGAGAAGGCGCGCGCGACGGCGCTGCCTGCGCTGCCCGAGGCGGGGACGCCGCCGGCGGGCCTCGTCGCCGACGCGCGCACGCGCCTCGCGATCGTCCGGCTCGAGCTCGAGTCCGCTCGCGACGCGCTCATCGCGCTGATCGACGGCGCGCCCGCCGACGCCGACGCGCGGCGCGGCCTCTCCGCCGCGACCGCGCTCCTGCGCGAGGTGGTCGCGCGCGACGACGCATGGCGTGTCCGCTCGAAGCCGGCCGAGGAGGGGACGCGCGGACAGGGGCAGCCGGCGTCCGAGCCGCTCAAGCGCGGTCCGTCGGGCACGAAGTCGTCGGCCGGCGCGAGCGGGAAGAAGTTCGGCCGATCGGACGACGGCGCGAACGGCGCGGCGCCCGGAGGTGTCGCCGGCGGCGAATCTTCGGGGATCGAGACGGCGCCGCTGCGCCCCGACGAGGCGGCCGGCCTGCTCGATTCGCTGCGCGGAGCGCTCGAGGAACGGCGCCGCGCAGACGAGCGGCGCGCCGATGCGCGAGCCCGCCTGCGCGGCAGGTCCAACTAGCGAAGCAGTCCGGCCGTCAGCGCTTCTGCGGTCCGGCAGCCGCCGCGACGTGCTCTTCGTTGGTCTTCTTCGCCTTCTTCAGCTCGCGCACGACCAGCGCGGGCTTCGCGTTCTTCAGCTCCTTCGCGTCGAAGGTGCGCAGCAACTCTCCGTTCGCGTCGAGGACGAAAAGCTTCGCCTTGCGCTGCGCCGGCTCCTTCATGTTCGCCGCGAGCCACTCCTGCACCGGCTCGCGCCCCTTCACGGGCTGCAGGAAGTCGCTCTCCTTGACGCAGAGCTTCTCGCAGACGAAGTCGTCGGCGACCTTGACGACGTCCTTGTCCTTCAGGATCTCCTGCTCGAGCAGGCGGCTGTAGTCGAAGTTCTCGCCCGTCGGCGTGTGGCCGTCGAAGACGTAGACGAGGATCGGCCGGCGGTCGATCGCCTGCGTGGTGTTCCACGTCAGGGTGCCGTTCTGGCCGGGAGCGAATTCGGTCGTGCCCGCTTCGGGAAGGTCGGTGGCCCCGCCGGGCGTCGTCGTGTCGTCCTTCTTGCCGCCCTTCGTCGAGCCGGGCGAGCGCGTCGAGCTGCCCGTCTGTCCCGAGCCGGACCGCGCGCCGCCACTGGAACCTCTGCTGGATCTCCCGCCGGGAGACGCCCGCTGTCCGCCGCATCAGCCGTAGGCGGAGGCCTTCGGCGGTTCGACGAATGCGAAGAAGGCGAGGACGAGGCCGGCCGGCAGGAACGACGACGCACGCATCGGGATCTCCTTCGAAGGGCGCGGCAGGAACTCGGCCAGTCGAGTGGAGTGCGGCGGATCGGGCGGGGGGAGTCTAGCGGTGCACGGTCTTTGACCGGTAGTCCCAACAGGCCCTCGACAACGACCGCTTCGCTTTCTCTGCTCTGCCGGGACCGGGCCAGCTTGAGCCGCCGAGCCGAGGTCGATCGATGGTTCGAATGGCCTCCATCGCTTTCGCCGCCCTCGCCGCCGCCTTCGCGGCGCCGGGCCCCCTTGCATCGAAGGCTCAGTCGAAGGCCCCGACGAATGCTCCTTCGGGGGCCCTCGGTGAAGAGGAGCAGGTTTTCGCTGAGGCGAAGCGCTGCCTCGTCGTGCCGGTCGCCGCGCCCGAGTCGCCGGGAAAGCTGCGCTGGCGCGCCGACTGGGAAGAGGGATCCGCCGAGGCGCGCCGGCGCAATTGCCCGCTGCTCATCGTCTACTCCGACGACAAGAGCGTCGGGCTCGATTCGGTGGAGGCGGCGGTCTACACGAAGTCGGCCTTCGCCGACCTCTGCCGCGATTGCGTGCTGCTGATCGCGTACGACGGCTCCGACCACAAGTCGACGCAGCGCGACGTGGCGGGCGTGAAGGTCGCGTGGTGCACCCGTTTCGAGGTGGCGTGCGAGGAGCACCGCAAGCTCCACAAGCTCGTCCAAGAGCGCTTCGTCGCGCGCGAATTCTGGAATCCCCTCCACGTCTTCGTCGACGGCGACGGCAACGAGCTCGGGCGGGCGGAGGGGCACGACGTCGACCAGGCGCGCCTCGACCGCGAATACGGCAAGGCGCGCCGCCGCCTCGGCGCGCCGCTGCCCGCCGGCGAGTACGCGGCGCTCATGAAGAAGCTGAAGGGGATCGTCGACGGGCGCGAGAAGGGGGGCGCGGCCGCGGCCGACGCGGAGCTCGGCTCGCTCGTCGCGGCGCAGGAGCGGGTCGGCAACGACTGGAAGAGCGGGCCGCTCAAGATGAAGGGCATGGTCGACTACGTGAAGCAGCTGCGGGAGCGCATCGCGGCGGAGGGCGACGCGCTGCTGCGCGTCGCGCAGGCGCGGGTGCGCCGCGGCGACGTCGCCGGCGCGCGCGCGCTGCTCGACCAGACGGCGAAGAGCTTCAAGGAGCTGCCGGCGGGGAAGAGCGCGAAGGAGCTGCTCGCGCAGCTCAAGGGGTAGCTCGCCGCGCGTCGGTCACTCGCCGCGCTTCAAGGAGGCCAGGAACTCGGCGTTCGTCCGCGTCGCGCGCAGCCGGTGGATCAGCGTCTCGGTGGCATCCACCGGCTCGAGCGTGGCGAGCATGCGGCGCAGGAGCGCGCGGTCGCGCAGCTGATCGGGCAAAACGAGCCGCTCTTCCATGCGCGTGC
>DAINBU010000087.1:0-21410 GCA_036732755.1 Planctomycetota bacterium
AGTTCGCGCAGGAGGCCGTCCGGTCGCACGCGCTTCGCCGCGCGCCGCGGCGCGCTCCGTCCGGCCCGATTTCGCGGGGTCATTGCGGCAGGATAAGAACCGTCGGCGCGGGTATCGTTGCGACCCCCTTTTCCCCGCCCGAGTCCGCAGGACCGCACCGATGGCCGACACGCACATCCAGCAGGATCCGGCCGCGAAGCCGCGCGCCATCACCGACTGCCTCCGCGTCACCGATTCGCGCACCGGGAAGAGCTACGAGCTCCCGATCGTCGACGGTGCGATCCGCGCCAACGACCTGCGCAAGATCAAGGTCGACGACGCCGACTTCGGCCTGATGGCGTACGACCCGGCCTTCATGAACACGGCGTCGTGCCGCTCGAGCGTGACATACCTCGACGGCGACGCCGGGATCCTGCGCTACCGCGGCCATCCGATCGAGCAGCTCGCGGAGAAGTGCACCTTCCTCGAGGTGGCGTGGCTGCTGGTGTTCGGCGAGCTGCCCGCGAAGACGCAGCTCGCGGCGTGGGAGGAGGAGGTCCGCCACCACACGCTGATCCACGAGAACCTGAAGCAGATCATCGACGCGTTCCGCTACGACGCCCATCCGATGAGCATCCTGATGGCGTCGACCGCGGCGCTCTCGACCTTCTACAAGGACGCGGGCGACGTGAAGAACCAGGCGTCGCGGCGCCTGTCGATCGTGCGGCTGCTCGGGAAGATGCCGACGCTCGCGGCCTTCGCCTACCGCCACAGCCTCGGCCAGCACGTCACCTATCCCGACAACCGGCTGAGCTACACCGGCAACTTCCTCCACATGCTGTTCAACCTCGGCGGCGACTGGCACCCGCACCCGTCGCTCGAGCGCGCGCTCGAGGTCCTCTTCGTCCTGCACGCCGACCACGAGCAGAACTGCTCGACCAACGCGATGCGCAGCGTGACGAGCAGCCAGGTCGACCCCTACAGCGGCGTCTGCGCCGCGACCGCGGCGCTCTACGGCCCGCTGCACGGCGGCGCCAACGAGGCGGTGCTGCGCATGCTGACCGAGATCGGCTCGGTCTCGAAGGTCCCCGACTTCATGAAGTCGGTGAAGGCGGGCGAGCGGCGCCTGATGGGCTTCGGCCACCGCGTCTACAAGAACTACGACCCGCGCGCGCGCATCATCAAGGAGTGGGCGTACAAGGTGTTCGACGTGACGGGCAAGAACCCGCTGCTCGACATCGCGCTGGAGCTCGAGCGCATCGCTCTTCAGGACACCTACTTCGTCGACCGCAAGCTCTACCCCAACGTCGACTTCTATTCGGGCCTGATCTACCAGGCGATGGGCTTCCCGACCGAGATGTTCCCGGTGCTCTTCGCCATCCCGCGCACGGCGGGCTGGCTGGCGCAGTGGGAGGAGATGAGCCGCGATCCGGAGACGAAGATCGCGCGGCCGCGCCAGATCTACTGCGGCGCGCCGTCGCGCGACGTTCCGGCGATCGACGCGCGCCGCTGAGCGCGGGTCGGGAAGGAGCGCCGGCGCCGCATGTACCGCTGGGTCATCGCGTGGCGCTGGCTGAAACGCCTGCCGATGCTGTGGGTGTCGGTGGTGGGCGTCTTCCTCGGCGTCGCCTCGATCCTGGTGGTCGACTCGATCTTCAACGGCGTCCTCGCCGAGCTGCGCGGCGTCTACCGCGGCACCGCCGCCGACCTCTACGTGCCGATGGTCCTGCCGCGCCGCGCCGAGGGGACCCTGCTCCCGACCGACCGGATCCTCGACGAGATCCGCGGCTGCGAGGGGGTGGCCGGCGCGACCGCGCGCCTCGTCTGGCCGTGCTTGCTGCCGGAGGGGCTCAAGCTGCCCGAGATCGTCGCGATCGGGAGCATCAGCCGCCGCTCGCTCCTCGACGTGCGCGGCATCGAGCCGGACGGCGAGGCGAGCGCGACGGACTTCCGGCGCTACCTCGAGGCAGCGCCCGCCGCGCGGCGCGTGCGCGACCTCGCGCGGCCGTTCGACGTCGGTGACCTGCCCGACGCCGACCGCTCCGCGATCCCGCTCCTGCTCGGCGAGCGCGCCGCGCGCGAGCTCGGTCTCGAGCGCGGCGCGACCTTCCAGTTGATGACGTTCCCTGACGGCGTGACGGTCGAGCACGCGAGGGAGAAGGGCATCCAGCCGCGCACCGCGCGCTTCCTCCTGGCCGGCACCTTCGACACCGGCTTCTACCTCGAGGACATGACGCGGGCGCTGGTGCCGCTTGGCGACCTGCAGCGCTTCATCGGGACGAAGCGCACCTCGACCGAGATCGTGGTGAAGCTCGCCGACGTCGCGCAAATCGACGTCGTGCGCGAGCGGCTGATCGCCAGGCTCGGCGGCCCGCCCTTCAACCTCTCGCACTGGTTCACGACGCCGGTCACGACGTGGGAGGACCTGAACCAGAACGTCCTCGCCGCGATCGCGAACCAGCGCCAGGTGCTCGACCTGATCCTCTTCTTCGTCGTGATCGTGGCGGGCTTCAACCTCCTCGTCTCGCTCAACCTGATCGTGACGGAGAAGCTGCGCGACGTCGGGACGCTCGCGTCGCTCGGCGCGTCGTCGCTCGGCATCGCGTCGGTCTTCACCGCGCTCGGCTTCCTCGTCACGCTGGTGGGCGCGGCGCTCGGGCTCGTGGGCGGCGCCTTCTTCGCGCACCACGTGAACCGGCTGCACGAATGGTTCGCGCAGGCGACCGGGCATCGGCTGTGGGAGCCGACCACCTACCTCTTCGACACGATCCCGACCGTCGTCGCGCCCGGCGTGATCGGGCTCGGCATCGCGGCGACCTTCGCGATCACGCTCCTCTTCGCCTTCATCGCATCGCTGCGCGCGGCGCGGCTCGACCCCGTGGTCGCGCTGCGCCACGAGTGAGGCGCGGCGCGACCGTGGGGGAGGGCGACCCGCGTTTCCGGCCTCCCGGCGACCTGCGCGACCTGCTGCGCACGCTGCGCGACGCGGGCGAGCTGGTCGAGGTCGACGCCGAGGTCGACCCGGAGCTCGAGGTCGCCGAGATCCACCGCCGCGTCATCGCCGCGGGCGGCCCGGCGCTCCTCTTCCGGCGCGTGCGCGGCAGCCCCTACCGGGTCGTCACCAACCTCTTCGGGACGGCGCGCCGCGTCGAGCTCGCCTTCGGGCGCCCCGAGCTCTTGGTGCGCGACCTGGTCCGGCTGCTCGAGGAGCTCCCGGCGGCGGCCGGCTCCACGGGCGGGGTGGCGCGCACGCTCTGGCGCGCGCGCTCGCTGCTCGGGAGGCTCGCGCGCCTCGGCACGCGCCACGTCGCGCGCGCGCCCGTGCTCGACGTCGTCGACGCGCCGCCGCGGCTGACGGCGCTGCCGCTCACGAAATCGTGGAGCGAGGACGGCGGCGCGTTCCTCACGCTGCCGCTCGTCTACACCGAGCCGCCGGGCGGGGGCGCCGGCAACCTCGGCATCTACCGCATGCAGCGCTTCGACGACGCGACCACCGGCATGCACTGGCAGATCCAGAAGGGCGGCGGCTTTCACTTCGACGCGGCGGAGCGGAGCGGCGCCGACCTGCCGGTGTCGGCGTTCCTCGGCGGCCCGCCGGCCGCGCTCCTCTCCGCCGTCGCGCCGCTTCCGGAGAACGTGCCCGAGCTCCTGCTCGCGTCGCTCCTGCTCGGGTCGAAGTTGAAGACGACGCGCCATCCGTCGTCGCCGCATCGCCTGCTCGCCGACGCGGAGTTCTGCCTCGTCGGCAGGGCGCGCGCGCACGAGCGTCGGCCCGAAGGTCCGTTCGGGGACCACTACGGCTACTACTCGCTCGCGCACGACTTCCCCGTCTTCCGGTGCGAGGCGGTGCTGCACCGCGCCGACGCGATCCTGCCGGCGACCGTCGTCGGCAAGCCGCGCCAGGAGGACTTCCACCTCGGCGACTTCCTGCAGCGGCTGCTCGCGCCGCTCTTCCCGCGGGTGATGCCGGGGGTGGTCGACCTCTGGTCGTACGGGGAGACCGGCTACCACTCGCTCGCCGCGGCCGTGGTGCGCGACCGCTACAAGCGCGAGGCGATGGTCGCGGGCTTCCGGATCCTGGGAGAGGGGCAGCTCTCGCTGACCAAGTTCCTGCTTCTCACCGACGGCGCGGTCGACCTGCACGACTTCAAGAAGGTGCTCGAGCACGTGCTCGCGCGCGCCCGCATCGAGACCGACCTCTTCGTCTTCCCCAACCTCTCGATGGACACGCTCGACTACACGGGGACGCGCCTGAACGAGGGGAGCAAGGGGCTCCTGCTCGGGCTCGGGGAGCCGATCCGGACGCTTCCGCGCGAGTTCCGCGGGGAGCTCCCGTCGCCCTTCGAGCGCGCGCGGCCGTTCTGCGCCGGCTGCCTCGTCGTCGGCGGCCCCGACCACGCGCGCGAGCCCGACGCCGCGGAGCGGCTCGCGCAGGTCGCCGCGCTCGCCGACTGGCCGCTCGTGGTACTGAGCGACGAACCCGACCGTGCTTCAGCCAGCTCCATGAACTTCCTGTGGACGACCTTCACCCGCTTCGATCCCGCGCGCGATTTGCGCGGAAGCTCAGCGTCGATCGCGAAAGGAATGGTCGTGCGCCGTCCGCCACTCGTGATCGACGCCCGCCGGAAGCATGGCTATCCCGCGGAGCTCCTCTGCGATCCCGACACGGCCAAGAGAGTGACCCGACGTTGGATCGACTACTTTTCCACCGAAGTCCCCATGGGCGACTCCGCTCGAAGTTCCCTCGACAGCGTGTGAATTCGAATACACCGCCCGGGGGCAATTTTTGGGGTAGCGGCGAAAACGGAACTGCCTACGCTTTCCGCCCGTCTGCCGGGCATCGCTCGACTGCACCTCTCCATTGACCTTCGGCATGACTTCACCGGAACCCGCCGGAGCCGACCGTCCCGTCTGGCGCAAGCGCGCAGGCGCAGGCGATCTGGAATTGGACGCGGGGGCGTTGCGAGAACTCGCGCGACGCTTCTCCCGGCGGGACGTCGTTGCGTTCGAGACCGTCTTCAAGGTCTTCAAGAGCGCGATCTTCGCGATCGGGATCGTCGAGCTCGGCGACCCGAGCGAGGCCGAGGACCTGGTCCAGGAGACGTTCCGGCGCGCATGGACCGCCGCCGGTTCGCTCGTCGAACCCGACAAGCTGCGTCCGTGGCTCTACGCGATCGCGCGCAACCTGTGCGCGGACATGAAGGAGAGCCAGCGCCGCCGGCCCCAGCCGATGGAGGTCGTCCCGGAGCCGCCCCCGCGCGAGACGCCGTCGAGCCCCTTCGCCGACGCCGTCCGCTCCGAAAAGGCGCGCAAGATCCAGCACCTCCTCGGGACGGTGCCTGATCAGTTCCGGACCGTGCTGGCCATGCGACTGATCGAGGAGCGTTCCTACCAGGAAATCGCTGACATTCTCGATGTTCCCATCCATTTCGTGAAGAACGCAATCGCGCGCGGGGGTCGGGTGCTTGTCCAAAAAATACGGAACCACCCCGCGCTCGCCCCACAGGATGAGGCGTGACAGGGGTGGGAGGCAGACGAATGCAGCGCGAAGACATCCTCGAGCTGATCCTCCTCGAAGCCGACGGCGGCCTTTCGCTCGAGGAGTCGGGCCGGCTCGAAAACGAGCTCGCGCGGGATCCGACGCTGCGCGATGAACGGTCGCGCATTCACTCCGCCTGGAAGGATGTGAGGGATCTGGGCCGCGGCCTCGCAATGCGGCCCGAGTTCGGTGAGTCGCGCCTCGCCTCGCTGCGCGCTCCGCGCCGCGAAGGCGTGATCATCGGCGGCCACGTGCGCGCCGCCGCCGCCGCGCTCCTGCTCGCCACGTTCGCGCGCGGCAGCTTCGACCCGCGCACGTCGATCGTCGTCGACCGCTTCGGACCCGACGCGAACGGCGCCGCGGTCCGCTCGACCGCCGCCGCCGACGAGACGATCCGCGCCGATTCCGGCGGGAGCGTCGTCGCGAGCGCCATCGACGGACTGCGCGTCAACCTGCGCAACGGCGGCGTGTCGCTCAACGCCGACGGCGACGTACGCATCGAGCCGGGCCCGATCGCCGCCGACGTGATGATCGGCGAACGGGCGGCGCGCATCGACCTCGGCGGCCTCGAATTGATCGGCACCCAGGCGTCGCTCGCGATCTCCGGAGAAGGGTTCGAGGACCGGCAGTTCGTGGTCCTCTCCGGTTCGCTGCGCCTGAACGACTTCACCGGCCGCGTTTTCACGCGCTTCGACGGCGCGGTGAGGATCGGCCCCGACAAGTCGGCGGCCGGCTTCAATCCGATCGTCAGCGGCAATCCGCTCATCGACCCGGCGACCGTCCCGACGCGCACCGAGACGCCGGTCGAAGTGGCCCCCGAGCCCGCACGCGAGCACTCCGACCCGACCCTCCTGATGAACCGCAGCTTCGCCCCGGCCCACCTGGTCGGGACGATCACCTCGGCCTCCGACGGGACCGCAGTCGCGGGCGCCGTCGTGACGCTCGTCCGCGACCTCCTTCCGGAGGACGCGCTGAAGGTCCTGCTGCCGGACGACCCCGAACTGCGCCTCGAGACGCGCCGCGACCTCGACACCGCCCGAGCCGCGCTCGGGGGGGCGTTCACGGTGGAGAGCGGCGCGGACGGCCGCTTCGACCTCCCCCGGCTCCCCCCGGGGATCTGGCGGATCGACGTCCAGGCGCCCGACGAGAGCCCGTTCGCCGACCTGCGCGACCGCTTCTTCGAGGTGCGCGCCGGCGAGGAACTGGCGCTGCCGCTCGCCCTCGACGACGGCGCCACGGCCTTCGGCCGCATCGTCGACTCGAAGGGCCGGCCGGTCACCAACGCGATCCTGATGCGGCTCGCGCGGACCATCCACACCGACTCGAACGGCAACTTCAAGCTCGAGCACGTCTCGGCGACCGACGGCCGCGCGACGATCCGCGCGAACGACTTCGTGCTCACCGACGTCGACCTCAGCACGCTGGAGTTCAACGCGATCACGCTCTCGCGCTCGATCCCGATCCGCGGAGTGATCCGCGACCACGTCGGGACGCCGATGGCGGGCCGCATCGAGGCCGGCTTCGAGGTGAACGGCGTCTGGCACGTCGAGCGCACCAACGTCGACGTCGAGGGCAAGTTCTCGCTGCGCACGATCCCGTCGGGCGTCGCCATCCGGCTGGTGGCGAGCTCGCGCGGCTACCAGATCGCGACGCGCTTCCTCGACCCCGACGCGAGCCGCGCCGACAAGTTCTATCTCGACCTCCCGACCGATCGCTCCGTCACCGTCTACCCGTACGACGTCGCCTTCGGCCGGCCCGTGAGCGACGCGGCGGTCCTCGCCTACGGACTCCAGGAGCTGCTGCCGGGCGTCGAGGAGACCGTCGGCTTCTCGCTCTCCGGGCTCGACTCCGACAACGACACCGCGGCGATCGTCTGCTCCGCGGGCCTGCGCTTCACCACGTTCTCCTTCACACCGAATGCGACCGAAGTTCATGTCGAGATGCAGCCGGCGCGCGATCGCCGCGTGCGCGTCGTCGATCCGTCCGGCAACGCCGTCTCCGACGCGCTCGTCGTCTGGTCGGCCCGGATGAACGAGGACCCGCGCGTGCTCGCCGTGGTGCCGGCGATCGGGCTGTCGGACCACATCCAGCTCCCCGACTTCGGCCTCGATGGCGGCGGGCTCGACGCACAGATCGTCGTCACCTCGAAGGGCACGACGGTGGTCGTGGGCGATGATCCGACGAAGGACGAGATCGTGGTCGTCGTCGGCGGCTCGGACCAGTAGGCGGCGCCGCGCGGTCTCTCGGGCACTTCGGCGCATGCCGGAGCGCAACGCAACGCCCGCCGCGGCTCCCCCGGGGAGGCTCGACCCCGCGCCCCCGTCTCTTGTGGCGGCGGTCGCGTCGCTCTCTTCCGCCGGCCCCGGTCGCCGCTTCGCCCCGGGCGAGGAGGCCGGCTGCGAGTTCTGCGGCCACCCGTCGCTCGACCGCCACTGCAAGGTCGTCTGCCCGCGCTGCGGCGCGGTGCGCGACTGCTCCGACCCCTGACCGCCTGCGGAGCGGGGTCAGGCTCCCGCGTCGCGGAAGAGCGACGGGGCGTCCCCGTCCTTCTCCTTCGCGCGCGGCTTCGCTGTCGGCTCGCCGCCGTGCGCCAGCTGCTTCAGCTCGGCCAGCCGCGTCAGCGCCTGCAGCGGCGTGAGCCGCTCGACGTCGAGCCGGCGAAGCTCGCGCGCGACACGGTCGTCCGCCTTCGCCGGCGGCGCCGACGCCGCGGCGTCGCGCGCCGCGCGCCGCTCGAGCTCGGGCGTGAGCGACTCGAGCTCGCGCAGGATCTGCCGCGCGCGCGCGACGATCCCGGCCGGGATGCCGGCGAGCTGCGCGACGTGCAGCCCGTAGCTGCGGTCGGTGCCGCCCGCGACGATGCGGTGGAGGAAGAGGATCTGGTCGCCCCACTCGCGCACGGCGACCGAGAAGTTCACCACCGACGGCAGCTCCTCGGAGAGCTGCGTCAGCTGGTGGTAGTGGGTCGCGAAGAAGGTGCGGCAGCGCGTCTTCTCGGCGAGGTGCTCCGCCAGGGCGCGGGCCAGCGACATGCCGTCGAACGTCCCGGTCCCGCGCCCGACCTCGTCGAGGATCACGACGCTGCGATCGGTCGCGTGGTGCAGGACGTTCGCCGTCTCGGCCATCTCCACCATGAACGTCGAGGCGCCGCGCGTGAGGTCGTCGCTCGCTCCGACGCGCGTGAAGATGCGGTCGGCCACGCCGATCGTCGCGGCGCGCGCCGGCACGAAGCTGCCCATCTGCGCCAGCAGGACGATCAGCGCGTTCTGCCGCAGCCAGGTCGACTTGCCGGCCATGTTCGGGCCGGTGATGAGCGCGAAGCACGGCCCGTCGCCGCCGAGCCGCGTGTCGTTCGGGACGAAGGTGCCGGGCGGCAGCGTCGCCGCGAGCACCGGGTGGGCGCCCTCCTCGACGAGCAGGCGGCGCGACGCCTCGAGCACGGGCCGCCGCCAGCCGTGCTCGCGCGCCGCCTCGGCCAGTGACTGCAGCGCGTCGAGCTCCGCGAGCCGCGCGGCGAGCTCCTGCAGCTCGCGCGTGCGCTCGCCGGCCCGCGCGCGCACCTCCTCGAAGAGCTCCGCCTCGAGCCGCAGCGAGCGCTCCTCCGCCGAGAGCACGCGCGCCTCGAGCTCCTTCAGCTCCGGCGTGATGTAGCGCTCGGCGTTCTTCAGCGTCTGCTTGCGCACGTAGTCGGCCGGGACGCGCTCGCGCTGCGCGTGCGTGATCTCGAGGTAGTACCCGAAGACCGAGTTGAAGCCGACCTTGAGCGTCGCGATGCCGGTGCGCCCGATCTCGCGCCGCTGCAGGTCGGCGAGGATCGACTCGACGTCGAAGCGCAGGCGGCGCTGCTCGTCGAGCTCGGCGCGGAAGCCCGCCTTGATGAAGCCGCCCTCCTTCGCCGAGAGCGGCGGCGCCGTCTCGATCGCGGCGGCGAGCAGCTCGTGCAGGCCGGGCGGCGCGACGAGGCGCGCGCGCAGCTCCGTGAGCGGCGCGCTCCCCGCGTCGGCGAGCGACGCGACGATCCGCGGCAGGCGCGCCAGCGAGTCGCGCAGCTGCGCGAGGTCGCGCGGCGGGCCGCGATTCGCCGCGAGGCGCGCCGTGATCCGCTCGAGGTCGAAGACGCCCTCGAATTCGCCGCGCAGCGTCGCGCGTGTCGCGTCGAGCCCGTGCAGCTCGGCGACGGCCTCCTGGCGGCGCGTGATCGCGTCCAGCTCGACGAGCGGCTCCCCGATCCAGTCGCGCAGCAGGCGCGCGCCGGCCGCCGTCTTCGTGCGGTCGAGGACCGAGAGGAGCGAGCCGTCGCGCCGCCGCTCGCGCGCCGTCTCGAACAGCTCGAGCGCCTGGACCGCGGCGCGGTCGAGCCGCATCGCGCCCCCGCGCTCGCGCCGGACCAGCTTCGTCACGTGGGAGACGAGGCCGCGCTGCGTGTCGCGCGCGTAGGCGAGGATCGCGCCGGCCGCCCCGACGAAGCGATCGCCCGGATCGATGCCGAATCCCGCGAGGTCCGCGACGCGCAGATGTTCCTGGAGTGCGCGGCGCGCGACGTCGTCCTCGAACTCGTGCGCCGGCCGGAACGTGAGCGCCGGCCCCCCGGCGTCGACGCCCCGCACCGGCGCGAGCTCGGCCGGCCGCGCGTCCCGGAAGCGCTCGGGGAGCAGCAGCTCGGCGGGGGCGAGCCGGTCGAGTTCGTCGGCGAGCTCCGCGGCCGGCACCGTCGCCCCCTCGAAGCGCGCGGTCGACAGGTCGAGCCACGCGAGCGCGACCTCGCCCGGAGCGACGACGTCGGCCGCCGCCAGCCAATTGTGGCGCCCGCTCTCGAGCAGCGCGTCCTCGAGCAGCGTCCCGGCCGTGACGACGCGCGTGACGGCGCGCTCGACGAGTCCCTTCGCCGCCTTCGGGTCCTCGACCTGGTCGCACACCACGACCGTGTGGCCGGCGACGATCAGCTTGCGCAGGTAGGCGTCGACGGTGCGCACCGGCACGCCCGCCATCGGGACTTCTTGGTCCTTGCTGCGCGACGTGAGCGCGATGCCGAGCACCTTCGACGCGACCTTCGCGTCCTCGAAGAAGAGCTCGAAGAAGTCGCCCATCCGGAAGAAGAGCAGCGCGTCGGGATGCTGCCGCTTCACCCCGAAGTACTGCTGGAGCATCGGGGACACGCGCGCGTCGGGCGTTGGTTCGCTCATGGAGGAGGCGACGATCTACTCGATGGCTGCGACGGGGGGAAGCGGCTCGGCGGCTCTAAGATGCTCCGCCCCATGGGACTATTCTCGCGCCCGCGCGCCGTGCCTCCCGCCGGCGGCTTCCGCATGCTCGCGTTCGACCTCGACGGGACGTTTCTCGAGCGCGACGGGCGCCTCGCGGGCGCGACGGCGCGCTTCCTCTCGAAGCTGCGCGAGGACGGCGTCGAGTTGCTCGCGGCGACCGGCCGCCGCCTCTGGAGCGCCCTCCCGGTGCTCGAGGAGCTGGCGCTCGGCGGCGCGGTCGTCGTCCACAACGGCGCGATGGTCGCGAGCGTGCCCGACTCCGCGCCGGTGCGGACCTGGCCGCTCGAGCCCGCGGTCGTGCGCGACGTCGCCGCATACCTGAAGTCGCGCGGCCTCTCCGTCCTGCTCTTCACGGCGGCGCCGCGCGGGCCGGGCGAGGTGCTCGCCGAGGAGGGCGGCGCCGATCCCTCCGGGTACCTCGCGTGGTACTTCCACTACGCGTCGGGCCACTTCTCCCTCTTCCCCGACCTCGGCGCCGCGCCGCTCGCGGACGTCCTGCGCGTCGCGGCGCACGGACCCAAGGAGCTCCTCGAGGAGGCCGCGCGCGAGCTCCCGCGCCGTCACGCCGGCATGCTGCGCGCCTTCGTGCAGCGCGAGACGGTCATGGACGGCCACCGCGTCGAGGTGATGGCGGCCGGCGTGAGCAAGTGGACGGGGGTGACCTGGGTCGCCGAGCGCCACGGCATCGCGCCGGCGCAGATCGTCGCGGTGGGGGACGAGGCGAACGACGCGGAGATGCTCTCCGGCGCCGGCTGGTCGCTGGCGGCGCCGGGCGCGGGCGAGACGGCGCGCGCGTTCGCGCGCGAGAGCGTCGCGGGCGACGGGCCGGCGGCGCTCGTCCGCGCGGTGGGGCGCGCGCTCGGAAGGTGAGAACGGCGGCCGGGCGTGGTAGACCGGTCGGCCCGGACGGACTTCAAGAGAGGACGACATGGCAGCTCGACACGGCGTGGCCGAAGTCTCGGAGATCGCGGTCGGTCGCGGCCGCATTTGCGAAGTGGCCGGAAAGCAGATCGCGGTCTTCAACCTCGGCGACCGCTTCGTCGCCATGGACAACACCTGCCCGCATCGCGGCGGGCCGCTCGGCGACGGCATGGTGAGCGGGAACATCGTGACCTGCCCGTGGCACGGCTGGCAGTTCGACTGCTCCAGCGGCAAGTCGACGCGCAATGCGGCGGTCGGGGTGTCGTGCTACCCGGTCGTCGTCGACGGCACGACCCTCTACGTCGAGGCGTGACCGGTGGCGCGAGCCGCCGCGCCGCGGGCGTCCGGAGCGCTCGAGCTCGAAGTCTTCCGCGCCCTCTTCGCGTCGATCGCCGAGGAGATGGGCGTCGTCCTGCAGCGCTCGGCGCTCTCGCCCAACATCAAGGAGCGGCGCGATTATTCGTGCGCTCTCTTCGATGATGCCGGGACGCTCGTCGCGCAGGCGGCCCACATCCCGGTCCACCTCGGCTCGGCGCCGCTCTCGGTGCGCGCGGCGATGGCCGAGCACGCCTTCGCGCCGGGCGAGTCGGTGCTCCTGAACGACCCCTACCGCGGCGGCACGCACCTGCCCGACCTCACGCTCGTCTCGCCGGTCTTCCTGCCCGGGAGCGGCGCGCGCCGGCCCGCCTTCTTCGTCGCAACGCGCGCGCACCACGCCGACGTCGGCGGTGCCGAGCCCGGCTCGATGGCGCCGTGCCGCGACCTGTGGGGCGAGGGGCTGGTGATCCCGCCGATCGTGATCGAGCGCGACGGCGCCTTCGTGCGCGACGCGCTGCGCCTGGTCCTCGCCAACGTGCGCACGCCCGACGAGCGTAGAGCCGACCTCGCCGCGCAGTGCGCCGCGAACCGGCGCGGCGCGGCGCGCGTCGCCGCGCTCGCCGCCCGCTACGGCGAGCGCCGCCTCGCGCGCGCGGCGCGCGCGATCCTCGACCACGGCGAGCGCGTGATGCAGGCGCTGCTCGCGCGGCTGCCGGCGGGGACGTGGCGGAACGCCGACGTGCTCGACGACGACGGCATGGGCGCGCGCGACGTCCCGATCCGCGTCGCGATCCGGATCGCGCGGCGGCGCGCCGTCGTCGACTTCACGGGCACCGCGCCGCAGGTCGACGGCTCCCTCAACGCCAATCCCGCGATCACGCTCTCGGCGGTGCTCTACTGCTTCCAGTGCCTCGCGGCCGGCACGCTGCCGCCGAACGAGGGCATGGCGCGCCCGCTCTCGCTGGTGATCCCGGAGGGGTCGCTGCTCTCGCCGCGGCCGGGCGCCGCGGTGGCCGGCGGCAACGTGGAGACGTCGCAGCGGATCGTCGACGTCGTGCTGGGCGCGCTCGCGAAGGCGGCGCCGCGCCTCGTGCCGGCGGGCTCGCAGGGGACGATGAACAACCTGACGCTCGGCAGCGCGACGTCGGCGCGGCCGTTCGCCTACTACGAGACGGTGGGCGGCGGCGCGGGCGCCGGCGCGCGGCGCGCGGGCGCATCGGGGATCCAGGTCCACATGACCAACACGCTCAACACGCCGATCGAGGCGCTCGAGATCGCCTATCCGCTGCGCGTCACGCGCTCGACGCTCGCGCGCGGCGGCGGCGGGCGCGGAGCGCGGCGCGGCGGCGACGGCTGCGAGCGCGAGCTCGAGCTCCTCGTCCCGGCGCGCGCGGCGGTGCTCTCGGAGCGGCGCCGGAGCGCGCCGCGCGGCGCGGCCGGCGGCGGCGACGGGGCGCGCGGCGCCAACTGGATCGTGCGGCGCGGCCGGCGCGAGGCGATGCCCGCCAAGTTCGCGGTCGACCTCGCCGCCGGCGACCGCATCGGGATGCGCACGCCGGCCGGCGGCGGCTACGGCCGCGCGCGAGGACGGCCATGAGCGCGCGCGACATCGCCCGGCGCGCGCTGCTGGCCTTCGCCGCCCTCGCGTTCGCCGGCTGCGCGACGTCGAAGGAGATCTCCTTCAAGACGATCACATTCGAGAAGGCGCCGCGCGACGTCGTCTTCAAGGCGTGCAAGGAGGTCGTCGCGTCGCACTACTACTCGACCAGGATCGGCGTCGACGAGGCGGCGGGCCGCATCGTGACCGACCCGGTCGAGGAGACGCTCGGTCAGGAGTCGCTGCGCCAGCAGTGCTACGTCACCGTCGCGGAGGCGGAGGGCGGGCGCGTGCAGGTCGAGCTGATGGCGACGCTCGCGCGGATCGACGTCGACCCGTCGCGCCAGCCGGCCGTCGAGTGGCGCGTCTACGCCTCCGACCGCAAGGTGGAGGGGCGGCTCGGCGAGGAGATCATCGGGCGCGTCCTCTCGGTCCTGAACGACGCCAAGGTGGTCGCCCACACGCTGCCGCCGTCGACCACGCCGAAATGAAGGAGCCGTCGCTCCGAAAGGTTTTCCGGCGGCTCCCGCCGCTCCATTCACCGTCAAGTCGCGCGCGCGCCCGTCCGAAGGCTCCCGACGCATGCGCCCGCGCGAACAGGACGAAGCCGAGAAGGGCTGGGAGATCGCCCAGAAGCTGCGCTCGCACCCGGGCCGGCTCAAGTCGATCCTCCGCAGCGAGAACGACGCCCTCCACGCCGTCTCGCTCCCGCTCGTCTTCCTGACCGGGCTCGCCTTCGAGAGCTTCTTCGCGTTCCACAAGGCGCGCCTGGCCGAGCTCGCGCTCAACTTCGCCACCGTGGCGAGCATCCTGTGCTGGGCGGTCGCGCGCATCCGACGGCGCACGCTCGACAGCCGCGACCCGCTGCTCCTGTTCGGCTCGATCGTGCTCACCGTCGGCGCGGGCGGCTGCCTGTTCGGCTTCTTCCGCGACGATCCGACCCCCGAGCTCATGCTCAAGACGATCGGGACCGTGCTGATCCTCTTCGCGCTCGACCGCATGGAGCGGCGCGAGGTCGTCGCCGCGCTGCGCAGCTCCGAGGAGTACCTCGAGTCGGTCTTCGAGTCGATCCCCGACCCGCTGGTCGTGATCGGCGAGAAGCGGCGCATCGTCGCCGGCAACCGCGTCGCCATCGCGACCTTCGGCGAGAGCGTGCTGCACAAGACCTGCTGCGAGGCGTACCTCGGCCACAAGGACGACTGCGACGCGGAGGAGTGCACCGTCGCGCAGGCGTGGAACAAGCGCAAGCCCCGCTTCGAGCTGGTCCGCGACGAGCTCGGCGCGCGCCGCTACGAGGTCACGACCTTCCCGCTGTTCGGCCCGCACGGCTTCAGCGGGAAGCTGATCCAGCAGATCCGCGACGTCTCGGCGCACGCCGAGTCGGAGGACCGAGCGGCGCTGCTGCGCGACGTGGTGAACAGCGTGGCCGACCCGGTGCTCACGCTGGGGCTGCGCGCCGAGCTGCGCCACCGCAACCGCGCCGCGGAGGCGGCCTTCGTGCCGAGCGTGCCCGCCGCGGCGGCCGGCCGCGGCCTGATCCCGTTCGCGGGCGCGGAGGACGAGGAGGCCTTCGTCGCCGCGCTGCGCGAGTTCACGCCGTGGGAGCGCGAGGTCACGCTGCGCGGGAAGGACGGCGCGGAGCGCACGGCGATGCTCTCGCTCGCGCCGATCCGCGCGCTCGACGACCGCCTGCTCGGCACCGTCGCGATCGTGCGCGACCTGACCGAGGTGAAGCGCCTGCAGGTGCAGCTCGCGCAGAACGAGAAGCTCTCCGCGCTCGGCGAGATGGTCTCCGGCGTCGCGCACGAGCTGAACAACCCGCTGACCGCAGTGTTCGGCTTCGCGCAGCTCCTCCTCGCCGAGGACCTCCCCGGCGAGCAGAAGGAGGAGGTGCGCCACATCTACACCCACGCCGAGCGCTGCAAGCGGATCATCGACGGCCTGCTCAAGTTCTCGCGCCGCCACGGCGCCGAGCGTGTGCGCGCCAGCCTGAACGAGGTGGTGCAGTCGACGCTCGACCTGCTCGGCTACCAGCTGCGCCTCGCCAACGTGCGCGTCGAGCGCGACTTCGACGCGACGGTGCCCGAGTCGATGATGGACTCGTTCCAGATCCAGCAGGTGCTGGTCAACCTGATCACCAACGCGCAGCACGCCGTGCAGCAGAGCGGGCGAGCCGGCGTGGTGAAGGTGCGCACGCGCCGCGCGAGCGCGACCAAGATCGTCGTCGAGGTCGAGGACGACGGCTGCGGCATGAGCGAGACGATCCAGCGCCGCATCTTCGACCCGTTCTTCACGACGAAAGGGGTCGGCAAGGGGACCGGGCTCGGCCTCTCGATCTCGTACGGGATCGTGAAGGAGCACGGCGGCTCGCTCAGCGCGACCAGCCGCCCCGGCGAGGGGAGCACCTTCCGCGTCGAGCTCCCGATCGTGGCCGAGACGGCGGCGAGCGCGACGGCGGCGCGCGAGATCGCGCGCGACGAGGTCGAGCGCAAGCTGCCGCGCTCGCGCATCCTCGTCGTCGACGACGAGCCGATCATCCTCGAACTGCTCGGCCAGTTCCTGCGCGGCGACGGCCACGCGGTCGCGACCGCCGTCTCGGTCGAGGAGGCGCTGCGGCTCGTCGAGCACGACGAATTCGACGTCGTCTTCAGCGACTGGCGCATGCCCTGCCGGAGCGGCGACGACCTCTTCGCCGCGCTGTGCGCGCGCGACCCGGCCTATCGCGGCCGCTTCGTCTTCCTCACCGGAGACGCGATCGGCACCGAGGTGAGGCAGGTCGCGCAGCGCGAGCACACGCCGGTGCTGAACAAGCCGTTCACGCTGGCGTCGATCCGCGGCGCGATGGCCTCGGTGCTGCGGCCGGTCGAGCCCGTCGCGGAGGCGGCACGCCCCGGCTTGCGCGAGACGCCCTCTCGCCTATAAACAGCGCCCGCTTCCCGACGCTCGCCGCGTCGCAAACCGAACGGAGTCCGGACATGGTCACCCTCTCCGAGAGCGCCCAGAAGGCGGTCGCGGGATTCATCGATCAGGACGGGTCGCTCAAGGGCAAGGCGCTGCGCATCTTCGTGCAGGGCGGCGGCTGCTCGGGCTTCCAGTACGGCTTCACCTTCTCCGAGAAGGAGGAGGGCGACGAGGTGACGAACTTCAATCAGTTCGAAGTCGTCGTCGACCCGATGAGCCTGCCCTACGTGAACGGCTGCTCGATCGACTGGGTCGACTCGCTGCAGGGCGCCGGCTTCACGGTCAAGAACCCCAACGCGAAGGGGAACTGCGGCTGCGGGAGCAGCTTCAACGTCTGAGCGCGCGGCGCGGAGACGGTTCGTCGCACTCGAGAGCCCGGCGGGAGGACCCCGTCGGGCTCTTCGCTTGGACGCCTGTCGCGACGGCGCCGGCGCGTCAGGTCGAGCGGATCTTCCCCTCGATCGCGAAGCGGCCGGTGACGCCGTGCGCGGGATGGGGGTCCGGCGCGCCCGCCTCGACGCCGAAGGTCGCGAGGTGCTCCACGAGGCGCGCGCGCGCCTCGCCGGCCAGTCCGACGAACTGCACGCCCACCATCCGGCAACCGACGGCGTCCTCGTTCACGTGCGCGATGCGGGCCGCGGTCGCAATGTCGCCCTCGGGGAGCTTGAACTGGAGTGAGACCTCCATCCCCGACTCGAGCGCCTCGTAGGTCCGGATCAGGCAGCCGCCGATCGAGAGGTTGACCGTCGTGCCGAGGAAGGAGCCGCCCTTGCGCGCCGCGTCGCCCGTCACGCCGCCGTTCGCGAACGTCCGCGAGCGCACGCGCGTCTGGCCGCGCCGCTCCTTCCCGCCGTCGTCGTCCGCGGCGGAGGACCGGGGGTCCTTCGTCGACGCATCGGACGGCTTGTCTGAACCTAGGGACATCACGCACTCCAAGGGGGTCGGAACGGACTTCGGGAGGGGAGCGGCGCCGACTTGACGGCGAAGGCGCCGCAGCGCGAAAGAGCGCGCACGATCGGAAAAAAAGTAGCCTGACCGATCGGAGGAGCGCTGGGTGGCGATCGCCGTCGACGTCCTTTGCTGCATCGCGGCGCTCGCGCCCGGACCGTCGCGGCAGGCGGGTTCCGCGGACGCCCCGGCGCCTCCCGTCGCGCGCGTCGACGCGCTCTTCGCGCGGCTCGACGAGGCGATCCCCGAGTCGGGCTTCCCGAACGGCAGCCGCCGCTTCCTCCTCACCGATCAATCGGCCGACCGCAACGACGGCGACGGGCGCATGCGGCTGTGGCTGCCGCCGAGCGGGAGCCTGCTCTCCGCGCCGCTGCACGGCGACGACGCGATCCGGCTCACCTGCGGCGTCGGCTGCGAGTTCCACGACTCCGTCTGGCCGGCCGAAGGGAGCGGCGCACCGCTGCCGGCGGGGGCGCGCGCGCGGCACGACTTCTCGATCGAGTGGGTCGCGGCGGACGCCGGCGCGCCGGCCGTGGTCGTCGCGACGCGCCACGTCGACTTCGATCCGGCGACCGCGGTCGACGGGCGGGTGCGCGTCGACCTCGAGGTCACCTGGCCGGCGGCGGCGCGCGGCGAGGGGCGGCTGCGCTTCCGCGTGACGCGGAGCGACGGGCCCGCGGCCGACCTCTCGATCCTGCCGACGCTGTGGGGGCCGCGCGTCGAGCACGCGCCGCCCGCGCGCGACGGGGCGGGACGTCCCGCGGTGGCTGCGCCGATGGAGACGAGGGAAGAGCTCGTCGCCGACCTGCTCGACCCGCGCTTCGCGTCGGGCCGCACCGGCGCGGAGCGCGTCGAGCTCGGCGCGCGGAGCGACGGCGCCGCCGCGCCGGCCGCGACGGCGCCCGCCGAGCCGGTAGTGCGGCCCGGCGTCGCCGTCGAGGCGCACTTCCAGGCGGGGCTCGGCATCGAGCTCCCGAACGGCGGCGCGCGACCGGCGCTCGCGTTCGCGGGGCACGGCGCGGCGCGCTTCGAGCTGACCTCGGAGGCGTGCGCCGGCGGGACGCGGCTCGTCTTCGAGCCCGGCTTCTTCGACTGGAGCGACATTCCGGCCGATTCGCTTGCCGACGCGCGCGCGCGCTGGCGCGTTGTCCTCGACGGGCGCGAGCTGATCGCGGGCGACCTCGCGGCGCCGCGCCGGACGATCGACCGCGGCTGGGGCGCGCCGGTCGACGTCGCGCTCGTCGCCGACCCGGGCGCGACGGCGCACGAGCTCGTCGTCTCGGTCGAGGTCTCCGGCTACTCGGCACTGGTCGAGGCGGTCGTCGCGCGCGCGCCGGCCGCGGACGGCACGGCGCGCTCGCGCCGCCTCCGCTTCGAACGGCCGTGGTTCGGGCTGGCGCGGCCGCGCCTGGTGCGCGCGCACCCGGTCGCGCGCGCCGCCGCGAGTGCGGCCGCGCCGAACGTCCTCTGGATCTGCGTCGAGACCTTTCGCGCCGACGAAGTCGGCTTTGGTCGCGCCGACGAAGTCGGCTTCGGCCGCGCCTCCGACGCCGCGACCGCCGTCGCACACGCGACGACGCCGTTCCTCGCGCGCCTCGCGCCGCGCGCGCTCGTCTTTTCGAAGGCGACCGCGCCCGCGCCCTGGACGCTCCCGTCGGTGGCGAGCTACCTCACCGGGCTCCACCCCTTCGAGCACGGCGCCCGCTCCGAGCTCGAGGACGTGCTGCCCGAACGGCTGCCGACGCTCGCCCGCGTCGCGGCGCGCGCCGGCGCGCGCACCTTCGCCTGCGTGACCAACGACCTGATCCGGCGCGAGGCGGGCTTCGCCGCCGGCTTCGACTGCTTCGCCCCGTTCGCCTACGCGAACGCCGCCGCGGTGCGCCGCCTCTTCCTCGACTGGCAGTCGGAGGAGCCGTCGTCGCGCTTCTTCGCCTACCTCCACTGGTTCGAGCCGCACGCGCCGCTCAACGCACCCGGCTGGATGCGCGAGGCGTTCGTCGCCCCCGAGCTGCGCGGCCTCCCGTACGCGAAGGAGGAGAGCGCGCCCAAGCGGGCGATGCGGCGCTGCGGCGACGCGCGCGACTCCGGTCCGGCGCTCGAGTTCCTGCGCGGCCGCTACCGCGGCGAGGTGCGCAGCGTCGACGAGCAGCTCGAGCGCCTCTTCGCCGAGCTCGCGCGGCGCGGTCTCCTCGACCGCACGCTCGTGGTCGTCACCGGCGACCACGGCGAGGAGTTCGGCGAGCACCGCTGGTTCGGCCACGGCAGCCAGCTCTACGAGGAGTCGCTCCACGTACCGCTGCTGCTGTACGGCGCGGGCGTCCCGGCCGGGCGCGTCGACGTCCCGGTCGAGTCGCTGCTCGCGAGCCGGATCGCGGCCGCGGCGCTCGGCGCGCGCGACTTCGGGAGCGACGAGCTGCCCGCCCCCGAATGGCCGCTCGTGGCCGAGCGGCTCGAAGAGCAGTGGGCCGGCCAGCCGGTGATCGCCACCACCGAGAAGCTGATCGACGTGCAGGGGCCCGGCTGGCCCGCGGACGAGGACGGCTTCGTCGCGCGCATCGCCCCGCGCGCCGGCCGCGTGGTGCGCGTCGGCGACAAGAAGTCGATCCTCGCGCGGCCGGTCGGGCGCGGGAGCGCGCCGCTCGGCGCCGGCGACGCGCTCGAGCTCCTCGATCTCGCGCGCGATCCCCGCGAGCTCGCGCCCGAGCGGTTCGCGTGGGACGAGGGCGCGGCGGGCCGCTTCGCGCTCCTCGCGGCGTGGCTCGCGAAGGAGCGGCAGTGCGACGCGGCGCTGCCGACGCTGGAGGAGGCGCCCGATGTCCGCGAGGTGCTGCGCAAGCTGGGCTACGCGCAGGGCGGGACCGGGGATCGTTGATAGGATCCGGCGCCTCGACGAACCCGCGCGCGACGCGCGGATGGAAACCCGCCCGGCGCGTGCGCGCGGGCCTGCGCCGGAGCTGCGCGAGACGATGCCCGTCCTCAGCGTGATCGGTACCCAGTGGGGCGACGAGGGGAAGGGCAAGATCCTCGACCTCATCGCGGAGCGCGCCGACGTCGTCGTGCGCTACCAGGGCGGCGCCAACGCCGGCCACACCGTCGTCGTCGGGCAGGAGAAGTTCGTCTTCCACCTGCTGCCCTCGGGCATCCTCCACCCGGGCAAGCGCAACGTCATCGCGAACGGCGTCGTGCTCGACGCCGGCCAGCTCCTCGAGGAGATCGACGGCTTCGAGAAGCGCGGCATCGCGATCCGCGGCCGCCTCTTCGTGTCGGCGGCGGCGCACCTCGTCTTCCCCTACCACAAGGCGCTCGACCGCGCGTCGGAGGGGGTGAAGGGGGGGACGAAGATCGGAACGACCGGGCGCGGCATCGGGCCGGCGTACGCCGACAAGATCGCGCGCACCGGGCTGCGCGTCGGCGACCTCTACGACAAGCGGTTCCGCGACCGGCTCGAGGCGAACGTCGCCGAGAAGAACCGGATGCTGCAGGGGATGTACGGCGCCGAGCCGCTCGTCTTCGAGAAGATCCTCGACGAGTACGTCGGCTACGCCGAGCGGCTGAAGCCGTTCGTCTGCGACACTTTCCACCTGCTGCGCGAGGCGCTCGACGCGGGCGAATACCTCTTCATCGAGGGGGCGCAGGGGATCCTGCTCGACGTCGACTTCGGGACCTACCCGTTCGTCACCTCGAGCAACTCCTCCGCGCTCGGCATCGCGGCCGGCACCGGCATCCCGCCCAACCGCATCGGCGAGGTGATCGGCGTCGCGAAGGCGTACACGACGCGCGTCGGCGAGGGACCTTTTCCGACCGAGTTGCCGCCGGCCGAGGCCGACGCGCTGCGCAAGAAGGGCGAGGAGTTCGGCGCGACGACGGGGCGGCCGCGCCGCTG
>DAINBU010000088.1:0-5361 GCA_036732755.1 Planctomycetota bacterium
TCTTCGAGGCCGACCGCGTCCCGCACGCACTTCGCGCGCAGTTCCATGACTTCCCCCGCGACGACCCCTCCCCGACGAGCGCGAAGTTACTCCTCGTGCGACCTGCTGCGCCACAGTACGGAAGACGGAAATGTCGCGGATTCTTGGAAGCGGCGCGTCACTTCTTGTCGGGACCGCCCCCTTCGCGCGCCTGCGGCGAGCCGGCGAGCAGCGCCTGCGCCTCGGGCGGGACGACGATCTTCGTCGCGTTGACGCTCGAGAGCGTGATGCTGCCGCCGCTCTTGTGCTCCCCGCCGCCGGAATGCGTCGTCTTCTCGATCGCGACCGTCGAAATCGCACCGTCCTTCACGCCGATTCGAAGCGTCGCGGCCGTCTCGCCCGCGCGCTCGACGGGTGCTGCACTCACGACCTCCTTGCCGTCGTCCCCCGCCTTGCCCGGCGCGCGGCCGTCCCCGCGGCCGAGCCGCAGCGGGCGCCCCTCGTTCGTGAGCTCGCGCGCCGCCGCGGGCGTGAGCGTCGCGACGTAGACGACGGTGCCGTCGGCCGCCGGCTGCACGTCTTTGGCGACGCCGCTCACCTTCTTGTCGAAGTCGTGGAAGAGCTGGTGCACGAGCGGGATCGCCTCGGCCGCCTGGGCGAGCCGCTGCGCTCCGCGCCGGCCGCCCTTGCCGCCCTTCTCCCCGCCGCCGGTGCGCTTGCCGTCGTCGCCGTCGCCGTCCCCGTCGTCCTTGCCCTTCGGCGGAGCTCCACCGGCCGACGACCCGGGCCCTCCGGGCTTGGCCGGCGCCACGCCGATGCGCGACCACTTGCCCTCCTTGCCCTTCATCGCGAACTGCATCTGGTGGCGGTAGAGCTCGATCTCGCCGTGCTGGTAGTGCCACGGCGACTTCTTCTGGATTTCGACCTTCCAGGCGACCGGATCCTTGTCGTCGTCGGCCTCCCCCTTCGGCGCCGCGCCCTCGCTGTTCGGCTTCGCCGCCGGTCCCGCCGGCCGCGCCGTCGGGAGGTATTCGAAGGTGTAGCTCTCCGCGTCCTTCAGCTTCTGCGTGAGGGCCACGAGCTCCTTGGCGGCCGCGTCGTCCGCGGGCGACACGGCGAGCACGAGCGCGGCGATGAAGCTCGACATCGGGTTCTCCTGGTCCGCTCGCCCGACTTCCGGCGCGGCGCCGCACGGCGGCCGCAGGGGGACGGGGTCGCAGCGCCACATTACGGAGGAAGGGAGAGAGCGGTGGGATCAGGCGATCCGCTGCAGCACGACGCAGGCGACCACCTCGACGAAGAGGGCAAGTTCTGCAAGGAAGCGCACCCAGCTCGACTTGCGGCCCAGGCGCGCCAGCGTCCAGCGGTTCCAGCGGGCGAGCACCGGGACGAAGGTGATCGGCGCGAGGACGAAGGTGACGAGCCACGAGCGCAGGAACGACGCATCGCCCGCGCTGAACAGCGGCCGCAGCGCGGCGAGGACTCCGAACGCGGCGGCGAGCAGCAGCCCCGCCCCGACCTGGAGCACGAGGTAGAGACGCACGAGCTCCGCGAACGGGATCGGCGCCGCAGTCGCCGGCGTCGCCGAGCCGTTCCCGTCGCCGTGCCCGTTCGCAGCGGGCTCGCTCATCGGCCCGACTCCGGGACGATCAGCAGCTGCTGGTGGACGTAGTCGACGACCAGCCGGTCGCACCGCCCGACGAAGTCCATGCCGAGCAGGAGCGAGACCTCGACGCCGAGCCGCGGCGAGACGCGCTCGTCGAGCGTCGGACGGATCGTCGCTTCGTCCCGCGACGCGGCGATCTGGACGACGCATCCGTTCAGGCTCGCCGTCAGCGGCACTGCCGGCGCAATGGGAACATCGGAAGCCGCGGGAGCGGAAGCCGGCTCCTGCGCGGGCCGGATCCGGCGGGCGAGCCGCGCGGAGAGCGCGGACGCGGCGGCGCCGGTGTCGAGGAGCGCGAGGACGCTCTCCCCTCCCACCTCGGCGCGCAGCGCGATCTTGCCGTCGGCGATCAGGAAGAACGGCACCTCCGTCGCGCGCTTGCGCTCCTCCTCCGCGAGCGCCGCCTGCCCGAAGCGGCCGGTCATGAGGCGGATCAGCTGCATCTTGGGCAGGAAGACGAGCACGCGCCGCTGCAGCATCGCGGTGCCGAGCACGCCGCGATACGGCGGCAGCGGGCGCGCCCGCAGCGCCGGCTCGCTCGGCACCGGATAGAGCAGCGCCGGCGCGTCGCGCACGGTCCAGCCGCCGAGATCGAGGAACGGGACGGTCGCGTACGACGACTCGATCGCACCGCGCTCGACCCCCTCGATCGGCCCCCCGGCGAGAGGTCGAGGCCGAGCGCGGCGCCGATCGAGTCGTCGAGCGTCATGCAGTACGAGCCGCCCGTGTCGATCACGAGCGGGACGAGGGCCTCGCGCTCGTCCGCGCCGCGCAACGTCGCCTCGACCACCGGCACGCCGGCGCGCAGGTCGTACTCGAGGCGCGTGATGTACTCGCGCCGCCGCACCGTCACCTCGCCGAGGCCCGCGATGCGGACGACGTCGAGCGCCGCCCGCAGCCGGCGCGGCTCGGCGCGCCCCGCGGCGCGCGCCTGCGCGAGCAGGGCGTCGGCGCGCTGGCGCGCCGCGATCGCCTCGCGGGTCCGGTTCGCGTGCATCAGCGCGGCGCAGCGCAGGAGCCACGGCTCGGGCTCGCGGGGCGAGGCGCCGATCGCGGCGTCGCTCAGCGCGAGCGCCTCCTCGCCGTCGCCGCGCGCGAGCGCCAATCTCGAGAGCCCGATCAGGGCGCGGCGCGAATGGGGCCGCTGCTCGCGGGCCTCCGCGTAGAACTGGCCCGCCGCGTCGAGCTCGCCGGAGCGCCAGAGGGTGTCCGCCAGGAGCTCGAGGAGCCGCACCGGCGGCGCCGCCGCGCCCATGCCGGCGCGCGCCGCCTCGAGGAGGGCGCGCGCCTCCTCGAAGTCGTCGTCGTCGAGGAGGGCCTGCGCCTGCTCGAGCGTCGCGGCGACGTCTTCGACCGGGGGTGCTGGCGCGACCGGAGCCGGCGCGACTTCCTGCGCCACGGCGGCGCTCGCGAGAGCGACCGCCAGAGGGAAGCAAGCCAAGAACTTCATCAAAGGATCGGCGCTGGGGACGAGGTGCGATCCATGGTGCCGGAGACAGGACTTGAACCTGCACTCCCTTGCGGGAACTAGGCCCTCAACCTAGCGCGTCTGCCAATTCCGCCACTCCGGCCGAGGCGTGAAGGGCGGCGGAGTTTATGGACGCTCGCCTCGATTGCAAACTGCGGCCTCGCCCGTTTCCGTGGAGAGCGCGTGACAGCGACCGAAGCCGACCGCCGTTCCGAGACGCACGGACACGGCGACGTCGAGTCGGTCGCGCTCGGAGCGGCGCGCGGCGCGTGGCCGGCGCTGCTCACCGGCCTCTTCTTCGTCGCGCTCGCGAGCTTCGTCTCCGGCAGCTTCCTGCTGCACGCCCGCGACCTCCACCTGCCGAACTGCTCGGAGCCGTGGGACGCGGCGATCTATCCGTGGAACTTCCTCTGGACCCAGTCGGCGCTCGGCGCGAGCGACGGCTCCTTCCTCTTCACGCGCCGCTTCTTCTGGCCCGCCGGCGAGGGGCTCGGGCTCTACACGCCGACCTGGGTCTACGGGATCGCGTCGCTGCCGCTGCAGTGGTTCTCCTCCGACCCGGCCGCGCGCAACGTGGCGGTCGCGCTGCTGCTCTGGGCGTCGAGCGGCGCGACGGCGTGGCTCGCGTGGCTCCTCGCGCGCGAGCTCGGCGTGGCGCGCGGCGGCGCGCTGCTGGTCGCGGTGCTCGCGACCGTCGCGAGCGGCCGCCTCATGAACGCCTCGCGCCTCAACCTCTTCTGCACCGAGTTCCTCCTCCTCTATGCGTGGCTGGGGCTGCGCCTCCTGCACCGGGGAGGGCTGCGGCACGGCGTCCTCTTCGGGCTTTCGGCGGCGGCGCTGCTGCTGCAGAGCCAGCCGCTCCTGTTTCAAGCGTTCCTGTTGACCGTTGCTTGCGTCGTCGCGGCGCTGCTGCGCGGCGCGGCGCGCCGCGAACTGTTCTCGCGCGGGCGCGAGCTCCTGGCCGCGGCGGTCGTCTTCCTCGTGCTGGCGGCGCCGTTCCTGTGGGAGATCGCGCAGGAGCTGCGCGCCTCGCCCGCCTTCGCGCAGGCGGCCGCCCTCACCGTCCCCTTCTCGATGGACGCGACGAGCCTCGTCGCGCCGAACGGCGCCGACCGCTTCTTCGGCGCGCTGGCGACGCGGCTGCCGTCGGGATTCGAGGCGGGCGGCCCGCTCGGCACGGTGAGCCACTTCCTCGGGGTCGGCTGGCTCGCGCTGCTCGTGCTCGCGCTCCTGCTGCGCGACGTGCGCCGCGCCGCGCTGCCGGCGCTCCTGTGCGCGGCCTTCCTCTGGCTGCTGGCGCTCGGCCCCCTCGTGCACGTGGCGGGACGGCTGACGCGCGTGCCGGGTCCCTACGCGCTGCTCGCGACGGTCCCGCCGCTCGCGCTCGAGAAGTCGCCCGAGCGGCTCGTCTGGCTCGTGCAGCTCTGCCTCGCGCTCGTCGCCGCGCGCGCGCTCGCGTCGCTGTGGGCCGGCGGCGGAGCGCGGCGCGCCGGCGCGGTCGCGCTCGCCGCCGCGCTCCTGCTCGAGCAGGGCGAGACGCTGCCGCTGCGCTCGATCGATCCGCGCCTGCGCATCCCCGACGAGGTCGCTGCGCTGGCACGCGAGCCCGCCTCCTTCGCGGTGCTCGACCTCCCCTACGACGGCCGGCCGGCTTCGGGCGGCACGTTGAGCCATCCGGTGAACGCGCTCGCGCAGGCGTTCGGCAGCTTCCACGAGCGGCCGATCTTCTTCGGCCTCTATCCGCGGGCCGCGCGGCCGCGCGAGGCGGAGCTCGCGCAGCGGCCGCTCTTCGCGGTGATCCACCAGATCGAGCAGATCGCCCGCGCGACGCCGCGCCGGGAGGGCACCGCGCTCCCGCCGCTGCCCGACCTCGACGAGGCGACGCTCGCGGCGTGCGGCGGCGACTTGAAGGATCTCTCGATCGGCGCCGTGCTGGTCCACGACCTCAGCGGCGCGTTCCCCGGGAGCGGGCGCAACGTCGCCGTCGAGGCGCCGCTCCTCGGCGCGTTCCTGCGCCGTCTCGGTCCCCGCTCCGAAACGGTGCTTTCACCGGGAAACGGTTACTCGGTCCGCCTGTTCCGTTTCTGATCGCGTACGGCCGCGCCCGCGCGGCGACCGAAACCCCTCCCGTCGTCCCAGCCGGTCGCACCGGCGGGCGCGGGAGGTTCTCCATGCGTCGTGCCTCGCACCTCATCGCGGCGGGCCTCTTCGCCGTCGTCTGCGCCGCCACCGGCTGCGCGAAGATCGA
>DAINBU010000088.1:5371-21368 GCA_036732755.1 Planctomycetota bacterium
GGAAGAAGAACGAGACGCCGGCTGCGACGCCCGCGGCGAAACCGGGCGCGAAGCCGACGCCGGGCTCCTCGAAGGCGGCGGTCGACGGCGGGACGCTCGGGCGCAACGACGGCGCCGCCACGACCCGGGCGACGCGCCCCGCGGCGCCGGAGAAGGCGTGGACGCCGCCGCCGGCGCGCGCGCGCGGGACCCTCTTCTCGCGGCTGCCCAAGGGGACGCTCTTCGCGGTGCGGCTGCCCGACGTCTCGCGCCTCGTCGAGGCGTATCAGCGCAGCGCGATCCCGACGCTGCTCCAGAACGCCCTCGTCGCGCAGGAGCGCGCGCAGTTCGACGAGATGCTCGCGCACGCCAAGGCGGAACTCCTGCCGAAGCTCGGCGACGTCGACGCGCTGCTCGCCGACGCGCGCCGCCTGAAGGGCGAGTTCGTCCTCGCGATCCCGTCGCTCGACCTCTCCGGCATCGCCAGCGGCGGCGCCTTCGCGAACGGTCCGTCGGCGCGCAAGCCGGCCTTCACGATCGCCGCGATGTACCAGGCCGGGGCGAGCGCCGACGCGTTCCAGTCGCTGCTCGACCGCCTCTTCGCGCTCTCCAAGTCGGCCGACGGCGCGCGCGGCCTCGACGTCGACCTGCCGATGGCGACTCCCGGCACCACGACCTGGCTGCGCCGCCACCGCGGCGACAAGGGGAGCGTCACGCTCGCGCGCGACGGCGACCTCTTCAGCCTGACCGTCACCACCTACCCGGCCGCGCTCGCGACCGGCCAGTCGCTCGCCGCGCTGCCGCTCGACGACTCCTTCAATGCGGCGGACCTGGTGCGGGCCACCCCCGACGCCGCGACCGACGGCGGCGCGCCCTTCGCCGAGCTCTTCGTCAACCTCGCGCCGGTCTGGAGCGCCGTCGCGCTCGCGCTGCCGCCCGACGCCAAGGAGCCGCTCGCGAACTCGGGCGTCACCAACATCGGCGGCATCTCGCTCACCGCGTCGCTCGGCGCGAAGGGGATCGACGAGAGCCTCCTGTTCCATTCGCCCGGCGGGCGCGACCTGCTGAGCCGCTTCCTCGCGTCGCGGCCGCTCGTCTCCGCGGTGACGCGCTGGCTGCCGACCGACTTCGGCGACGCCAGCATCTTCACGCTCGACTTCGCGGCGCTCTTCGACGGCGTGCGCTCGATCGTGCCGGCGCCGGCCCGGAAGGCCTTCGACGACGGCCTGGCGCAGCTGCGCCGCGAGACCGGGATCGACCTGCGCGGCGACGTCTTCGCCAACGTCGGCCCGACCGTCGCGGTCGCGTCGCACGGCAGCTTCGACGCGGCCGCGGCGGGCGGCGAGTTCGAGTGGGTTTGCGCGATCGACCTGCAGGACGCCGGCCGCGCGCGCCGCGCGCTCGACAAGTTCCTGCGCCAGTCGGGCCTCGCGGCCGCCGTGCGCAACGAGACGATCGAGGACTTCGCGGCGTCGAGCACCGAGCTGCCGCCGTTCCCGACCCCGCTCGGCCAGCCGCTCTACCTCACGCCGGCGTGGCTCATCGACGACCACGCGCTCGTGCTCGCCTCCAGGCCGTCGGCGCTGCGCAAGGCGGCGGTCGCGGCCAAGGAGAGCCACGCGACCAGTCCGCTGCGCGTCGCGCTCGACGGCGCGGGCGATGCCGCCTTCGCCGTCTCGACCTGCTCGGGCGACGCGGAAGGCGTCGCGACCGTCGGCCGCCGCACGCCCGCGGGCCTCGTGCTCGGCGCGCGCGGCGGGCGCGGGCTGATGACGACCGGCGCGGCGGTCTGGTCGATCGCGGTCGGCGCCGCGGTCGCGCTGCCGAAGCTGATCGAGACGCGCGTCGCCGCGAACGAGGGCGCGGCGGTCGACTCGCTGCGCGCGATCTGGAAGGCGGAGACCGACCTGCGCTCCAGCCAGATGCTCGACCTCGACAACGACGGCAAGGGGGAGTTCGCCTCGCTCGCGGAGCTCGCCGGCACCATGACGATGCGCGGACGCACGGCGCCCGCTCCGGTGCTCGATCGCAGCTTCGCGCCCGACAAGACGGGCGTGCTGCAGCGCGGCGGGTACCTCTTCCGCGTCGACCTCCCGACCAAGACGGGCGGCGGCGTGGCGGTCGTCTCGAGCGCGGCCCCGAGCACGCGCGCCGCCGACGGGCCGACGACGGTCTCGAACGACCTCGCCGAGCAGCAGTTCGTGGCGTACGCCTGGCCGGCCCTGGCGCAGGGCGCCGGCTCGCGCGCGTTCATGATCGACCACACCGGCGTGGTCTACTTCACGAAGAACGACGGCGATCTGCAGGGCTACGGGACGAGCCGCGCGCCCAAGCACGACGCGGCGCTGCTGCGCGACCCCGCCGACCGCGTGAAGGGCGTCACCGCCGTGCGGCGCGGCCACGACAACGGGATCTGGCTCGAGTACCGCTGAGCCGCGCGCCGCGCGTCAGTCGTTGGGGAAGGTCGCCGACGTCGAGAGGCGCAGGCGCACCTCGAGGTCGCGCTCGTGGATGCGCCACGCGAGCGCCGCCCAGCGCAGCATCGCCAGCCCGTCGACGTCGTGGCGCAGCGCCTCGGTCGCCTGCTCGAGCACGACCTCGCGCCAGTGGCGGTCGCGCTTGTCGATCTCGGCGTCGACCGCGGCCTCGAGCTCCTTCTTCTCCGTGTCGGTCGAGGGGCCCTTGCCGCGGAAGAGGCGGGTGGTCTGCTCGCGCTCGACCTCCTTGCGGATCTTCGGCCAGTCGGGTCGCGTCGCGTTGGCGGCGAGCACGGGGCAGAAGTCGGTCAGCACCTGGCGCAGCCGCCCCGACGACAGGAAGACGAAGCCCTGGCCCGACCCCTTCGACGCCTCCTTCGCCTGCTTGAAGGGCAGCTCGCTCTGCAGGCCGTCGCCGGTCGAGCCGGCGTCGACGCGCGCCTTCTGCTTGACGACGTCGTCCAGGAACTTGCCGGTCGTCGTGATCACGACGCACTCGCGCTTCTGGAGCTCGAGGAAGCCGATCGAGATGGTCGGCAGGTCGACGGCGGCGGAGACGAACTTGATCTCGCGGAAATTCTGGCCGTTGGGGTAGCTCCAGATCCAGGCGGAGTCGACGACGCCCTGGCGGCCCTGGATCGCCTTCCAGACGCGGTTGACGAACTGCTCGCACAGCTCCTTGTCGGCGACCGGCAGCACCAGCGCGACGCGCGGCCCCCATTCGGGATTGGGGATCAGCATCTGGCCGACGGGCGTGCCGGGCACGTGGTAGGGCGCGTCGGGCTCGATCGCGAACGCGCACTCGTCGCCGACGAGGCCCGCGAACGTGTCGAGCAGCTCGACCGTGCTCTTGGGCTGGAACTGGCGGTCGGGCGTGCGCAGCTGCGCCACCGCGTCGTTCAGCAGGTTGCGCAGGTCGTTCTCGAGCAGCCCCTCGATGCGCCGCAGGAACTGCTTCACGTCGAAGCGCACGTAGCCGGCGAGCGCCACCTCGGCGGGGAAGACGGCGCCGCAGAACTTCCACATGTCGGCGACGTCCATGGTGGGCGCGTCGAGGATTCCGCCCGCCGCCGGCCGCAGCGTCGCGAAGTCGGCCGCCGCGTGGAACGCGAGGTCGACCTGGTTGCCGAGCGCGATGCGTCCCATCGCCTGGCCGAAGCGGTCGGGGACGAGCAGCTCGCGCAGGAAGCGGTCGGAGACGAGCTCGCCCGGCGGCGGCGGCGGCCAGCGCCAGCCGAGGTTCTTCGCGGCGTCGGCGACGTCGAGGACGAAGTCGACCGGGCGGCCGATCTCCTGCTGCGTCAGCACCGCGGAGCGGTAGACGGGCGAGTCGAACATGCTGCGCGCGCCGCCGCCCTCGGCCAGCCCGCGGATCTGCTTCACGAGCTCGAAGTCGTTGCCGGCGACCAGCACGTCGTCGACGCGGAAGAGGTGCCACGCCTGGCCGTTCACCTTGACCGAGCGGACGCCGTCCTTCTCCTCGTAGGACTGGATCGCGTCGCCGGCGAGCTTGCGACCGAGCCCGAACTTGACCGCCTCGACCGCGAATTTCGCGCGGAACGACCCGCGCAGGAAGGCGGCGAAGGCGAGCGTCCCGTTCGAGCGCCACTTCCCGACCACCAGCGCCTCGCGGCCGGCGAGGTCGGCCATCAGCTCGAGGGGCTTCAGCTGGTCGGGGATCTTCTCGGCCTCCTTGTAGGCGGCCTCCATGCCGAGCTTCGGCTCGAGCTCCTTCCAGAAGCGCGTGCGCGCCAGCGCGTCCCAGTCCTCCTTGATCCGCAGCGCCTTCCAGAAGCGCGGCATCGGGAAGGGATCGAAGTCCTTGTCGAGCTCGCGGCGCCGCAGCACCACGTCGGCGTCGGCCGGGATCATCGAGTCGAGCTCGGGACGCGCCGACCCGAACGGATCGAAGAAGAGCACGCGGAAGAGGACGTAGGAGATCGCGACCGCGAAGAGCGCGAGGACGACGACGATCTTGAGGAAGCGCTTCATCCGGGCCCCTGCCTTGTGGGACGAAAGAGCGCAGGCTACATTCCGCCGATTCCGCATGGGCCCGCATGTCGAACGTGTTGCATCCGGCCAAACGCCTCCGTGAGCTGACCGAGTCGGCTCCGCTGAAGCTCATGCAGAGGGCGGCCGCGCTGCGGGAGTCGGGGCGCGACGTCATCAGCCTCGGCGCGGGCGAGCCCGACTTCGAGACGCCCGAGCCGGCGCGCCGCGCCGCCCACGCGGCCATCGACGGCGGCAAGACGCACTACACGCCGTGCCCCGGCGAGAAGGCGCTGCGCGAGGCGATCGCGCGCAAGCTCGAGCGCGAGAACGGGCTGCGCTACGGCGCCGACGAGATCCTGGTCAGCAACGGCGCCAAGCAGTCGCTCTACAACGCCTTCCTCGCGCTGCTCGACCCGGGCGACGTCGCGGTCGTGCCCGCCCCCTACTGGGTCACCTACCCCGAGGCGGCGCGGCTGGTGGGCGCGGTGCCGCGCATCGTCCCGACGACTCCTGCCGCGGGATGGAAGCTCGACCTCGCGCAGCTCGACCGGGCGCTCGCCGGCGCGCGCCTCTTCGTCTTCAATTCGCCGAGCAACCCGACCGGCGCGGTCTACTCGCGCGCGGAGCTCGCCGCGCTCGCCGAGGTGCTCCTGAAGCACGACTGCTGGGTCGTGACCGACGAGATCTACGAGAAGCTCGTCTTCGACGGCGCCGAGCACCACTCGCTCCCCGCCGTCGAGCCGCGCCTGCGCGAGCGCACCGTCGTCGTGAACGGCCTCTCGAAGGCGTACGCCATGACCGGCTGGCGGATCGGCTACGCCGCCGGGCCGCGCGCGGCGATCGCGGCGATGGACCTGGTCCAGAGCCACACGACGAGCAACGCCTGCTCGATCTCCCAGCACGCGGCGCTCGGCGCGCTCGAAGGGGACGGCGCCGACGTGCGCCGGATGGTCGACGCGTTCGCGCGCCGCCGGCGGACGGTGCTCGACGCGCTGCGCGGCATCCCCGGCCTCGCGCTCGACCCGCCGCAGGGGGCCTTCTACGTCTTCCCCGACGCCTCGCGGTACTTTGACGAGAAGAGCGGCAGCGCCGCACTCGCCGAGCGGATCCTCGAGGAGGCCGACGTGGCGGTGGTGGCGGGCGAAGCGTTCGGCGAGGATCGCGCGATCCGCCTGTCGTACGCGACCTCCGACGACCAGCTCGCGCGCGCGCTCGAACGGCTGCGGAAGTTCTTCCTGGAACGGAAAGGCGGCTCCTGATGGTCCGTCGCGACGCAAGGAACGCCTTCTTCCTCTCGCTCCCGCTCACGGTCGTGCTGGCGGGCGCGGTCTTCGTGCTGCGCGGCCACGCCAACGAGCGGAGCGACCGCGTCTACAAGCAGGCCGACCTGATCGCGAAGGTGCTGGCGCTGGTCGACAGCAACTACGTCGAGCGCTTCGACGACGACAAGAGCTGGCAGCTCGTCTACGACGGGCTCAAGGCGTCGACCGGCAAGCTCGACCGCTACTCGGTCTTCCTCACGCCCGAGGAGAGCCGCCCGTTCGCCGAGGAGACGCACAAGAACTACGTCGGCGTCGGCTTCTCCGCGCTGCCGGGCGCGCCGGTCATCACGGTCGACTTCCTCTTCGCCGGCTCGCCGGCCGAGAAGGCGGGAATCGTCGCGGGCGACCGCGTCGTCGCCGTGGGCGGCCGGTCGCTCGAGGGCCTCGCCATGGACGAGGCGATCCAGCTGGTGAAGGGCGAGCCGGGCACGACGGTCCGCCTCACGGTGCGCGGGCCCGACGGCGGCGCGTCGCGCGACGTCGAGCTCGAGCGCGCGCGCATCGTCCAGCCCACCGTGCTCGACGCACGCCTCGTCGATCCCGAGCGCAAGGTCGGGTACGTCTACGTGGAGGGGTTCGGCGACTCGACCGTCGACGAGCTCGACCTGGCGATGGAGCGGCTCGTCGCGCAGGGGATGACCGCGCTGATCATCGACCTGCGCTACGACGGCGGCGGCCTGCTCGACGTCTGCCGCCTCTTCGCGAACCGCTTCCTCCCCGCCGGCCCGATCGTCGGCATCAAGTACCGCGACGAGAAGGAGGGCGTGACGCACGCAGCCGACCCGGCGCAGTGCCGGTGGCCGACGCTCCCGCTCGCGCTCCTCGTGAACGGGCAGACCGCGTCGGCGGCGGAGATCGTGGCGGGCGCGCTGCAGGACCACAAGCGCGCGCTCCTGGTCGGCGACCGGACGTACGGCAAGGGTGTGGTGCAGTCGATCTACCAGCTCCCGCTCGACGAGGCGTCGGGCCGCTCCGCGACGCTCAAGATCACGACGGCCGAGTACCTCACGCCGGCCGGCCGCATCATCGAGAAGTCGGTCACGCGCAAGCAGAAGGTGCTCGGCGGGCTCGAGCCCGACGTGCGCGTGCGCCTCGACGAGGCGCGCGACGGCGAGCTCACGCGGCGCATCCGGCTGCTGCACGTGCCGGAGAAGTGGCGCGACCACCACCTCGCGGCGACGCGCCAGACCCTTCCCGACGCGCGCGACCGGCAGGTCGACGCGGCGCTCGCGGTCCTGCGCGGCGAGACGCCCGCGCAGGACTTCTGACCGCGAAGGGCACGGCGTGGACGCGGGCGCGACGGCGGAAGGCGGCGGCCATGCCGACCTCATCCTCGGCATCGAGAGCTCGTGCGACGAGACGGCGGCGGCGCTGCTCGACCGCGACGGCCGCGTGGTCGCGTCGGTGGTCCGCTCGCAGATCGACCTGCACAGGAGCTTCGGCGGCGTGGTGCCGGAGATCGCGGGGCGCAGCCACGTCGAGCACATGCTCCCGGTGGTCGAGGAGACGTTCGCGCGCGCGGGACGGAAGCCCTCCGACCTCGCGGCGATCGCGGTCACCGTGCAGCCGGGGCTGATCGGCTCGCTGCTGGTCGGCGTCTCGACGGCGAAGGCGATGGCGCTCGCGCTCGGCGTCCCGCTCGTGCCGGTCGACCACGTCGCGGCGCACGTCCACTCCTGCTTCCACGGCGTCGCCGAGCCGGAATTCCCGAGCGCGTGCCTCGTCGCGTCGGGCGGTCACTCGACCCTCTTCGAGGTGGTCTCGCCCACGAAGCACGTCAAGCGCGGCGAGACGATCGACGACGCGGCGGGCGAGGCGTTCGACAAGGTCGCGGCGATCCTCGGGCTCGGCTACCCGGGCGGGCCGATCGTCGACCGGATGGCGCAGGCGGGCGACGCGCGCCGCTTCAAGTTCCCGCGCTCGCTGATGGCGAAGGAGTCGCTCGACTTCAGCTTCTCCGGGATCAAGACGGCGGTGCTCTACCACTGCCGCGGCCAGGACGGGCGCGGCAAGCGGACGCTCGACGAGCAGGAGGTGCGCGACGTGTGTGCCGCGTTCCAGGAGGCGGTGGTCGATGTGCTGATCGAAAAACTGTCGCGCTTCGCCGTGCGCATTGGCGCGCGTTCGATCGCGGTCGGCGGCGGCGTCGCGGCGAACCGGTGGCTGCGCGAGCGGGCCGGGCAACTCGCGCAGGAGCGCGGCGTCGCGCTCCGCCTCGCGCCGCGCGAGCTCACGACCGACAACGCCGTGATGGTCGCGGGACTCGGCCGCCTCCTCTTCGCGGAGGGCGTGCGCGCCGGCCTCGACCTCGACGCCCACGCGCGCGCGGTCGCGCCGGCCCCCTCGCACTCGCCATGAACGGGAAGCGGCGCCCCCCCAAGACGGTCCGCTCGCCCGACCCGGTCGGCCACCTCGGTTTCGCGCGCGTCGACCACGACCGCGCGCGGCGGTGCGGCTTCCCCGAGGTGATCCTGGGGCGCGGCAAGACGCCCGCCCAGGTGGCCGCGATCTTCCGCGAGCTCGCGACGCGCGGCGACCGCGTGCTCGCGACGCGCTGCACCCCCGACCATTACGAGGTGGTGCGCGCCGAGGTCGCGCGGGCCCGCTGGCACGCCGACGCGCGCGCGATCACCTGGACTCGCGGGCGGCCGGCCCGCGGGACCGGCCTCGTCGTCGTCGCCGCCGCCGGGACGGCCGACCTCCCGGTGGCGGAGGAGGCACGCGTCACGGCCGAGATCATGGGGGCGCGCGTCGAGACCCACTACGACGTCGGCGTCGCCGGCATCCACCGCCTCTTCCGGGTCGTCGACCGGCTGCGCGCGGCGCGCGTCGTCGTGGTGGTGGCCGGGATGGAGGGCGCGCTGCCGAGCGTCGTCGGCGGCCTCGTGTCGGTGCCGGTCGTCGCCGTCCCGACCAGCGTCGGCTACGGCGCCGCGTTCGAAGGGCTCGCCGCGCTGCTCGGCATGATCAACAGCTGCGCGGCCGGCGTCAGCGTCGTCAACATCGACAACGGCTTCGGGGCCGGCTACATTTCCGCGTTGATCAACGGCGGCAAGAACGGCGCGGCCGGCCGCCGGCCGAAACGCAGGTAATCTCCGACTCCCTGACCGCGACCGCGCGGACCCCTCCACGACAGGTGCCCATGCAGCCGCCCGCCTCGCTCGTCTTCGAAGACGGTACGACGTTTCGCGGCATTTCGATCGGGAAGAAGGGGGAGTCGTTCGGCGAGGTGGTCTTCAACACCTCGATGAGCGGATACCAGGAGATCCTCACCGACCCGTCCTACAAGGGACAGGTCGTGGTGATGACCTACCCGCTGATCGGCAACTACGGCGTCAACATCCCCGACGGTGAGAGCGCGCGCTGCTGGCTCGAGGGCTTCGTCGTGCGCGAGCTCTCGAAGGTCGCGAGCAACTTCCGGTCGGTCGTCGACCTGAACACCTGGCTCAACCACCAGGATGTGGTCGGCATCGCGGAGGTCGACACGCGCGCGATCGTCCGCAAGATCCGCTCGGGCAAGCCGCAGCGCGTCGGCATCTCGTCCAAGGAGAGCAGCCCGAGAAAGCTGCTCGAGCGCGTGCTCGCCTCGCCGCGCACCGACGGCATCGACCTGGTCCAGAGCGTGACGCGCAAGGCCCCCGAGCGCTGGACCGCCGGGCTCGACGGCCGCGAGTTCCAGCCTGTGCCGCCCGAGGTCGCGGAGCCGCGCTGGAAGGTCGTCGCCTACGACTTCGGGATGAAGAACAACATCCTGCGCAGCCTCGTCTCGTACGGCTTCGACGTGCACGTGGTGCCGGCGGCGACGCCGTGGCGCGAGGCGCTGCAGCTCGAGCCCGACGGGATCTTCTATTCGAACGGGCCGGGCGACCCCGAGCCGGTCGGGTACGCCGTCGACAACGCCAAGGCGTTCCTCGAGCGGCGCATCCCCTTCTTCGGGATCTGCCTCGGCCACCAGCTGCTCGGGCTCGCGCTCGACGCCAAGACGCGCAAGATGCCGTTCGGCCATCACGGCGGGAACCAGCCCGTCATGGACCGGACGACCGGCCGGATCGAGATCACGGCGCAGAACCACTCGTTCATGGTCGACCCGGACACCCTCGACCCGACCGTCGCCGAGGTGACTCACGTCAACCTGAACGACGGCACCGTCGAGGGCATGCGCTGCCGCGACCTGCCCGCTTTCAGCGTGCAGTACCACCCCGAGGCCGCTCCCGGACCGCACGACTCGCACTACCTGTTCGGGCGCTTCCGCGAGCTGATCGCGAAGCACCGCAGCGCCGCCGGCCCGGCCGGCGCACGATTGGCCGCGCGCTGAGCCGCGCGCCCGAACGCTTTCGGACTCGCCTCGGTATCGTCCCGCGACCGGCCGCCGCCGGACGCCCCCTCGTGAAGCGGCGCCGCCCTGCAGCGTGGAGGAAGAGGCGATGCTCGCTCCGATCCTGGCGGCGTGCGCCCTGTGGGCGTCCGACCCGCCGGCTCCCGACGACTCGATGCTGAAGACCCTCGCCGAGCGCTGCGGCAGCCAGATCGAGTGGGCGCTGGACGGCTGGACGCAGGACGACGGCGGCGCCGCCTTCAAGTACGTGGCGCGCGGCAAGCCGCTCGACGAGGCGGGCCAGCGCAAGTTGATCGAGGACGCGCTCGCCAAGGCGAAGGAGCAGCACCGCCTCGTCCTCTGGTACGCCTACCGCCTCGAGGGGCCGCAGATGTACCGCGCCCCCAACCTCGACGACTACATGGACGCGGTGCCGTGGAGCGACCCCGACGTCGTCGCGCTGGTGCGCGACCGCTTCGTGCCGCTGCGCATGCGCGTCCCGGCCGCGATCGGCAAGGACTTCGGCGTCGTCGCGTGGGACAAGGTCGAGCCGGCGCTGATCTTCCTCACCCCCGACGGCAAGGTCGCCCACGTGGTCGACCGCATCCGCACCTTCGACGCGCGCTGGTTCGCCGAGGTGCTGCGGCGCGTGGTCGCGGTACATCCCGAACTCGGGGCCGACGTCGTTCCGGCCGCGCCATCCGCAGTTGACAAGAACCCCGCGCCGCCGGCGCTCGATCCTGCGACGCTGAAGAGGACGCACGACGCTTACTATCGCGCGCTCGCCGACTACTACGGCGGCAAGGAGAGCGAGGCGCTCGCCGGCTGGACGAAGCTCGCCGAGACGACGCCCGACAGCCCCTTCGCGTGGCGCGCCGCGATGAACTTGGTGCCCGCGCTCGACAAGACCTGGCCCGGGCCCGCGCGCCACGGCTTCGAGACGCCGATCGAGACGTGGCTGCCGCCGGGCGGCGCGATCCCGACCGACACGCGCTGGCGGCGGACGCCGGCCGAGGCCGGGCAGGTGGCCGAGGCGGCCGTGCGCTGGCTGCTGCGCATGCAGCGGCCGGACGGGAGCTGGAACGACCTGCGCTACGCCTACTGGGACACGCCGCTCATCACGCCGAACGCGTGGATGGCGGTGACGGCGCTCGCCGCGACCGCGCTGAACGAGTGGCACGACGTCGCGCCCGACGAGATCGACGCCGCGCTCGGCCGCGCCGAGGACTACCTCTTCCGCGGCACCGGCCGCGTCAACGCGGGCAAGAACGAGGAGTGCTACGCCTGCGCCTACCGGATCCTCTACCTGCACCGGACGCTCGCCCAGACCGACTCGGACGAGTCGCGCGCGGAGTTGGTGCGCCGCGAGCAGGAGATGGTCGACCGCCTGCTCGCGCTGCAGTCGATGAACACGGGCCAGTGGGCGCACGAGTACGACAACGCGTTCGCGACCGCCGTCATTCTGAACGCGCTCGCCGACGCCGAGAAGGACGGCGCGACGGTGAAGCCCGAGGCGGTCCAGCGCGCGCTCGCCGGGCTCCAGAACGCGCGCTTCGACGACGGCTCGTTCACCTACGGCGGGACCCATCCACCGCAGGCGAAGAGCGCGGGCGAGAACGCGCTCAAGAACGCGTGCGGGCGCATGCCGGTGTGCGAGGCGGCGCTCTTCCGTCACGACAAGAGCGACCTGCGCAAGCTCGCCTTCACGCTGACCAACCTGCAGCAGCACTTCGACCGCTTCGAGAAGATCCACAAGTGTGACTTCCACACCGACGAGGAGCTCGGCGGGTTCTTCTTCTTCCACGACGTCTACCACTCGACCGAGGCGGTCCTGCTGCTGCCGGAGAAGGGGCAGGCGGCGTTCAAGAAGTGGTTCGTGCAGCGGCTGACCGCGCTCCCCGAGATCGACGGCTCGTTCGTCGACGACCACGAGCTCGGCAAGAGCTGCGGAACGGCGTACGCCCTGCTCGCGCTCAAGAACTGCATGGAGGAGGGCGCGCGCTGAGCGGCGCCGCCGCTCCGCGGAGATCGACCCGATGCCGAACCGTTTCGCGCGGCGCCTCGCCTTCGCGCCGTGCTGGCTCCTCCTCTTCGCCGCAGCCGCGCCGGCCGCGGAGCCGGTCCGCTATGTCGTCACGCCGCGCCTCGAGGTGCGCGCGTGGAGCGTCGAGGCGACCTTCCCCCATCCGGTCGCCGGCGACGTCGACTTCTGGCTGCCGCGCTGGACCGCCGGCGCCTACCACCTCGCCGAGTACGGCCGCTTCGTGGAGAAGCTCGCGGCGGCGGGGCCCGACGGAGCCGCGCTGCCGGTCGAGCGCCCGACCCCCTGCCACTTCGTGATCAAGGCGGGCGCCGCCGGCTCGGTGAAGCTCACCTACGACGCGCGCGTCTGCGCCCCGCGCGACCTGAACGACGGGATGCTCCTCGACGTCGAGGGCAACCGGCTCACGCCGGCCTACGGCTACTTGAGCCCCAACTCGCTGCTCGGCTTCGTGCCGTCGCTGCAGGACGCGCCGTGCGAGGTCGAGCTCGAGCTGCCGGAGGGGTGGAAGGCGGCGACGGCGCTGGAGGAGACCGAGGCGGGGACCTTTGCGGCGCCGAGCTGGTGGCGGCTCGAGGACTCGCCGATCTTCTTCTCGCCGACGCAGCTCACGCTCCCCTTCGACGTCGACGGCGTCCCCCACTCCGTGACGGTCTTCGGCGAGGACGAGGCGCGCGCGAAGGGCCACGCCGACCAATGCCGCCGGATCGTCGAGGCGGGCCGCGACTACATGCAGGGGCTGCCCTACCGCCGCTACCACTTCCTGCTCGCGTTCGTGCCGGAGTCGACGGGCGGCGCCGCCGGCCTCGAGCACAGCGAGTCGACGCTGATCCTCATGAGCCCGATGATCGGGGAGAGCGAGGAGTTCGCCCACCTCGTCGCGCACGAGTACTTCCACCTCTGGTGCGCCGAACGGATCCACGTCGCGGCGCTCGAGCGGCCCGACTACACCGCGCCGATCCGCACCGGCACGATCTGGGTCAACGAGGGGCTGACCGAGTACTTCTGCCGGCTCCTGCTGGTGCGCTCCGGCCTCGCCACGCGCGCGCAGTTCTTCGACTCGCTCTGGAGCGAGGGCGCCTCCGCCGCCGGCCTGGCGGGCGTCGCCGGCGGCCTCTCCTGGACCGAGGTGAATCGCGCCACCGCCGACTGGGACGAGATGAGCGACCTCGTCGCGTTCAGCATCAAGAACTACCAGGGCGCCTGCCAGACGATCCTGGCGCTCGACCTCGAGATGCGACGCGCCTCGAACGGCGCGCGCGGCGTGGCCGACCTGCTGCGCTTCCTCTTCCGCGCCTACGCGCAGCACCACCGCGGCTTCGGCGAGGACGAGGTGCCGGCGATCGTCGACGGCATCGCGCAGGCCGACCTCTCCGCGTTCTTCGAAGACTACGTCGACGGCCCGAAGCTCCCGGAGTTGAAGGAGCGGCTGAAGGTCATCGGGTACACCACGCGCGGGGCGTTGAAGAAGATCGTCCCGGTCGAGCAGCCGACCGCCGAGCAGCAGCGCATGCTCGACCGCTTCTTCGAGCTGCCCGAGGCGGCGAAGTAATGGAGGGCGGGGCGGCGCTCTCCGGGGCCCTCCCCCGGGCCGGCGGGCCGGGTCCCCCGGCCGAATCGTTTTCCGCTCCCCCGGGGGAATCGGGCCCCGGCCACCGGGAAGCCGGCGCGCCGTTGCACCGTCGAAGGGCCGTGCTTCAATCCGCGCCGAGTTGCCTCGCGACGGCCGTCGCGACGCCGGTCCGCGGATCCCTGCCCGACCAGCGCACTGCATCGAGCGTCGAGGAACCATGATCGCCTCCAACTCCGGATCGCTGCCCGTCTCGAAGGCCCCGGCCGGCACCAACTTCCTGGGCGCGGCGCTCTCCGATTCGCGCGTGAAGTTCCGGCAGCTCGTGACGTCGCTCGACACGCTCGTCACGAGCGGGCGCACCGACGAGGCGCGCGGCCACCTCCCCAAGCTCGAGGCGATGCGCACCGAGCTGCACCGCCTGCTCAATCCGCGGGATTCCACCGACTCGAAGGCGCTCGCGCAGATCGACCGCGACTCGGAGCGGCTGCGCAAGGCGCTGAAGAAGGGCTGGGGCGGTCAGGCGGCCGGGCTGCTGCTCGCCACGATCATCGGCGGCACGCTCGGCGTCGCGGCGCTGCTCTGGGGGATGTGGCACTTCTTCGGCTGAGAGCCGGCCCCGTCAGAGCATCGAAGCCGGATCGACGTCGAGGGTCACGCGCACCGGCGCGCTCGCGGCCACGCGCTCGCGCGCCCACGCGACGACGCGCGTCAGCTCGTCGACGCGGCGGCACTTGAGCAGCAGCTGCCAGCGCCAGCGGCCGCGGATGCGCTCGATCGGGCAGGGCGCCGGGCCGAGCAGCTCGACGCCGTGCTCGCCGGCGAGCGGCGCGAGCTTCTCCTTCGCCCGGCGCGCCGCCTCGACGGTGCGCTCGCGGTCGGCGTGCGAGACGAGGATGCGCACCACCTCGGTGAAGGGCGGGTAGCCCGACGCCTCGCGCTGCGGCAGCTCGCTCGCGACGAAGGCGCGGTAGTCGTGCTGGACGGCGGCGCGGATCGCCGGATGGTCGGGGTGGAGCGTCTGCACGATGACGAGACCACCGCGGGACGACCGGCCGGCGCGTCCGGCGACCTGCGCCACCAGCTGGAACGTGCGCTCGCTCGCGCGCCAGTCGGGAACGGAGAGCGAGGTGTCGGCGCTCACGATGCCCACCAGCGTCACCCGCGGAAAATCGAGCCCCTTCGCGATCATCTGCGTGCCGATCAGGACGTCGACCTCGCCGCGCTCGACGGCGGAGAGGAAGCGCTCGTGCGAGCCGCGCGCGGCGGTCGTGTCGGAGTCCATGCGGACCACGCGCGCGCCGGGGAACGTCTGCTTGAGCTCGAGCTCGACGCGCTCGGTGCCGAAGCCGAGGAAGCGCAGGCCGGGCCGCCCGCACGCCGGACAGTTGCGCGGCGGCGCCTCCTCGTGGCCGCAGAGATGGCAGATCATCCGCGCGGCGCGCGCGTGCAGGACGAGCGCCGCGTCGCACGCCTTGCAGCGCACCGACTGGCGGCACTCGCGGCAGAAGCCGACGCGCGCGAAGCCGCGCCGGTTCAGGAAGAGGATCGCCTGCTCGCCGCGCCGCAGCACCTCCGCGACCGCCGCGCGCAGGCGGTCGGTGAGCATGCGCGGGTGGTGCGTGAACGGCAGGTGCGCGAGGTCGAGCACGATCGGCGTGGGCAGGACGCCGCCGCCGACCCGGTGCGGCAGCTCGAGGAGCGTGAGCCGGCCGTCCTGCGCCGCCGCCCACGTCTCGAGGCTCGGCGTCGCCGAGCCGAGCAGGCACACCGCGCCGGCGCGGCGCGCCCGCTCGAGCGCGACTTCACGGGCGTGGTAGCGCGGCGGGTTCTGCTGCTTGAAGCTCGGCTCGTGCTCCTCGTCGACGACGACCAGCCCGAGGTCGGGCATCGGCGCGAAGACGGCCGAGCGCGCGCCGACGACGACGTCGACCTCGCCCGCCTCGATGCGGCGCCACTCGCGCAGCCGCTCGCCCTCGGCCAGCGCCGAATGCAGCACCGCGACGCGCGCGAAACGTCCGCGGAAGCGCGCGACCGTCTGCGGCGTGAGCGAGATCTCCGGCACCAGCACGATGCCGCGCCGCCCGCCGGCGAGCGCGTGCTCGAGCCCGCGCAGGTAGACCTCGGTCTTGCCGCTGCCGGTGACGCCGTGCAGGAGGAAGGCGCGCGCCTCGCGCGAGGCGAGCGCGAGCTCGAGCGCGCGCACCGCCTGGCGCTGCTCGGGCGTCGGCCGCGGCGGCGTCGCGGGCGCGACGCGGGCCGCGAGCTCCGGGTCGCCGGGGTCTTCGACGCGCGCGCGCG
>DAINBU010000089.1:0-932 GCA_036732755.1 Planctomycetota bacterium
TGGGACCGATTCGAATTCCGGAACCATTTGTGGCAGTCGAGGCACTGTGTCGACATCTGCATCCATGCGAACGCGGCGCCGTTGGTGTTCTTGTTCCCGGCCGACGCTCCGAGCGTCATCGCGGTGCGCTCGAATTCGACGCTGCGCGACAGGTACTCGGGCGTCTCCTGGATCCGCCAGCGGGCGTCGCGGGTCAGCGCGGCGAGCGCCGCGGCGTCGGTCGCCACGCCGTCGAGCTCGTCCTTCGACAATCCTGCCAGCAGCTTCTGCGCGAGCTCGAGCTTCTCCTTCATGATCGCGCCGCGCTCCTGCGGGACGCCGTCGGCATCCGGCCTGGAAAACGCCGCCACGGCGAGCGAGGCGAGCAGCGCCATCGATCCGATCCGGAATCTCGACATGACGATCTCCTGGTGCGCCGCACTCCGCGCGGCCGGGATCCCGCGTCCGGTCCTCCCGGAGCGATCGCAACGCGCGTGCGAGCCGTGCGGCGGCGCGGCGTCGGCAGACGCGCACGCGACCGGGGATTCGCGCCCACGCCGCTGCGGACAGCCCCCCGATGTCGCTTCGCCGCGACGACCGCGCCTTCCTCCTGCCGACGTGCACGCGGCACTAGAGTCCCCCCATGCCTCCCCCGCCTTCTCCTGACGAATCGACCCGCAAGAAGCGTCAGCGCCTGCTCTTCTTCGCGGTCGCGATCGCCGGCGTGCTCCTCCTCCACAACGTGATCGACGCGGCGGTCGGCGTGAAGCGCATCCCCTACAGCGAGTTCGCCGACGCGGTGCGCGACCACCGCGTCGTCGACGTCGTGATCACCACGAACGAAGTCGAGGGGGAACTGGTCGACAAGGAGGGCGCCCGGTCGCGCTTCGTGACGACGCGCGTCGATCCCGCGCTCGCCGAGGAGCTGGAGAAGGCGGGCGTCCGCTTCTCCG
>DAINBU010000089.1:942-21363 GCA_036732755.1 Planctomycetota bacterium
GACATGAACTCGAGATAACGCAGGCGTGGATCATCCTCGTCGAGTCCGACCTCGTGACCACGCTGCTCGGCTGGGTCGTCCCGATCGCGCTCTTCGGCGCGGTCTGGTTCTTCCTGATGCGCGCGCAGGCGCGCGGCGCGCCGGGCTTCATGAACCTCGGCAAGAGCCGCGCGCGCATCTACGTCGAGTCCGACACCAAGGTCACCTTCGGCGACGTGGCCGGCGTCGACGAGGCGATCGACGAGCTGAAAGAGGTCGTCGCGTTCCTGAAAGACCCCGCGAAGAGCGGGCGCCTCGGCGGACGCCTGCCGCGCGGGATCCTGCTGGTCGGCCCGCCCGGCACGGGCAAGACGCTGCTCGCGCGCGCCGTCGCGGGCGAGGCCTCGGTCCCGTTCTTCTCGATCAGCGGCTCCGAGTTCGTCGAGATGTTCGTCGGCCTCGGCGCGGCGCGCGTGCGCGACCTCTTCGAGCAGGCGCGCGCGAAGGCGCCCTCGATCATCTTCATCGACGAGCTCGACGCGCTCGGCAAGGCGCGCGGCGTGAGCCCGCTGATGGGCGGGCACGACGAGAAGGAGCAGACGCTGAACCAGCTCCTGGTCGAGCTCGACGGCTTCGACCCGCGCTCGGGCGTGGTCCTGCTCGCGGCGACCAACCGTCCCGAGATCCTCGACCCCGCGCTGCTGCGCGCCGGCCGCTTCGACCGCCAGGTCCTGGTCGACCGCCCCGATCGCCGCGGCCGCGAGCAGATCCTGAACGTGCACCTGCGCAAGGTGAAGGTCGGCGCGGCCGTCGCGATCGAGCAGGTGGCGGCGCTCACGCCCGGATTCACCGGCGCCGATCTCGCCAACCTCTGCAACGAAGCGGCGCTGGTCGCCACGCGGCGCGGCGCCGAGAACGTCGAGATGCCCGACTTCACCGCCGCCGTCGAGCGGATCATCGCCGGCCTCGAGAAGAAGAACCGCATCCTGAACGAGCACGAGCGCCGCACCGTCGCGCACCACGAGATGGGCCACGCGCTGGTCGCCGCGGCCCTGCCCGGCAGCGATCCGGTCCACAAGGTCTCGGTCATCCCGCGGGGGATCGGCGCGCTCGGCTACACGATCCAGCGGCCGATCGAGGACCGCTTCCTCATGACGCGCACGGAGCTCGAGAACAAGATGGCGGTCCTGCTCGCGGGTCGCGCCGCCGAGCAGCTCGTCTTCCAGCAGCTCTCGACCGGCGCCGCGGACGACCTCGAGAAGGCGACGCGCATCGCGCACAGCATGGTCGCCCGCTACGGCATGACCGAGGGGCTCGGGCCGGTGAGCTACGAGGAGGAGAACGCGACGACGCTCGGCGGCCCGCATCCGTTCCTGCCGCGTCCCGACCGCGGCGACACGACCGCGCGCGAGATCGACGTGGCCGTGCGCGCGCTGGTCGAGCAGGCGTACGCGCGCGCGAGCGCGCTCCTCGCGCGCCATCGCGACCTGTTGCTCGAAAGCGCGGACCTCCTGCTGAAGAGGGAGACCCTCGTCGAATCCGAGCTCGCGCCGCTGTTCGCGCGCCTCACCCGCGAATGAGCGCGCCGGACCGTCGGTACGGCGCGATCACGACCGCGCCGCTTCGACCGCTTCGCCGTCCCGGCACCAGTAGACCTGCTTCGACATCGCGCTCGTGACGGGAATCGCGTGGAGCTCCTTGCCCTGCGTCCACGCGGCCATGCAGATGTCGCGATCCGTGACGATGCCGAAGAGCTTGCCCTCCGCGCCGAGCACCGGCACCGCGCCGCAGTCGTGGTCCCACATCAGCCGGGCGGCGTGGCCCAGCGTGTCGCCGATCGTGCACGAGATCACGGGCGTCGTCATCAGTTCACGGACCGTCATCGGAAACCCTCCTCATGCATCGGACCGCATCCTGGACCGCTCTTCCCGTTCCGGTCGACCCAGGATCACGGCGCGTCGGCAACCTCCGTTCCGGGACTCGCATGCATGGACATCGGCAAGGGGGTCGATGCGGACCGGATGCGCGATTCACCCCGCGAATGCGGAGGAACGCCCGCTGGCGGCGCGATCGGGCTCGAAGCCGCGGCTTCTCGACGTCGCACGCGCATTGCATCGCGACGGCTCCGCGCATCGTCGTCGCCTTCCCCGACATCACGCTCGACCTGTTGCCCGAGGTCGGCGGCAAGAACGCTTCGCTCGGCGAGATGGCGGCGAGCCTCTCGGGCGCGGGGATCCGCGTCCCGCCGGGGTTCGCGCTGACGGTCGAGGCGTATCGGCGCCACCTGCGGACCGACGGGCTCGGCGACGAGATCCACGACGAGCTCGACCGGCTCGACGTGGCCGACATCCCGGCGCTCGCGCGCGTCTCGGCGGGCATCCGCGCCCGCATCGCGCAGAGCCCGCTCCCCGCCGACGTCGCGGCGGCGCTGCGAGACGCCTACGCGTCGCTCTCGCGCGCCTGCGGCGTCCCCGCCGCCGACGTCGCCGTCCGCTCGAGCGCGACGGCCGAGGACCTGCCCGACGCGTCGTTCGCCGGCCAGCAGGAGTCCTACCTGCACGTCCGCGGCATGGACGACCTCGATCGCGCGGTGCGACGCTGCATGGCGTCGCTCTTCACGGATCGCGCGATCGCCTATCGGGCGCACCACGGCATCCCCTATCGCCAGGTGCAGCTCTCCGTCGGCGTCCAGAAGATGGTGCGCAGCGACCTCGCGAGCGCCGGCGTCGTGTTCACGCTCGACCCCGACAGCGGGCTGCGCGACGTCGTGCTCGTGACCGGGTCGTTCGGCCTCGGCGAGGCCGTCGTTCAGGGACGCGTCAACGCCGACGAGTTCTGGGTGCACAAGTCGACGTTGCGCGAGGGCTTCCGGCCGATCCTGCGCCGCGAGCTCGGGACGAAGGCGCTGAAGCTCGTCTACGACGAACGCGACGACCACCCGGTCCGGGAGGAGGCCACTTCGCCCGCGGAGCGCGCGCGCTTCGTGCTCGACGACGACGAGGTGCTCGAGCTCGCGCGCGCCGCGCTGGCGATCGAGGAGCACTACTCGCGTCGCCACGGTCGGCCGACGCCGATGGACATCGAGTGGGCGAAGGACGGCGAGCAGGGCGAGCTCTACGTCGTGCAGGCGCGTCCGGAGACGGTCCACGCGCAGCGGAAGCGCGGCGCGCTCGAGATGTTCCGCCTGAAGGAGAAGGGCCGCGTCGTCGCGCGGGGCAAGAGCGTCGGGACGCGGATCGCCTCCGGTCCGGTGCGTGTCGTCCACGGCGCCGAAGAGCTCGGCGCCTTCCGGGAGGGCGAGATCCTCGTCGCCGAGACGACCGATCCCGACTGGGAGCCGGTGCTCCGGCGCGCCGTCGCCGTCGTCACCGACGCCGGGAGCCGGACGTGCCACGCGGCGATCCTCTCGCGCGAGATCGGGATCCCGTGCGTCGTCGGGGCCGGGGACGCCACGCGGCGCCTGCGACCGGGGGAGATCGTCACCGTCTGCTGCGCAGAGGGCGACGAAGGGCGGGTCTACTCCGGCGCGCTCGCCTTCGAACGCGAGAGCGTCGACCCGGCGAGCCTCCCGCGGCCGCCGGTGCCGCTGCTCCTGAACCTCGCCGATCCCGACACCGCCTTCCACTACGCGCAACTCCCGAGCTCCGGCGTCGGGCTGCTGCGGATGGAGTTCCTCGTCTCCAACTGGATCGGCGTCCATCCGATGGCGCTCGTCCATCCGGAGCACATCGCCGAGCCCGCGGAGCGCGCCGAGATCGAGCGCCGGGCGGCGTCGAGCGGCGGGCTCGAGGAGTACTTCGTGGCGCGTCTGGCGTCGGGGATCGCGACGATCGCCGGCGCGTTCCATCCGCGACCGGTGATCCTGCGCTTCTCCGACTTCAAGTCGAACGAGTACGCCAAGCTCCTCGGCGGCCGCGCCTTCGAGCCGGTCGAGAGCAACCCGATGATCGGGTGGCGCGGCGCCTCGCGGTACTACGACCCGCGCTACCGCGAGGGGTTCGCTCTCGAGTGCCGAGCCGTCCGCCGCGTGCGCGAGGAGATGGGGCTCTCCAACCTGAAGGTGATGGTCCCGTTCTGCCGCACGCTCACGGAGGCCCGGCTCGTCCTCGCCGAGATGGAGAAGAACGGCCTGCGCCGCGGCGAGAACGGCCTCGAGGCGTGGGTGATGTGCGAGATCCCCAACAACGTGGTCCTCGCCGAGGAGTTCTCCGAGCTCTTCGACGGCTTCTCGATCGGGTCGAACGACCTGACGCAGCTGACCCTGGGAGTCGATCGCGACTCCCCGCTGCTCGCGCACGTCTTCGACGAGCGCGATCCCGGCGTGAAGCGGCTGATCGAGCAGGTGGTGCAGGCCGCGCACTCGAAGGGGCGGCGCGTCGGGATCTGCGGACAGGCGCCGAGCGACCACGCGGATTTCGCGGAATTCCTGGTCGACGTCGGGATCGACTCGATCTCGCTCACGCCCGACTCCCTCCCCGGCGTCGCGCGACGGCTCGCGAAGCGGACGCGCTGCGACGCGCCGCCGACCGGGCGATCGGCGCCGCTCCTTCGCGCGTGACCTCCCGCGCGGGCGCGCGCGGGCGGGTCAGCGCACGACCAGGACGGAGCAGTGCGCGTGGCGGATCACGGAGTCGGCCACGCCGCCGAGCAGCAGGCGCCTGAAGCGGTTCATCCCGCGCGCGCCGACGACGACGAGCTCGGCCGGGAGCTCTTCGGCGATCGTCGGGATGCCGCTGCGCGGACCCGCGGGCACGACCACCACGTCGCCGGAGATGCCGAGCGCGACGAGCAGCGAACGGGCCGCCTCGGCCGCCTCCTGCTCGCGCACGACGCGCCCGTCCGGTTCGTCGAGCGCAGGCGGGGGAAGCGGCGCGAACTCCATCCCGAGCGCGAGGGTCGGGGCGTCCATGCAGTGCAGCACGGTGAGCTTCGCGCCGCGGCGCTTCGCCTCCGCGGCGGCGGCGACGAGCGCGCGTCGCGACGCGTCGGAGAGATCGGTCGCGACCAGCACCCGCCGCGACGACGGCGACGGACGGGCCACGAGCACCGGACTGTGCGCGTGCCAGACGACGCTCTCGGCGACCGATCCGAGGACCATGCGGCGCAGCGCCGACGCCCCGCGGGAACCGACGACGATCAGGTCCGCGCGCCGGCTCTCCGCGGTGTCGACGATGGCGGCGTACGCGGCGTCGAACACGATCTCGACGTCCGCCGAGCGCGCCGCATCCTCGTTGAAGCGGGCGATCTGCGAGCGGCACTTCGAGAGCGCACGCCGTTCGAGTTCGTCCGCGACGTCGGCCGGCGGCGCCATCGGGAAGGGCGCGGTATGGGCCATGCCGAGCGGCTGCTGCAGGCCGTGCACGAACGTGACGCGCGAGCCCTCCTTCTCGAGCTCGAGGGCGAGTTTCACCGCCTCGTCCGACGCCTCGCTGAAGTCGCTGCCGCAGACGACGTGCTGGTAGGTCCTCATGGCGTTCCCCGCTGGAGTGGTTCGCGCGGATCGGGACACTTCCCGTGCCGCCGCGGACGACGCCGCCTCCCGTCCGGCCGCCGGACCGGTCGCACGCAGGGATCGTGCGGCGGGAGGATTCCCCCATCCGACGAGCTCGAATTCCCGCGAGCTCTCGACGCGCGAGGGCGTCGCGTCCCGCTCCTCCCCGGCATCGACGTTGCGACCCTGGCGCCGCGCCGGATCCGTCGTCCGCGCCCCGTCCTCTCCAGGAGCCGAGCCGTGAAATTCGAAGACCGCCGCCAGGCCGGCCGCCTCCTCGTCCAGCTCCTGCGCGAGCGCCGCGTCGCGCCCGAGGTCGTGCTCGGCATCGCGCGCGGCGGCGTCGTGGTCGCACGCGAGATCGCGGCGGAGTTCGGCGCCGAGTTCGGCGCCCTCGCCGTCCGCAAGATCGCCGCGCGGTGGAACTCCGAAACCGCGGTCGGCGCGGTCGCGACCGGCGTCAACGCCTGGATCGACCACGTGCGCGCACGCGAGCTCCGGATCGAGTCCGACCACCTCGTCACGGAGAGCGACCGGCAGCAGCGCGAGTGCGCGCGCATGGACGCCGCGTTCGGGCGCTTCGGTCCGCCCCGCCTGCAGGGCCGGCGCGTCCTGATCGTCGACGACGCGCTCGCCAGCGGAGCCACGGCGCACGCAGCGATCCGCCGCGCCCGCTCGCTGCAGGCCGCAATCGTGGAATTCGCGGCGCCGGTGGCGTCGGCCGCCGCCGTGGCGTCCCTCGACGAGGAGGGCGTGCCACTTCACTGTCTCCTGGTCGAACCCGACCTCTCGTGGGCGGGCGCGCTCTATGACGACTTCCGTCCCGTCGACGAGGAGGAGGTCTGCCGCATCCTCGCCGAGGTCCGTTGCGCGAGCCCGGTCGCGATCCGCCATCTGACGATCGCGCGCGAGGGCGCCGCGCTCTCCGCGATCCTCGAGGCGCCGGGAGGCGCCGGGCCCCATCCCGCCGTCCTCCTGGTCCACGGCAGCGGCGAATGCAAGGACTCCGCGCCGATCGTCGCGCTCGCCCGGCAGCTCCGCGAACGCGGACTCGCGACGCTGCGCTTCGACCTGAGCGGCTGCGGCGAATCGTCTCCTTCGCACGAACGGGAACCCCTCCGCTTCATGCGCGACCTCGCGGCCGTCTTCACCTGGGCCCTGTCAGCGCCGGACCTCGATCGCCGGCGCATCGCGGTCTTCGGCGAAGGACTCGGCGCCTGGGTCGCGCTGTGCGCGGCGCTGGACGGCGAAATCGGCCCCGCGGCGCTCGCCCTGTGCGCGCCGCCGCTGCAGCGCCCCGACCTGGTCTCGCTCGACGTCCCGTGCCTGCTCGTCGTCGGCGAGAAGGACTCGAACGTCGCGGGCGTCGTGGCCGCGGCCTCTTCCGGCGGCGCCGCGACCCTCGAGATCGTGAAAGGGGCGGGGCACCGCTTCACCGAGGCGGGCGCGTTCGAGGCCGCTGCGGGCTTCGTGACGCGCTGGCTGTCGGAGCGGCTCGTCGGTCGCGCGAAGGCGCAGGTCTGATCGTGGACTCCGGACTGGCCGCCCTCTTCGCGCCGCGCGCGGTCGCGGTGGTGGGAGCGTCGCGCTCGCCGCTCGGAGTCGGCCACCTCGTCCTGAAGAAGATCCTCGACAGCGGCTTCCGCGGCCCGGTGTACGCCGTGAATCCGCGCGCGACGAGGATCGAGAACCTGCCGGCGGTGGCGTCGGTCGATCTCCTGCCGCCCGACGTCGACCTCGCGGTGGTCGCGGTACCCGCCGCCGAAGTGCCCGCGGTCGTCGAGAGCTGCGCGCGCAAGGGCATCCGCGGCCTCGTCGTCCTGTCGGCCGGCTTCGCCGAGGTCGGCCCCGCGGGCCGCGCGCTCGAGACGCAGGTCCGCGACCGCGTCCGCGCGCACGGAATGCGCATGGTCGGACCGAACTGCCTCGGCCTGCTCACGACCGATCCGGCGGTCCGCCTCGACGCGACCTTCGCTCCGGTGAATCCGCTGGTCGGGAACGTCGCGATGGCGTCGCAGAGCGGAGCGCTCGGCATCGCGGTCCTCGAGACGGCGCGCGAGCTCGACCTCGGCTTCTCCGCGTTCGTGAGCGTCGGCAACAAGGCCGACGTCTCCGGGAACGACCTCCTCGAATGGTGGGAGGACGACCCGCGCACCGGGCTCATCCTCCTCTACCTCGAATCGCTCGGGAATCCGCAGCGGTTCGCGACGATCGCGCGCCGCGTCGCGCGCAAGAAGCCGATCCTCGCCGTGAAGGCGGGGCGCACCGGCGCGGGGCAGCGGGCCGCCGGGTCGCACACCGCGGCGCTCGCGGCGCCGGAGCGGTGCGTCGACGCGCTCTTCACGCAGACCGGCGTCATCCGCATGAAGACGCTCGAGGAGATGTTCGACGCCGCGACCCTGCTCGCGAACCAGCCGCTGCCGCGCGGCAACCGGGTCGCCATCCTCTCCAACGCCGGCGGCCCCGCGATCCTGTGCGCCGACGCGTGCGAGTCCGAGAAGCTCGTCCTGCCGGAACTCGCGGCGGCGACGCGCGCACGCCTCCAGGCGCTCGTCCCCACGGCGGCGAGCGTGTCGAATCCCGTCGACCTCGGCGCGACCGCGACCGCCGACGACTTCCGCGTCGCGTTGTCGCCGCTGCTGTCGGACGAGGCGGTCGACGCCGTCGTCGTGATCTTCGTCTCGGCGGGTGTCGTCGACGCGAACGCGGTCGCCGCGGGAATCGCGGCCGCGCGCGCGTTCGCGCCGCACGGACGCGACAAGCCGCTGCTCGCCTGCTGGCTCGGCCGGCGTGGGATCCCCGAGGCGTTCCGCACCGTGGCGGAGAACGTGCCCTCCTACCGCTTCCCCGAGTCGGCCGCGCGCGCGCTCGCGCGCGCCGTCGAGCGCTCGACCTGGCTCAGGCAGCCGGAGGGCGTCGTCCCGCGCTTCGACGGCCTCGAACCGGCGACCGGACGGGCGATCGTCGAGTCCGCGCTCGCCCGCCGCGGCGCGGGCTGGCTGACGCCGGACGAGAACGAGAGCCTGCTCGCGGCCTTCGGCATCCCCCACCTCCGCAGCGTCGTCTGCGGCTCGGCCGAGGACGCCGCGCGTGCGGCCGGCCGGCACTCCGGACCGGTCGCCGTGAAGCTCGCGTCGACGACGCTGGTGCACAAGAGCGACTGGCGCGGCGTCGTCCTCGACGTGCGCACGCCGGAGGCCGCGGCCGAGGCGTTCCGCACGATCGAGCGCACGCTCGCCGACGCGGGCCGGCGCGGCGAGATGCAGGGCGTCACCGTCGCGCCGATGGCGCCGGCCGGCGTCGACACGATCGTCGGAGCCGTGGCCGACCCCCAGTTCGGGGCGCTCGTGGCGTTCGGGCTCGGCGGTGTCGCGACCGAGCTCCTCGGCGACGTCACCTTCCGGCTCGCGTCGCTCACCGACGAGGACGCGCGGCGCATGGTCCGCTCGATCCGCGGGCATGCGCTGCTCGCCGGATTCCGCGGCGCCCCCGCCGCGGACGAGGCGGCGCTGGCCGACGTCATCCTGCGCGTCGCACGGCTCGCGCTCGAGATCCCGGACGTGCGCGAGATCGACCTCAACCCGGTTCGCGCCTTCGCCGCGGGCCGGGGCGCCTGCGCCCTCGACGCACGCATCCGCGTCGCGCGTCCGGAGTGATCGGCGCCTCAGACCTGCACGGCCGATGCGCGCGGCGCATTGACCCGTCCGAGCGTCTCCGCCACCGCGGCGCGCCCGACCGACGTCGGGGCGCGGCCCCGCGTCGGACCCGCGGAAATGAGCCACTGCGCGAGATGCCCCATGAACGCGACGGTTTCCCCGGCTCCGCCCGCGTCTCCTCGCAGCGAGGGCGTTCGCGACGGCCGGCGCCGCGGGGCGCTCCCGGCCTGCGATCCGTGGCACGACGATTCCGCTGTGGCGGCCGCGTTCGACGGATCGACGTCACGGACGTCTGGGAGGTCACGACGATGGGCGCCAAAGTCGTCCATTTCCGGGCCGAGGCTCGCGAGAAGATCCTCAAAGGGGTGACCGCGTTGGCCGATGCCGTCCGCGTGACCCTCGGCCCGCGCTCGCGCTGCGTCCTGATCGAGCGGAAGTGGGGAGCGCCGGTCGTGTGCAACGACGGCGTCACCATCGCGAAGGAGCTCGAGCTCGCCGACCCCGAGGAGAACCTCGGCGTGCGCGTGCTGCGCCAGGCCGCGGAGAAGACCGGCGACGCCGTCGGCGACGGCACGAGCACGGCGACGCTCCTCGCCCATGGGATCTACGTCGAGGGCGTGCGCAACGTCGCGGCGGGCGCGAACGCGATCGACCTCAAGCGCGGGCTCGACCGCGGACTCGCCGCCGCCGTCGCGGCGCTCAAGGCGCTGTCGCGTCCGGTGCAGTCGCGCAAGGAGAAGGTGCAGGTCGCCACCATCTCCGCCCACAACGACGCGAAGATCGGCGAGCTGGTGGCCGACGCGATCGAGCGGGTCGGCGGCGACGGAGTCATCACCGTCGAGGAGGCGAAGGGGACCGAGACGACCGTCGAGGTCGTCGAGGGCATGCAGTTCGACCGCGGCTACCTCTCGGGCTACTTCGCGAGCGATTCCGAGAAGATGGAGGCGGTCCTCGAGGAGCCGCTCGTCCTCCTGCACGAGAAGCGCCTCACGAGCGTGAAGGAGATGGTCCCGCTCCTGGAGAAGGTGGCGCAGCTGGGCCGGCCGCTCCTGATCGTCGCCGAGGACGTGGAGAACGAGGCGCTCGCGACCCTGGTCCTGAATCGGCTGCGCGGCACCCTCGCGTGCGTCGCCGTGAAAGCGCCCGGATACGGCGATCGCCGCCGCGAGATGCTCGAGGACATGGCGGTGCTCACGGGCGGCCGCCTCCTCTCCACCGATCTGGGGGCCAACCTCGAGAAGCTCGAGGTGAAGGAGCTCGGCAGCGCGCGCCGAATCCTCGTCGACCGCGAGAAGACCACGATCATCGGAGGACGCGGGAGCAAGGCGGCCATCGATGGCCGCGTCCAGCAGATCCGCGCGCAGATCGAGAAGACGACCAGCGACTACGACAAGGAGAAGCTGCGCGAGCGGCTCGCGAAACTCCACAGCGGGGTCGCGGTGATCCGCGTCGGAGCTCCGACCGAGACCGAGATGAAGAACCTGAAGGAGGCGGTCGAGGACGCGATCAGCGCGACCAAGGCGGCCGTCGCCGAGGGCATCGTTCCCGGCGGCGGCCTGGCACTCGTCCTCCTCCAGAAGGCCGTCCGGGAGCTCGAGTCGACCTGCACGGGCGACGAGAGCACCGGGCTCCGGATCCTCGGCCGCGCACTCGAGTCGCCCGCGCGCCAGATCGCCGAGAACTCGGGCGCGGAAGGCGGCGTCGTGGTCGATCAGCTCCGTCGCAGCGACGGCCGGCGGGGGTTCGACGCCCAGAAGTGCGCGTGGGTCGACCTGATCGAGGCCGGGATCGTCGACCCGACGAAGGTCGTCCGCGTCGCGCTCGAGAACGCCGTGTCGGTGGCGAGCGTGTTGCTCCTCACCGAGGCGGTCCTGACCGAGCTCCCGGAGAAGCCGCACGCGCGGGCCGAGGCGGCTGGACCGGAGTGAGCCGCGCGCCCGCGGCTCGGGCGCCATCCCCCACCGGTCGCGCAACCGTTCCCGCCGTTCTCGCCGCGCGAGGCCCTCGAACCGGCTCGTGTCGGGGGCGGACGCCGACGAAGGGACTCGCACGATCGTTGCGACGCGACGGCTTCGCGCGAGGGGCGCGATCAAGTGTCCACGCACAGGAGATCCAAGATGCTTCCGACCCTCGTCCCTCAGAAGGAACGCTTCCCGTTCTTCGGCCTTCGCAACGGGATCGACCGGATGTTCGACGATTTCTTCTCGAGTCCCAATGACTGGCCCGCCCTGGTCGAACCGCGGATCGTCGGGCCCAACGTCTTCATGCCGCCGATCGACGTGAAGGAGACCGACACGAACCTCCTCGTCGAAGTCGAGGTGCCCGGCTTCAAGTCGGGGGACGTCGACGTGCAGATCGAGGACGGCGTCCTCGTCCTGCGCGGCGAGCGCAAGCAGGAGAAGGAGGAGAAGACCAAGAGGTGGCACCGTTCGGAGCGCTACTACGGCAAGTTCGTGCGCCGCATCCTCCTGCCCGACTACGTCGACGCCGAGAAGGTCGAGGCGACGTGCAAGGAGGGCGTCCTCTGCGTGATGCTCGCGAAGAAGGCGGGCGTGAAGCCGAAGGCGATCAGCGTCCACGTGAAGTAGGCGCCCCGCCGAGTGACTGCGGATGCCGCCATCTTCCGCGGTCGCCCGTGAGGTCATCGATGGGTGGGTGACGGGAGGGGTCTCGGCGGCGGGATCCCTCCCGACTTTTTCGCCGCGAAGCGCTTCGACGGTCCCTGCAGTCATCGGCGCCCGCGGCGGATGCGGACCGAGGAGCGGAGCCATGCAATTCACGGATCGTCGGGAGGCGGGCACCCTTCTCGCCGCGCTGCTGCGCGAGAGGCGCGTCAAGTTCGACGTGGTGCTCGGCGTCGCGCGCGGCGGCGTGGTCGTCGCGCACCAGGTCGCCACGGAGCTCGGGGCGGAGCTCGGCGCGATCGCCGTACGGAAGATCGCCGCCCCCTGGAACCCGGAGTTCTCGGTCGGCGCCGTGGCCTGCGGCGTCTTTGCGTTCGTCGATCGCGATCTCGCGCACGAGTTCAGGGTCGGCACCGACGCGATCCTCGCGGAGTCCGAGCGCCAGCAGCGCGAGTGCGCGCGCCAGGACGCTGACTTCGCGCGCTTCGGGAGGCCGCGCCTGAGCTGCCGCCCGGTCCTGATCGTGGACGACGCGCTCGTCACGGGCGCGAGCGCTGTCGCGGCGATCCGGCGCGCGCGCCTCCTCGGCGCTTGGCCGATCACCTTCGCCGCGCCGGTCGCCAGTCCGGCGGCGCTGGGGCGAGTGGTCGAGGAGGGCGTGCGAACGCACTGCCTCGCGCTCGAGCCCGGGCTCGCGTCGCTCGCCGACTGCTACGAGAAACTCGAGGTCGTCGACGAGGGCGCCGTCTGCCGGCTCCTGGCGCAGTTCCACGACGCGCGCCCGATCACGTCGCGCCACGTGACGATCCCCGCCGGCGATGCGACGCTGTCGGCGACCCTCGAGCTGCCCGAAGGCGCCGGGCCCTTCCCCGCGGTCCTGCTCGTGCACGGCGCCGACGAGCACAAGGACTCGGCGCGCATCACGAGCCTCGCTTCCCGGCTGCGCCAGCGCGGGATCGCGACGCTGCGCTTCGACTCGAAGGCGTGCCGATCGGGAACGCTGCCGCTGCTGCGTGAGGCGGGTCCGTGCTCGAGGGATCTCGGCGCCGCGTTCACGTGGATCCTGTCGGCTCCGGAGATCGACCGCCGCCGGATCGGGATCTACGGACATGCCTTCGGCGCCTGGGGAGCTCTCTTCGCAGCCCTCGAAGGGCAGGTCGGTCCGGCGGCGCTGGCGCTCAGCTCGCCGCCGCTGCAGCGCTCCGACCTCGACACGCTCGACGTGCCGTGCCTGCTGGTGATCGGCGACCAGGATCCCAACTTCAAGGCGGTCGTCGCGGCCGCCGCGACGCGCCGCGACGCGCGCGTGGAGGTCGTCGCAGGCGGGAGCTACGGCTTCTTCGACGACCGGTCTTCGGAGCGCGCGGAGCGCTTCGTCGCGAGCTGGCTCGGCGAGCAGCTCGCGGCCTGGCAGGTCGCCGTGCACTGACGGCGACCCGCAGCGAAGCAGATCAACGCACCGAGCGCGGCGCTCCGCGCGGCCCGCGCCTCGGCAGGACGGCCCGGTGCGTCCGACCCGCGCTCGTCGACCGGCCATGTCCGACGAAGTCGAGGACGTCGTGGATCGTCACGATCCCGACCACGGTGCCGCGCTCCACGACGGGCAGGCATTCGACGCCCCTCGCACGCATCAGGTTGGCGACGTCGCGCATCGTCGCGTCAGAATTCACCGTGACGAGGAAGGGCGCGACGAGCCGTTCGAGGGTGCCGCCGCTCGCTGGCCCTCCGCCCGCAGGAACGGCGATGTCGCGATCGGACAACGTGCCGCACGGAGTTCCGCCGCGCTTGACCAGCAGGTGCCGGATCTTGCGCCGGAACATCTGCTCGCGCGCTGCGCGCGGACTGGCGGTGATGCTGATGCTCTCGACGGGCCGGCTCATGAAATCCCTGACGCGCATGGCGGCTCTCCTTCCCGAGTGGATGACCCGGGTCGTCGGGTCCGACTACCGGACGACGAGCACCGAGCAGTGGGCGTGGCGCACGACCGACTTCGCGACGCTCCCGAGCAGGAGCCGTGCGAGCCTGCCGCGGCCGCGCGCGCCGACCACGACGAGCTCGGCCTTCAGCCGCTCGGCGACGTCCGGAACGGCTCCGCGCAGGCTTCCGGGATCGACGACCCCCTGGCCGGAGACGCCGAGGCCGGCGAGCTGTGACCGCATCTCCTCCTCCGCCCGCCGGGTCTGCGCGACCCTCGAACGGGGATCGTCCGGCGCGGCAGGCACGAGCGGCGCGAAGCCCATCGCCATCATCTCGGGGGCGAAGTCCATGCAGTGGAGGATCGTGAGCTTCGCGCCGCGGCGCTTCGCCTCCACGTTCGCCGCGACGATCGCCGCGCGGGACGCATCCGAGAGGTCGCTGGCGACCAGCACGACCCCGCTCGCCGACGACGGCCGCGCCACGAGCACCGGAACGGGCGCGTGCCGGACGACGCTCTCGGCGACCGAGCCGAGCACCATGCGGCGCAGCCCGGTCGAGCCGCGCGAACCGACGACGATCAGGTCGGCCTGCCGGTCCTCGGCGCAGCGGACGATCGCCGCGCCCGGCTCGTCGAAGGCGATCTCGATCTCGGCCGTCCGCTCCGCACCCTCCTTCACGCGCGCGAGCTGCGCCCGGTACTTCGACGTCGCGTCCCTCTCGAGGACGTCCTTGTCGACGACTGCGGCCATCATGGGCGCCGGCGCGCCGAAGCCCGACGTGATCGGCAACGCGATCCCGTGCACGAACGTGACGCGCGATCCCTCGGCCGCGTACGCCAGCGCCTGCCGCAGCGCCTCGTCCGACGCCGCGCTGAAATCACTGCCGCAGACGACACGCTTGTAGGTCTTCATGTTCGCCCTCGAAGTGTCGTTCCTCCCGGCCATGGACACTTCCCGTGCCGGCGTCGCCGAGGCGGGCGCGCGCGTCGCGGCGCCGAAACTTCCTCGATCCGCGGGGAGGGTTTCCCGCCGTCGCGGGGTGCCGCGGGCCGGATCGCATCCCGGCCGTCCGTCGCGCTCGCGCGCGTTCGCGGCATCGACGTTGCGCCGGCACGCGCTCCTCGACCTGGACGAATCGGAGACTGCGCGTCATGCCCATCCCCTATCGCCGGATCCTCTTCGCGACCGACCTCTCGGAGACCTCGCTGCAGGCGTGGCCGCACGCCGTGGCGCTCGCGGAGAAGTTCGGCGCGGAGCTGCTCGTCGCCACCGTGATCGAAGAGCCCTACGCCTTCGCGGACAGCGGCAACTACTCGCTCCTGCTCAAGTCGCTGCAGGAGATCCGGCCGTCGATCGAGGGGAGGCTGCTCGAACTCGCGAAGAAGGCGCCGCCTGCGGTCCGGGCCCGGGCCGCCGTCCTCGAATCGCACCAGGTCGCGCGCGCGCTGCTGGACCACGCCGCGAAGGAGAAGTGCGACGTGATCGTCGCGGCGACGCACGGACGCGGCGGAGTCCAGCGTCTGCTCCTCGGCAGCGTCGCCGAGAAGCTCGTGCGAATCGCGACGATCCCGGTCTTCGTGCTGCCGTCGACGGAGCCGCGCTGACGCCCCCAGGGAACGCGGCCGCGGTCGGGGTCGTCTCGCCGGTCGGGCGCTTTGGACGACGCGCCGGTCGAAGCGTACGCTCGCCCGGATGTCGAAAGCCGTCGAAGAGATGCGCGCCTACGTCGGCTTCACCGCCCGCGACGAGGACGCGCTGCGGCAGCTGGCGCCGCTCCTGCCGACCATGCAGGCGGAACTGGTCGAGGACTTCTATCGCGTGATCCTCGAGCATCCCGAGGCGCGCGCGGTGTTCGCTGACGAGGCGCAGATCGCGCGCCTCAAGCACTCGCTCGCCGACTGGTTGGCGCGGCTGCTCCACGGCCCCTACGACGACGAGTGGTTCGAGCGCGCCGCCCGCATCGGGCGCCGCCACGTGGAGGTCGGACTCCCGCAGCGCTTCATGCCGCTCGCGATGAACCGCCTCCGGTGCGGCCTCGTCCGGTTCGCGCTCGCGACCGATCGGCAGCTCTCCGTCGATCGCGGCACGCTCGTGTCGGCGATCGAGAAGGCGCTCGACCTCGAATTGACGGTGATGCTCGAGAGCTACGACGAGATGCATCAGGGCCGCGTGCGCCAGTCGGCGCGGCTCGCGGCGCTCGGCCAGCTCGCGGCCGGTGTCGGACAGGAGCTGAAGAATCCGCTCGGCGTCATCAACACGAGCCTGCTCCTGATCGACAAGAACCTGGCCCACCCCGGCGCCGCGCACGAGGTCGCGCAGCTCCGGTCGACCCTGCGCACCCATCTCGACCGGATCGGCCGCAGCGCGAAGCAGGCCGCGCTCATGTCGACGCAGCTCCTGGACTACGCGCGCTCGAAGCGGCCCCAGGTCCGCACGGTGGAGCTCGCCCCCCTCCTGAAGGACGTCCTGCTCGCCGTCGACGACGGCCCGCCGGGCATCGCGATCGAGTCGAACTGCACGCCAAAGGACGCGACGGCGCGCCTCGACCCCGGCGACCTGAGCCAGGTCCTCGCCAACCTCGTCCGCAACTCCCTGCAGGCGATTCGCGAGTCGGGACGGGGCCGCCGCATCACCGTCGCGGCCCGCCGCGACGCGACCGGCGTCGCTTTCAGCGTCTCGGACGACGGACCCGGGATCGCTCCCGAGCACCTCCCCCACATCTTCGAGCCGCTCTACACGACGCGACCGGGCAGCACGGGTCTCGGACTCTCGATCAGCCGCGACCTCGTCGAGGCTCATGGCGGCCGGCTCACGGTGGCCTCGACCCCCGGTCGCGGCGCGCAGTTCACGCTCCACCTGCCTCAGGAGGAAGCGGCGGGCGGCGTACCGAGCTGAACCGGATCGCGCTTCCCGGCCGTCGTCCGGCTCAGGATTCCTTCAGCGGTAGGCGCAGGCGGAAGCGCGCGCCGCCGAGGTCGCGCGAGCGGTCGACCTCGATCGACCCGCCGAGCGACTCGACCGTCGACTTCACGATCGAGAGGCCGAGCCCCGTTCCGCGCGTCTTCGTGGTGAAGAACGGCTGGAACAGGCGCGGCAGGACGTCGGCCGCGATCCCCGGCCCGTCGTCCTCGACCGTGAGCTCGCAGCCGCGGTCGGAGTCGGCCAGGGTGAGGCGTACGCGCCCGTCCGTCGCCACGGCGTGCAGTGCGTTCTGGACCAGGTTCTCGATGGCGCCGAACACGCGTTCCGGGGCGGCCACGAGCTGCAGCGGCCGGTCGCCCACCCGCACGAACTCGATGCGGCGCCCCTTCGCGAAAGGCCAGCGCAGCGCCTCCTTCTGCAGCGACTCGACCAGCGCCACGAGGTCGATCGTCTCCTCGCGCCGCCCTCCCGGCCGGGCGAATTCGAGGAGGTCGGAGAGCGTCGCGTGCATCCGGTCGGTCAGCCCGAGGATCTCGGTCGCGCTCTCGTGGTCGTTGGGAGAGTGCTTGAAGCGGCGCTGCAGGAGCTGCGCGAGCGCACGGATCCCCGCGAGCGGGTTGCGGACCTCGTGCGCGATCGAGGAGACCATCCGCCCCAGCGTCGCGAGGTGCTGCGCGTCCGTCAGCTGGCGCTCGAGCTCGATGCGGTCGGTGAGGTCGACGACGCGCACGAGCGTGAGCGGGCTCGCCTCCGCCGGCAGCGGGATCGCGCGCAATCCGAGGATCCAGAGCCGTCCCGCGGCGTCGCGCACCTCGATGGTGCGCTCGGTCTCCCCCGACTTCACGCGCGCCTCGCGCAGCAGCTCGCCGAAGTCGAAGCGCTCGCGCAGGGACGGCGCGACGACGTCGTGGACGGGTCGTCCGACGGCCGCCGCGGTCCCGCCCGGGCAGAGGAGCGCGTGCTGCCGGCTCGCGCTCACGATCCGCAGGGAGTCGTCGATCAGCAGCAGCAGGTCGGGCAGCGCGCGCAGGATCGTCTCGTGCAGGTCGCGCAGGCCGCGGTTCTCGCGGCGCAGCTTCGCGTTCTCCGCGGCGCGCGCGATGGCGGCCAGCAGCTCGTCGGGGTCGCAGTCCTTCGCCATGAAGGCGAACGCGCCCTGGTGGAGCGCCGCGAGCGTGTCGTCGAGCGAGACCGACGCCGTGACGACGATCGTGACGACGTCCGGACAGCTCGCGCGCAGGTCCGCGAGCAGCTCGATGCCGAGCCCGTCGGGCAGGCGCTGGTCGACGATGGCGACGTCGAAGGCCTCCGCGACGATCCGCTGGCGCGCCTCGCCGCAGGTGCCGCAGATCACCGGCGCGAGTCCGTTCAGGCGCCCGAACTCGCTCAGGTTCTCCGCGAAGTCGCGATGGGCGTCGACGATCAGCACGCGGACGAGTTCGCGGACGGGGAGGATCTCGAGCAGCTCATGCCTCGTCATGGGTGTCGCCCGCCGGGCTCGCGGCGCGCCGCACCCAGCGCTCGAGCTCGTACTTCTTCACCCAGTAACGCACCTGGTCGCGGTGGATCCCGAGCAGCTCCGCCGCGCGGCTCTTGTTCCCGCCGCAGCGCAGGAGCGCCTGGTCGAGCAGGCTCTTCAGCAGGTCGTCGAGCACGACGCCCCCCGCCGGCAGGGCGATGCCGCCGGCCGCACCGTCGCTCGCGGGAACGAGCGTCGCGACGCGGCGGACGTCGGGAGGGAGGTCGGCGACCGTGAGCGTCGCGCCGGTCGCGAGCAGGACCGCCCGCTCGACGCAGTTGCGCAGCTCGCGGACGTTGCCCGGCCAGGCGTGTTTCGCGAGGAGCGCCCGCGCCTCGGCGTCGAAGCCCCGCACCTCCTTCTTGATCTCGCGCGCGTACTGCTGCACGAAGTGGTCGAGCAGCGGCGCCACGTCGCCCGGCCGGTCCTTCAATGGCGGGATCTCGATCGGGATGACGTTCAGCCGGTAGTAGAGGTCGCCCCGGAAGGTCCCGGCGGCGATGGCGTCCGGCAGGTTGCGGTGCGTCGCCGCGATCACGCGCACTTCCACCTTGATCTCGCGCAGTCCGCCGATGCGCCGGAACGACTTCGACTCGAGGAAGCGCAGCATCTTGGCCTGCAGCGACAGCGGCATGTCGCCGATCTCGTCGAGGAACACGGTGCCGCCGTCGGCCTCCTCGATGAGGCCGCGCTTCTGCTGCTTCGCGTCGGTGAACGCGCCCCGCTCGTGGCCGAAGAGCTCGCTCTCGAGCAGCGCCTCCGGGATCGCGGTGCAGGTGATGTTCAGGAAGGGGCGCTCGGCTTCGGGGCTCGCGAAGTGGATCGCGCGCGCGACCACGTCCTTGCCGGTCCCGCTCGGGCCGGTGATCAGGATCGTCCGCGCGCCGCTCTGCGCCACTCGCCGCACGAAGTCGCGCAGCTCCCGCGTCGACGGGCTGTCGCCGACGATGCTGTCGGGGCCGGACCGCTCGCGCGCGCGCAGCCGGTCGACCTCGACGCGCAGCGCGACGTTCTCGAGCGCCGTGCCGGCGACGAGGACGAGCTCGTCGAGGTCGAACGGCTTCAAGAGGTAGTCGGTCGCGCCGATCTTGATCGCGCGCACCGCGTTCTGGGTCGACGAATAGGCCGTCATCATCACGAAGGCGGCGGTCGTCCCCGCGCGCTTCTGCTCCTCGAGCAGCCCGAGCCCCGTCCCGTCCGGGAGCCGATGGTCGAGGACGACCAGGTCCCAGTCGCCCTCGGAGAGGGCCTTGCGCGCCGTCGCGACCGAATCGGCGGTCTCGACCGTGGCCCCCTCCTCCTCGAGCCGCTCCTTCAGGCTCTTGCGGAGCGCGAGCTCGTCGTCGACGACCAGGATCCGGCGGTGGTTCAGCTTCGATGCGGTGGCCATCTCGGCTCTCTCGTTGGGGTCTCGTCGACGTCGCCGGGGGCAATCGGGCCGACCCCGCCGCCGTCCTCGTCCGCATAAATGTCGCTGGAGAGGTGGCTCCCCGAACGCGCGCACGCCTCGCTGCAGAACGCGAAGGTCTCGCCGTCCCAGGTCCGCTCGAGCGCGGTCTTCTGATCGAGGACCTTCCCGCAGCCGTCGCAGTGGATCTTCATGGACGTCCTCCCTGGCAGATGGCGGGCCGGATCGCGACCTTGAGCACGCCGTCTCGCTGGTGGCCGAAGAGCTCGTACGCCTCCTCGATCCGGTCGAGCGTGAATCGGTGCGTGACGAGCGGCCGGAGGTCCGTCCGGCCCGACCGCAGCACTTCCAGCAGCCGGCGCATGCGCTCCTTGCCGCCGGGACACAGCGTCGAGACGATCGTATGGTCGCCGAGCCCCGCGGCATAGGCGTCCACCGGCAGGGCGAGCTTCCCGGAGTAGACGCCGAGGCTCGAGAGCGTCCCGCCCGGACGCAGCACGCGCAGGCAGCTCTCGAACGTCTCCGGCGTCCCGAGCGCCTCGATCGCGACGTCCACGCCGCGACCGCCGGTCGCTTCGAGGATGGCCGCCACCGGATCGTGCTCCCGGTAGTCGATCGCGAGGTCGGCCGCGAGCCGGCGCGACATCTCCAGCCGTTCCTTCACGCCGTCCACCGTGATGATCCGCGTCGCGCCCGACAGCTTCGCGCCGATCGCGGCGCACAGGCCGATCGGGCCCTGCGCGAAGACGGCGACCGTGTCGCCGATCCGGATCGCGCCGCTCTCCGCTCCGCCGAAGCCCGTGCTCATGATGTCGGGGCACATCAGGACCTGTTCGTCCGTGAGGTCGTCGGAGATCGGCGCGAGGTTCACCATCGCATCGGGGATCCGCACGAACTCGGCCTGGC
>DAINBU010000090.1:0-21274 GCA_036732755.1 Planctomycetota bacterium
GCCGAGGTGGCTGCCGCCGTCGAGCAGGTCGTCCTCCACCACGATCTTCCCGCCGCGCACGTGCAGGTAGGCGTACGACTCGTCGCTCAGGCGGTCCGCGTCGACCAGGATGCCGCGCTCGTGCATCGAGCGCGCCCACGCGACGTACTCGCCGACGATCCGCTCCTCGGTGTCGGCCGACGCGGGGGCCGTCGGCGGCGGTGCGAGCGACTTCGAGAAGCGCTCGAGCATCGCGAGGAAGAAGCGCGGCGAGTCGTCGACCGGCTCGGACACCGGCAGCGCCGCGCGCGGCGGCGCCCATCGATTCACCGCGAACCCTCCCCCTGCCGCCCCGATCGCCATCCAGAGCAGCGCCGCCGCGACGCGTCGCCACCGGCGCGCGCCGCGATCGCCGCTCGCTTCGGCCGCGGCGCTGCGCCACGCGGCAAGCACGAGGTCGAAGTGGCGCGCCGGCGCCTCGCCCTCGACCGCGTCCGCCGCCGTCGCCACCACTTCGCGCTCGAGCTCGAGGTCGCGGCGCAGCCACTCGGCCGCGTCGGCGAGCGCGCGGCACGCCGCGCAGCCTGCCGCGTGCGCGACCGCCTCGTCGCGCCGCGCCGGCTCGAAGTCGAGGTCGGCGGCGAGCGCCTCCCGGAACTGATCGCAGTTCATGGATGGCTCCTGGCGGAATCGGCGGCATGCGCGGACGCCTCGGGCGCGCGGCTGCGGCAGTAGGCATCGAGCAGACGCGCATGGACGCGATGAAGGCGGACGCGCGCCGCGCCCGCCGTGCAGCCGAGGCGCCGCCCGATCGCGTCGGCGTCGACCCCTTCGAACCAGCGCATCGCGACGAGCGCGCGCGCGTCGGGCTCGAGCTGCGCGAGCGCCGCGTGCAGCCGCGCGGCCGACTCCGCGCACGCGAGCGACGCGTCGGGGCGCGCGCCGTCGCGTGCGGCGGTCGCCGCCGGATCCGACGGATCCGCCGGCTCCGACCGTTCGCCCTCGCGGCCCGCGCGCGCGCTCCGGTCGCGCATCAAGTTGGAAGCGAGGCGGAACAGCCAGCCGGCGAAGCTCCCCTCGCCGCGCCAGCTGCGGCGGTACTGCAGCACGCGCAGGAAGGTCTCCTGCACCAGGTCGTCGCTCGCCGGCGCGTCGCGCACGCGGCGCCGGAAGAACTCGTGCAGCGGCGGCGCGTGGCGGCGGAAGAGCTCGGCGAGGCGGTCGAGCGCGCCGCCCCGCACCTCCGACATGAGTTCCTCGTCGCTGCGCGCGGCGCCGGTCAACGCACCCCGCCCTCCGGCTTGCCTGACTTGGGCTCGAGCGACTGCGAGAGCGTGAAGAGGTTGCCGTCGGGATCGAAGAACGGGACGAGCTTCACGTAGCCCTCGTGCACGATCGTCGCCCCCTGGAACCTCGCGCCGGCCGCCTCGAGCGTCCTCCTCGCGGCGTCGGCGTCCCTCACGCCGAGCACGATCGTCGCGCCGCCGCCCGCCTCGACCTTCTCCGACTTGAGCAGCCCGAAGGTCAGCTTTTCGACGGGGCTCTTCATCTCGCACCACCCGATCGAGTCGACCTTGAAGAGCACCTCGAGGCCGAGCGTCTCGCGGTACCAGCGGATCGAGCGGTCGAGGTCGGTGACGCGCACGTAGCAGGTGACGCCGCCGTCGTAGTCGAGCTTCGCTCCCTTCTTCGCGCCGTCGTCGCCACCGCGCGCCATCGCGACGCCGAGCACGGCGGCGGCCGCCGCCGCGGCGATCACCATCCACTTCGAGCGGACGAATCGGGATTCCATCGGGAGCTCCGCTGCTGCCCGCCGCAGAGCGTGCGGGCGTGTTCCTCGGGGGGCCCCCTTACGACCGTCGCCGTGGATCGGCGTTACGGCGCGGCGCGAATCGGCCGTTTCCCGCGAGGCGGCACGCGGCTACACCTGCGCGTCCGCGCCCGGACCCGGCGAGCCGAGCCTCGCCGCGTGGAGTGCCGCCCGTGAGAAGGCCCCTCCGGATCTCTTTCCCGTTCGCCGGCTTCACGTCCGCCGTCGCGTCCGTCGTCGCGCTCGCCGTCGCGAGCCCCCTCGCTGTCGGTCAGGCTCCTCCCCCGGCTCCCCCCGCTTCACCGGCTTCGGCGCCGCCGCCGCCGCGCGACGCGAAGCCGGCGGCCGCGCGCCCGCGCGAGGCGGCCGTGCTCGCCGTGCTCGCACGCGAGCTCGACGGGAGGCGGTCGAACTGGTTCTGGCGCTCGAAGCTGGTGAGGCAGCCCGAGGCGAAGGGCGGGCGTGTCGTCCCCGAGATCCCGATCACGTGCGGCAACTCGATGGGCGGCAACGTCAAGGCGGAGCGCGCGCTCGACCTCGCCGCGAAACTCGGCGACGCCTTCGGCGCGAAGTGCGTGCTCGACGTCGACGAGAAGCAGCTCCCGATCATGGACGGCGACACGTTCACGCCGCTCGCCGCGGTCGCGGCCGAGGCGGTCGCGAAGCTCGACGCGACGTGCGATGGCGAGGACGTCGACCTCTCGCTGCTCCTCACCGGATCGATGGACGTCTGGCCGCTGCCGAAGGCGCGCGAGGTCGCGGGCCGCGAGGATCCGACCGTCGTCGCGGGCGGCGCCACGCGCTTCGAATCGGCGAAGAACCTGCGCTTCGAGTGCCGCCCCGATGCGAAGGGCGCCGGCGCCGCGAAGCGGGGACGGACGTACGAGCCCGACGGCGCGCTGCGCGCGACCGCCGGCCGCGTCGCGCTCCTCTTCGTGCCGATCCATCCGACCACCGACCTCGCGGGGACCGGCACGCCGACCTTCTCGATCCGCATCGTGCAGGGCGGCGTGACCGCCACGTCGACGTCGGCGATGGTCTGGCTCCCCTCTGCGTTCGACGCGCAGCGGCCGTTCACCGTCGAGGTCGACTTCGGGCCCGGCGTCTGGACCTTCGGCGAGCAGCTGCTCGCGACCGCGCCCGACCGCTGAGAGCGCCGCTCAGCCGGCGGGAGGCGCTTCGGGCGGCTTCGGCGGCCGCAACAGGCTCGTCACGATCGAGAGGGCGATCGCGCCGAGCACGACGCTCAACGAAGTGCCGACCCCGACGTGCACGTCGAACAGCGGCAACAGCATCTTCACGCCGATGAACGTGAGCACGAACGCGAGCCCGTAGTGGAGGTGGCGGAACGCGCTGATCAGGATCGCGAGGAGCGCGAAGAAGCTGCGCAGCCCGAGGATCGCGAAGACGTTCGACGTGTAGACGATGAACGGGTCGAGCGTGATCCCGAAGATCGCCGGGATCGAGTCGACCGCGAAGACGACGTCGGAGAGCTCGACCGAGAGGAGGCAGAGGAAGAGCGACGTCGCCACGCGCTTCCCGTTCTCGGAAACGAAGAAGCGCCCCTCGTGCGGCTGCGAGCTCACCGGGACTAAGCGGCGCACCAGCCGCAGCGCCCCCCTCTTCTCGGGGTCGAACTCGGCCGACTCGCCGCGGAAGAGCTTGACGCCCGTGAAGAGGAGGAAGAAGCCGAACAGGTAGGCGAGCCAGTCGAAGCGCTCGAGCAGCGCCGCCCCCGCCACGATGAAGACGCCGCGCAGGACGAGCGCGCCGAGGATCCCCCAGAAAAGCACGCGCCGCTGGTGCTTCGGCTCGACCTTGAAGAAGCGGAACAGCACGAGGAAGACGAAGAGGTTGTCGAAGGAGAGCGAGAGCTCGACGACGTAGCCGGTCAGGAACTCCTGCGCCGGGCGCGCCCCCATCCGCCAGGCGACGCCGATGCCGAACGCGAGCGCGAGCCCGACCCAGACCGCGCCCGTCACGGCCACGTCGCGCAGCCGCGGCGTCTCCGACTTGCGGTGCAGCACGCACAGGTCGACGAAGAGCAGGCCGAGCACGACCAGGAAGAAGCCCGACCAGAGCAGCGGCGAGCCGCCGAACACGCCCGGCTCGGACAGCGCCGGTGCGGATCCGGCCGGAGCGGGCGACTCGACCTGCTGCGCCACGAGCGCCGTGAAGAGTCTGCCGCCGATGGTTGCGCCGTGCGCGATGGTGTCACCGTCCGATGCGAGCGACGGCGGGGCTCGCCTTGCTCGGGGCGCGGAGTGTAGCCGTGGCGCGCGCGCGACCGCCCTATACTCCCCGCCCCATGAATTCCGGACCGAAGCCCGCGCGATCACCGCTGCTGTTCATCTTCCTGACGGTGTTCATCGACCTGCTCGGCTTCGGGATCGTGATCCCGCTGCTCCCGATCTACAGCAAGTACTTCGACGCGAGCGAGCTCGAGCTCGGGCTGCTCTTCTCGTGCTTCTCGGGGATGCAGTTCCTCTTCGCGCCGCTCTGGGGCCGCATCTCCGACCGCATCGGCCGGCGCCCCGTGCTGATCGGCGGCCTCGTCGGCACCGCCATCGCGTACCTGCTCTTCGCGCGCGCGACCTCGATGGCGATGCTCTACGCCGCGCGGCTGCTCGCCGGGTTCTTCGGCGCCAACATCTCCTCCGCGCAGGCCTACATCGCCGACGTCACGACCGAGAAGGACCGCGCCAAGGGGATGGGGCTGATCGGGGCGGCGTTCGGGCTCGGCTTCACCTTCGGGCCGCTGCTGGGCGGGCTCCTGACCCGGCACGCGGCCGGCTCGACCGTGCTGCCCGCGATGCCGGGCTACCTCGCCGCGGCGCTCTCGCTCTCGGCGGCGCTGTTCGGGTTCCTGAAGCTGCCCGAGCCGGTGCGCCACGCCGCCGCGGCGTCCCGCATCTTCGGCGTGGCGCAGCTCCGGGACGCGTTCACGAACGGGCGCATCGGCGTCCTGATGCTGCTCAACTTCATGAACCTCTTCGCCTTCTCCTGCTTCGAGGCGATGTTCACGCGCTTCGGGCTGGCGCGCTTCCCCGACAAGTTCGGGCTCGACCGGCCGATCGAGAAGGCGTCGCTCGACCAGGTGCTCGACGCCGCGCCCTACGCGGGCACCTACCTCTTCGCGATCGGGATCATCTCGGCGGTGATCCAGGGCGGACTGATCCGGCGCCTCGTGCCGAGGTTCGGCGAGACGAAGCTCGCGATCGCCGGCCCGCTGATCCTCGGCGTCGCGCTCGCGATCATCGGCGTCGCCGGCGGCCTGCTGAGCTGGCCCTTCGTGATCGTCGGCTGCCTGGTCATGCCGCTCGGCTTCGGCCTCACGAACCCGTCGGTCGCCGGCCTGATCTCCCGCGCATCACCGAAAGACAAGCAGGGCGCCTACCTCGGCATGAGCCAGTCGGCGGCGAGCCTCGCGCGCGTCGTCGGTCCGCCGGTCGCCGGGATCTTCTTCGCGATGGGGCCGAGCAAGCCGTTCTTCGCGTCGGCCGGCGTGCTCGCCGTCGCAGGCGTGATCGCGGCGACCTACCGCCGCCGCTACGGCCGCACGTTCACCGACGGCGCGGACGCGTCCGGAACGGCGGGCGCCGAAGCGGCCGCGAACCTCGAGTGAGCCGCGCATGAACCCCGTGAACCAGTCGAACCCGAGCGTGCAGGAGCGCTATGCGCCGACCAACATCTGCTTCGGCTGCGGGCCCGCGAACGAGAAGGGCCTCCACATCCGCAGCTTCGAGACGCCCGACGGCGGCTTCGTCGCCGAGTGGCGCGCGGAGCCGCACCACCAGGCGTTCCCCGGGATGCTGAACGGCGGCATCACCGGCGCGCTGCTCGACTGCCACGGCAACTGGTGCGCGGCGATCCACCTGATGAAGAAGAGGGGCGAGAGCGCGCCCCCCTGCACCGTGACCGCCGACTTCGCCGTGAAGCTCAAGCGCCCGACGCCGGTCGACGGGCCGATCACGTTGCGGGCACGGGTGGTCGAGTCGGGCGAGGATCGCGCCGTCGTCGAGGCCGAGCTCGAGGCGGGCGGCAAGGTCACCGCGACCTGCCGCGGCACCTTCGTCGCGGTCAAGCCGGGCCACCCCGCGTACCATCGCTGGTAGTCGCGCCGAGGGCCTTCGCGGCGGAGGAAGCCGTGTCGCACTTCGTCGAGCATGGGCCACCGGCGGAGCTCGCGCCCCTCGTCGACCGCTTCTGGACGAGCGCGCGCGGCGCGGGCGGCGCAGCGAACCCGACGCGCGTCCTGCCCGACGGCTGCGCCGACGTGATCGTCGACGTCGCCGGCGCGCGGCCGCGCGCCTTCGTGGTCGGCCCGATGACGCGCGCGGAGCTCGTCGACGACGCGGAGGCGCACGACTTCGTCGCCGTCCGTTTCCGGCCGGGCGCCGCCGCCGTCTGGTTCGACGCCCCGCTCGACGAGTGGGTCGACGCGCAGGTCGACCTCTCCGACGCCTGGCGCGACGGCGCGCGCGTCGCGACGCGCGCGGTCGCGCTCGCGCGCGCCGTGCGCGCCGCCGCGCCCGAGACCTCCGTCGCCGCGCTCGCCGCGCAGCTCGGCCTCACCCGCCAGCACCTCGCGCGGCGACCCGCCCCGCCGCTCGTCGACGTCGCGCTCGCGTGCGGTTACGCCGACCAACCGCACCTGACCGGCGAGCTGGTAGCGTTGACCGGCCGCACGCCGGGCGCGTGGCGAGCCGATCCGCGCTGAGCTGCACGCTGACGCTCCAAATCTCCAAGACGGGTTCGCGGCGCCGCGCGAACCTGCAACTCCTCGGCGCGACGGTCGCGCCGGAACCGGAGGACCGCCATGAAGAAGCTCACGCCCGTGCTGGTCGTCGATTCGATCGAGGAGTGTCTGCCGTTCTGGGTCGGAAAGGTCGGCTTCACGAAGGGGGTCGAGGTGCCGCACGGCGAGAAGCTCGGCTTCGTGATCCTGAACCACGGCCCGGTCGAGCTCATGCTGCAGAGCCGCGCGAGCGTGCTCGCCGACGTCCCGACGCTCGCCCACGAGATCGGCAAGGCGGCGCTCTTCATCGAGGTCGAGGACCTCGCGCCGTTCCGGAAGGCGCTGGCCGGCGCGCCGAAGACCTTCGAGGAGCGCTCGACCTTCTACGGCGCGCGCGAGATCGGCGTGCGCGATCCGGACGGCCAATGCGTGACGTTCGCGCAGTTCGCGAAGCAGTGAGCCCGCGTCACGGCACGCGCACGCGCCCGCCTTCAGACACGGCGCGGCCGCGGTCGAGGAGCCACTGCACCCCCTCGTCGAAGAGCGCCGCGACGCGCTCGGTCGCGCGTGCGTAGCCGCAGAGCTTCGCGGCGGCGCGCGCGAGGTCGCCGCGCGGCAGCGCGACGTTGGCGGCGAGCACGCGCTCGGCGGCGGCGGCGCGCTCCTCGATCGGGACGTGCGGCGCGTGGCGGACGCGGCCGTCGGCGGCGGGGCCGCGCAGCGGCGCATGCTCCGGATCGACGCCGATCGGCCAGAGGAACTCGCCTCTCCGCGCGAGCGCGCCGCGCGCCGCGGCCGCCTCGGCGACCTTCGTGCACTCGGCCGCGACGGCCGGCGTGAGGCGCGCGACGCGATGGAGCGCGGCGAGCGTCCGGTACGCCGGCTCCTCGTGGATCGGCCCCTCTTCACGGACGATATTGGCGAGCAGGGACGCGGCCGACGCGGCGTTGGCGAGGTCGGCCGGAGCGCGCGGCGGCTCGACCGGCGCGACGTAGGGCGTCCACGGCTCGGGAGAAACCAGCGAATCGGGCGCGGCCGGCGCCGCGTCTTCCGGCGCCGCTTCGACCGGCGCGTCCTCGTCGTCACCCGGATCCGCGGCGTCGGACGCCGCCGCGTCCGTAGCGTCGGTCGCGAGCTGCGCGTTGGCGCCCGCGCCCGCGGCCGCGGGCGGCGCGGCGCGCAGCGCATCGAGCCGTGCGCGCAGCCGCGCGAGCTCGCGCTGCGGATCGACGATCCACTCGGTCGACCAGACGCGCGCGAGGCGCCAGCCGAGCCCTTCGAGCACGGCGTCGCGCAGCCGGTCGCGGTCGCGCGCCGTCTCGCCGGCGCCGTAGCCCGGCCCGTCGCTCAGGATGCCGGCGACGTAGCGGTCCGATTGCGCGTCGCGACACGCGAGGTCGACGCGCAGGCGCGACGCGCCGACGCCCGCCTCGAGCGTGAGGCCGTGCTCGGCGAGCGCGTCGGCGACGGCGGCGGAGAGCGGCCCGAGCGAGGCCGGCGCGTCGCCGCCCTTCGCGGTTCCCTTGCCCTTCTCGCCGGCCGCGTACTCGAGGAAGCGGCGCAGGTGGTCGACGCCGACCGCGCGCGTCCGCGACGGGTCGATCGCGTCGGCGTCGAGCGACGAGAAGACGACGAGCTGCTCGCGGGCGCGCGTGATCGCGACGTTGAGGCGCCGCTCGCCGCCGTCGACGTTGAGCGGCCCGAAGTTCATCAGGATGCGGCCGCGCGCGTCGGGCCCGTAGGTGATCGAGAAGAGCATGACGTCGCGCTCGTCGCCCTGGACGTTCTCGAGGTTCTTGACGAAGACCGGCTCGGGCGCGGCTTCGGAGAACCAGGGCTCGATCTCGGGGTGCTCGGCGCGGGCGGCGTCGAGCAGGTCGAGGATCAGCTCGCGCTGCGGCGAGTTGAAGGTGACGACGCCGATCGAGCGCGCGCGCCGCGCCGGGTCGCGCAACGCCGCCACGACCCACGCCACGATCGCCTCCGCCTCCGCGCGATTGGTGCGCGAGCGCGCGCGGTCGAAGACGCCGTCGACGCGCTCGAGCGAGACGCCGAAGCGCGCGCGGTCGGTCCACGCCGACGGGAAGGTCTGGAGCCGGCCCTCGTAGTAGTGGCGGTTGCTGAAGTCGATCAGCTGCTCGTGCCGGCTGCGGTAGTGCCACCGCAGCGTGAGCTGCGGCAGGTTCGCCGCCACGCACTCGTCGAGGATGCTCTCCACCTCCTCGGTGCGCGGCAGCTCCGGCTCCGCCTCGTCGGACGCGCCGCCTTCGTCCTCGCCCGTCGTCTGCACCGTGAAGAAAGAAGTCGGCGGGAGCTGCCGCGAGTCGCCGACGATGACCACCTGCGTGCCGCGCGCCAGCGCGCCGACCGCGTCGGGCACCGTGATCTGCGACGCCTCGTCGAAGACGACCACGTCGAACTTCCGCGACGAGGGCGGCAGGTACTGCGCGATCGAGAGCGGGCTCATCAGGAGGCAGGGCTTCAGCCGCGGCAGCAGGTTCGGCAGCTCCGCCAGCAATCGACGCACGGGAAGGTGGCGGCGCTTGAGCACCGACTGGCGCTTGAGCAGCCCGACCTCCGACTCGGCGACCGCGGCCGCGCTGCCGGCCGGCGTCGCCGCGCGCCGCAGCGCATGCGCGAGGCGCGGCCCGTTCTCCGCGATCCACGCCACGTCGGCGGCGCGGAACTCCGCGATGCGCCGCTCGTGGTCGCGCGCGTCGAACCCCTTGAACTCCGGCCGCGCATCGAGCGAGCGCACGATCCACGCCTCGAGGAAGGAGCGCTCCGCCGTCGCGGGCCAGCGCTCCGGCGCGATCCCGGCGTGGAGCGCCGCGGCGACGAAAGGCGCGAGCCCGGCCGCCTCGGCCGCCGCGCGCGCGTGCGTGTAGCGCGTCCAGTCGCGCAGCTCCGGCAGCCCGGCGCGCCACGCCGCGACCCCGGTCGCGACGTCGGCGAGCCGCATCGGGGCCGCGAACGCGGAGTCGTCGAAGCGCAGCAGCGCCTGCGCCTGCACGCGCGCGAGGCCGAACTCGTCGTGCGCCGCGCGCAGCGCGGCGGCGAGCGGCGCCGCGGCGCTCGGCTCGAGCGCGCGGAGCTTCGGAGCCGCTCCCGCGTCCTTCGCCTCTTTCACCGGCTTCGATTGCTTCGCGACTTCGGCGGCCGCGGCGCGCCAGCGGCGCGCGAAGTCGGCGGCCGCGTTCAGCATCCCGGCATCGGTGCCGGCGGCAGCTGCGGCAGCGCCGAAGAGCTCGCTCAGGAACGGCCGCTCGGCCTCGATCTCGCGCCGCGCGTCGCGCACGCGCAGCGCGGCTTCGAGCGCCCGCACGATCCGCGGGGTCTCCGGCAGCGGACCGCGCGCGACGGACGCCAGCGCGCGGCGCGGCCCGCGCAACGCGAGCCAGCGAATCGGTGCGATGCTCCCGCCACGGCGGACGAAGGCGTCGTGCAGCGCCCGCAGGTCGAGCGCGTACACGCCCTCCTCGAAGTGCTGCGTGACGTCGTTCGAGAGCTCGGCGACCTCCTCGGCGCGCAGCGCGTCCGCGTCGATCCGTGCGAGCGCAGCGTCGAGGTCGGCGCGCTCGAGCAGCTCCCAGCCGCCCTTCGGCGCGCCGGCCGCCGCGAGGTCGGCGAGCGCGACCAGGGCCGGCAGCGCGGCGAGCGGCAGCTCGGCGGGCAGGGCGAACGCGGCGGCGAGCGGCGCGACCGCGTCGCCGAGCGCCGTCGTCGCCTTCGCGAAACGCGCGAGCGCCTGCTCGATCGACTGCTGCGTGAGCGGCGTCCATTCGACCGGCCGGCAGGCGCGCCACGCGCTCTTCTCCGGATCGCCGACCGCGGCCGCCGCGTCGGCGAGCGCCGCGACCGCCTGCGTGCGCTGCGTGAAGGTCGCCGCGTCGACCGCGAGCACGTCGCCCCATTCGAGGTCGAGCCGCGGCGCGTCCGCGAGCTCGAGGCGCCGCTCGAAGCACTCGAAGTGGGAGCGACCGAGCGGCGTCGGCTGATGGAGCCCGTCGGCGTACGCGCTGAGCTTCGTCGCGAGGTCGGCGACCTCCTGCGCGCGCTCGCCCCGTTCCACCGCGGCCGGTCCGCGCACGCGCGGCGGATCGAGCAGCGACGCAAGCTCCGCGATCACCTCGCGCTTGCTCGCCTTCTGCGAATGGAGCTCGAGGCAGAGGTCGCCGAGGCCGACCCGCTCGAGACGGCGCGCGACGACCTCGAGCGCCGCCTGCTTCTCCGCCACGAAGAGGACGCGCTTGCCGGCGGCGAGGCACTCGGCGATCAGGTTGGCGATCGTCTGCGACTTGCCGGTGCCGGGCGGCCCCTGCAGCACGAACGAGCGGCCGCGCAGCGCGGCGTCGATCGCGACGCGCTGGCTCGCATCGGCGTCGAGCACGAGGCGGCTCGCGCCGAGCGGCCGCTCGCGGTCGAGCTCGCGCGGCTCGACGAACGGCTCGCCGGCCAGGAGCTCCTTGCCGCGGTCGCCGTGCACGAGGTGGCGCACGAGGTCGTGGCGCAGGAGCTCCGGCTCGTGGTCGACGAGGTCGCGCCAGAGCAGGAACTTGGTGAAGGAGAAGAAGGCGACGTGCGCCTCCTCGACCACGTCGAAGCCGCGCTGGCGCGCGAGCGCCCCCTGGAACGCCTTGATCACCGCGCCGACGTCGATGCCGCGCTCGTCGGTCGGCAGTGGATCGAGCCCGGGGATCTCGAGGTCGAGCTCGGCGCGCAGCTTCTCGAGCAGCGTCTCGTTCACGCGCGGCTCGTCGTCGCGCAGCCGCAGCTCGTAGCCGTTCCCGCTGGCGCGCCGCGCCAGCTCGACCGGGACGAGCAGGATCGGGGCGAGGCAGCTCCCGTCGGCGTGGCCGGTCGCGACGCGGTTGGGCGGCCGCCAGCGCAGCATCCCGAGCGCGAGCTCGAGCGTGCTGGTGCCGGTCTCCTCGACTTCACGACGCGCTTCCCGCCAGAGCATCACGAGGCGGCGCTGCAGGTCGGCGGCGTCGTGCTTCGTCGGCAGCTCGCCGCGATCGAGCCGGTCGCGCAGCGCGCGGCGCCGCTCGCCTTCCGGCGTGCGCTCGAGCACGAGCTCGCGCGCGCGCGGGTCGGCGCCGCCGAGCGCCACCTGCGCCGCGATCGCGAGCGGCCGCGCCTGCAGCCGGTCCTCGAGGTCGCCGAGGTCGGGCAGGTCGAGCGCGAGCGTGCGGCTCCGCGACGGGAGGAAGTTCAGGAGCCGGTTGCGCAGCGTGAGGTCGAGCAGCTGCTCCTTCCAGCGGTCGACGCGCGTGCGCACGCGCGCCGTCGCGGGCGCGGCAGTCGCCGGTGCCGGCCGAACCGCTTCCGGACGCGGCCCACGCTCGCTGTCCAGGCGCGATCCCCACGCGCCGTCCAGGCGCGACCCATGGATCGGCAGCGGCCGGATCCTCGCGAGCCGCGCCGCGCGCACGTCGAGCGCGAGCTCGAAGGCGTCGCGGTCGTCGAGGCGCGCCTGCGCGGCGTCGACGGCGGCGGAGAAGGGCGCCGTCGACGCGACGAGGCGCGTCGGATCGAACAGGACGACGCGCTCCGAAGCGACGAGCTTCGTGACGATCCCCGGATCGTCGGTCGCCGCGACCGGCAGGTGGTCCTCCTCGAGCCACGCGCCGGCGCAGGTGCGCCCGTCGAAACGGACGACCCACGCGCCGAGCCCCGCCCGCTCGAAGAGCGCGGCGAACAACAGCGCGAGCTCGAAGTCGCTCGCCTGCTTCTGCGCGAAGACGACGGAGGGGAAGCGGAGCAGCGCGCCCGCCGGGACGACCTTCCAGCCGGCGGCGAGCTCCTGGAAGGCGGCCGCGATCGCCTCCACGCTCGCGAGGTCACCGAACAGATCGGGCTTGCGCGAGCGCGCGCGCCGGAGCACCTCCTCGACCGCGGGGTCGTCGGGCAGTACGAACGCCGCCGCGAGCTCGGCGAGGCGGTCGCCGTCCCACTCGTTCATCGCCAGCACGTCGAGGGGTGTCTCGACATGGGCGAGCGTCTGCTGGGCGGCGCTCACGCCGACGATCAGCGTCGCGTGGGCGCGTTCGCGCAATTCACAGATCTTGACGGGATCGAAGGCGAGATCGGGGTGGCGCAGCGTGAGCGTCCCGCCCGCCTCGATCTCCGGCAGCGGGATCGCACGCGCCGGCGCGAGCCCCGGCTCGATCGCGAGCCCGACGACCGCGTCGCGCAGCGGCTAGCGGCCGCGCCAGTGGAGGCGCAGCTCGCGCACCAGCGGGACCCCCGACTGCTCCGCCGCCCAGCTCGCGGTCCGATCGGCGACGACCGCGACGTCGAGCTGCCGCGCCGCCTTCGCGCCCGTCACTTCCCCCATTGCAACAGCTCGTCGATGGTGTCGCGCGAGACGGCGTGGTAGGTCGGGCGCGCGCGCTCGTAGATCCGCTTCGCCAGCGCGCGGCCCCAGTCGCTCTTCGCCAGCTCCTGATAGAGCGGCTTCAGGAACTTCCGGCGGCCCTGCGACGTGAGGAAACGTTCGAGCGGAGCGAAGCCCGGCTCGTACCGCCATGCGACGCACTGGACGAGCCACGCGAAGAGGACCTCGCTGTTGCCGCGTTCGGAGAGGCCGAACTGCGCGTCGAGCGCGGCGAGCTGCTCCTTCGTGAGCGACGGCGGGAGCGCGCGCAGGAACTGCTGCCACTGCTGCGTCGTGAAGCCCGCGACCTCCAGATCACGCGGAGAAACGCCCTCGGCGAGCCGCTTCCCCTGCGCCTCCGCACGCGCGAGTGCAGAAGAGGTCCGGCGCGGGCAGTTCGACGGCAGGCCCGGTTGATGGACCCACGCCTCGATCTGCAGCGACTGCTCGAGCTTCGCGTCGCCAGCGATCAGCTCACGGCGCAGGTAGGCCAGGAACTCGGCGGTGGTCCGGCTCTGGAAGGCGTTCGCGTCGAACCAGCCGCGCAGGAAGCGATCGAACTTCTCGCGGCCGACCGCGCGCTCGATCACCTGGAGGAAGCGCGCCCCCTTCTCGTAGGCGACGTCGGTCACGCCGTCGTCGGGGTTGCGTCCGGCGAGGTCGAGCTCGAGGCAGGTGTCCTTGGGCTGGTCCTTGAGCTCGGCGAGCGTCTTCTCGAGGTCCTGCAGCCCGAGCACGGCGAGCGCCTCGTCGAACTCCTCGCCGAAGACGGCTTCCATGATGCGGTGCTCGAAGTAGACGGTGAACCCCTCGTTCAACCAGAAGTCGTTCCAGGTCGCGTTGGTGACGAGGTTGCCCGACCACGAATGGGCGAGCTCGTGCGCGACCAGCGAGACGAGCGAGCGGTCCCCGGCGAGGATCGTCGGCGTCGCGAAGGTGAGCCGCGGGTTCTCCATCCCGCCGAACGGGAAGCTCGGCGGCAGGACGATCACGTCGTAGCGGCCGAAGCGGTAGGGGCCGTAGAGCTTCTCCGCGGCGCGGATCATCGCGTCGAGGTCTTGGAACTCGGCGGCGGCGCGCTCGACGACGGGCACCTCGGCGTAGACGCCGCAGTCCTTCCCGAGCGGACGGAACTCGACGTCGCCGATGGCGAGCGCGAGCAGGTAGCTCGGGATCGGCTGCGGCATGTCGAATTCGTACCTGCCATCGCGGCTCTTCGACTGCGGATTGCTCGCGCTCATGAGCGCGAGGAAGTCGGCCGGCTTCGCGCCCGCGCCGTCCTCGATCGCGATCTTCGCGTGGTAGGTCATGCGGACCGACGGCGTGTCCTGGCACGGCACCCAGGTGCGGGCGAGGATCGCCTGCGACTGCGTGAAGAGGAACGGGAGGCGCTTCCCCGCCGTCTGCTCGGGCGACAGCCACTGCAGCGCCGCCGCGCCCGGGCTCGTCGCGTACTCGACCGTCACCTTCTTCGTGCCGGCGGCGAGCGGGATCGTGAGCGCGCTCCCGAAGTCGCCCTCCGCGGCCGCGAGGCGATGCGCGACGCGCTTCGCTCCCGCCGTGACCGCCGCGATCTCCAAGTCGCGCGTGTCGAGCACGAGCTCCGTCGCGCCGGGCGCGAGCTCGACGTCGAGGGTCGCGCGTCCGCGCAGCCGCTTCGCCGAGAAGTCGACGGCGAGCTCGAGGTCGAGGTGGCGCACGACCGCCTGATCGGGACGCGCGAAGCTGTGGGGATCGCGGAGCGCCATCGACCGTTCTCCAGGCAGCACCAGCCATAGGACGCCGGCGAGCGCCACCACCGTCCCGACGCCGGCGCTGCGCCGGTAGCGCTCGCGCAGGATGCCGACCGCGAGCGGCAGGAGGAAGATCGGCGTGGTCGAGAGGAGGCAGAGCGCCACGCTCGCCGGGATGCGCTCGAAAGAACCCTGCTGCAGGAAGATTCCGCCGCAGCTCGCCAAGAGCACCGACACGACCTCGAGGCCGCGCCGGCGGATCGTCGCGAGCGGCCGCGCGTCGGAGCGCAGCGTGCGCAGCACGAGGCCGGCGACGAGGAGCAGCGCGAGCGCGCCCGTGACGCGCAGCGTTCCGGCGCGCAGCGGGCCGACCGCGGCGACCACCTCGTGGCTGATCATCCCCGCGCACGCGTTGCAGAGCGACGAGGCGAGCCCGGCGATCAGCCCGAGCGCGTGCCTGCCGTGCGCCGCGTGGCGGCGCGTCGCGGCGTCGTCGATCACCGGCAGTTCGTCGGCGGAGGGCTCGAGGTCGCCCGAGACCTTGCTGCGGATCACGACCACGACGCCGCCGATCACGAGCGCGATCGCGCCGAGCTGCGGCCAGGCGAGCCGCTCGCTGCCGATCAGCGCGCCGAGCGCGGCCGACCAGACCGGCGACAGGAGGTTCAGCGTGACGGCCGGCTGCGCGCCGAGCTCCCGCACGGAATAGAAGAGGAGGAAGTCGCCGAGCGCGAGACCGAGCGCGCCCGAGAGCAGGAGCAGCGCGCCGGCGTGCGTCGCGAGCAGCGCGAAGCCGGCCGCGCCGTCGAGCGCGAGCGTCACCCCCCAGAAGAAGGCGAACGCCAACGTGATCCGGAAGAGGTTCATCGCGCGCGGCCCGTCGCGCACGATCGGCCCCTTGAAGACCACCGTCGACGCGGCCCAGAGCGCCGAGGCCGAGAGTGCCATGCCGCCGCCGACGAGCGGCGAGGAGAGGTCGCTCACTTCTTCCCACCCGGTGGAGTTTCGTCCGGCTGCTTCGGCGGGGGATCGGGCGGCTTGACCGGCGGCGGGTCAGGAGAATCGACGATGTATCCGAGCTTGCGGAGCTGGTCGAGCGACTCCTTCTCCAGCTTCCGCAGCGCGCCCTCGAAGTTCTTTTCGAGCTTCAGCGCCTCGCCGCGCGCCCGCTCCCGCGCGCGCGTCCACGCCGCGTCGTCGTAGCTGTCGACCGGCTCGCCCGGCGCGGCGGCGAGCACCGCGTCGGTGAACACCTGCCGCATCGGCCGTCCGGCGAGGTCGCGCGCGAGCGGCAGGCCTTCCCGGACGAGCAAGGTCGGCAGCACGTCCTCGACCCGCCCCACCGTGCGCAGGTCGGACGGCGCGGCGGTCGCAGCGACCGGCTGCTTCTTGAAGCTCGGCCCGCTCGCGATGAAGACGCCGGGCGGCGCGTCGGTGTGGTGGCCCGAGTCGAAGCGCTTGTCTTTGGCCTCGAACGACGCCTCGAAGTCGCGCTCGACGTCGACGGCGTGGAAGCCGTGGTCGGAGAGCACGACGAAGTCGGCGTCGGGCGCCTTCGCGCGCAGCGCGCCGATCGCCGCGTCGACGAAGCGGTAGGTGTCGCGCACGACGTGGCCGAAGTCGGCGAGCTCGGCCGCGGAGGGCGGCACCTTGTAGAGGGACGGCTCGAAGTCGCGCCAGAAGAGGTGCGACGCGACGTCGGTCACCCCGAAGTAGACGGCGAGCAGGTCGTAGCGCTGCTTCGCGTCGAGCGCGTCCTCCGCCGCGGCGAGGAAGAGGCGGTCGGCGAAGTAGGCCTGCTTCACGCAGGAGAAGAGCTCCTCCGTCATGCGGCTCGGCGGCGTGGCGGGCGTCGCCGCGCTCCCGAACGCCGCGGCGAGCGTCGCGTCCGCCGTGTCCGCGAGCTGCGCGAAGTGGGCGTCCATGACGGCGCCGAGCTCCTCGGGCGAGGTCTGGCTCGGCAGCCCCTTCAGGTAGCTCCCCTTCCAGATCCGGCCGTTGCGATAGTTGATCTGGGCGCGCGTCGTCGTCTGCGCGACCATCGTCCCGCCGTGGTCGAGCGGCTCCGCCGGCCAGGTGCACCACCATCCGTCGACGTGGCAGGTCCGGCCGGCGTCGCTCAAGAGGTTCCAGAACGCCTTCGACCGGCGGTGGACGCTGGTGTAGAGGTGGCGCTCGCCGTTCGCGTCGGTGAAGAAGAAGTCGGTGATGCCGTGCTGCTCCGGCGTCCGGCCGGTCGCGATGGTGGTCCAGATCACCGGCGAAAGGGTCGGCTCGAGCGTCTCGAGCTTCCCGGCGCACCCCTCCTCCATCAGTCGGGCCAGGTTGGGGAGGGCGCCCTCGCGCGCGAACTGCAGCACGAGGCGCCACTCGAGGCCGTCGACGCCGACCACGACGAGCGGCGGACGCTTCCCGGCGGAGGGGCGACACGCGGCCGTCACGAAGAAAAGCGACGCGGCGGAAACCAGCGCGACCGCGAGCCGTACCCAGGCGTTTCTCACGATCCGAATGGTTTTATCCCGCTTGCCAGGGACGGACGGCGGCGTTGTGATGCCGCGACGTCGCATCTCCGGGGAGAAGAGGTCATGTCGAATCGCCAGGAGCCGGCGCCGTCCGGCTTCACGCGTCGCAGCTTCCTGCAGGGCATGGGAGCGGGCGCGCTCGCGGCCGGGACCGGAGTCCTCGCGCCCAAGATCGCCAACGGCGCGCCGCAGGATGCCGCAAAACCGGCGCTGTGCGGTCCCGATCCAGTCCCGGTCACGCTCGAGCTCAACGGCAAGAAGGTCACGCTCCCGCTCGAGCCGCGCGTCACGCTGCTCGACGCGTTGCGCAACCACCTCGACCTGACCGGCGCGAAGAAGGTGTGCGATCGCGCGACCTGCGGTGCGTGCACCGTGCTCCTCGACGGCAAGGCGGTCTACGCCTGCACGGTCCTCGCGATCGAGGCGCAGGGGCGCAAGATCGAGACGGTCGAGGGGCTCGCCGAGGCGAACCAGGGCATCGCCACCATGCAGCGCTGCTTCGTCGAGAACGACGCGCAGCAATGCGGCTTCTGCACCCCCGGCTTCGTGATGGCGTGCGAGTCGTTCCGGCGCTCGCATCCGAAGGCAGCGCGTGACGAAGTGCTCCAGGGCCTCGGCGGCAACCTCTGCCGCTGCGGCACCTACCACGGCGTCACCCAGGCGGTCCTCGACGCGATCGCGGGAGGCAAGTGATGGAACTCGCCTGGCCCGACCCCAAGGACACGACGGTTCTCGGCAAGCGGATCGTGCGGCTCGACGGCCCCGACAAGGCGACCGGCCGCGCCAAGTACACCTACGACACCAACCGCCCGCGCATGCTCTGGGCGAAGTACACGACCTGCCCGCACGGCCACGCGCGCGTGAAGTCGGTCGACGCCGACGCGGCGCAGAAGATGGCGGGCGTCGTGGCGGTCGAGGTGCTCGCGCCGGCCGGCGCCGAGCTCAACGTCGCCTTCGCCGAAGTCGCGATCGTCGCCGCCGAGAGCGAGGAGATCGCGCGCGAGGCGGTGCGTCGCATCAAAGTCGAATTCGAGGTCCTCCCCCACAACGTGGTCGACGACGACCCGCAGGCCGCCGGAGCCTCGGCGCGGCCCGGCCGGGCCAACGTCCAGGGCGACCCCGACGCCGCGTTCAAGGAGGCGGCGGCGGTGAGCGAGACCGAGGTCGGCTGCTCGATCATCACCCACTGCTGCATGGAGCCGCACGGCTCCGCCGTCGAGGTCGCGGCCGACGGGAAGTCGCTCACTGCGTGGTGCTCCACGCAGGCGATCAGCGGCAAGAACGGCCGCTTCGCGAACGAGGCCGGGATCGGCGACGCGTCGACCTCGGTCGCCATCTGCCAGCACATGGGCGGCGGCTTCGGCAGCAAGTTCGACATCGACACGTGGGGCCAGTGGGCGGCGAAGCTCTCCGCGCGCACCAAGCGGCCGGTCAAGGTGATGCTCGAGCGCGACATGGAGCTCGCGCTCGCCGGCTCGCGCCCCTCCGCCTTCGCGCGCATGCGCGTCGGCTGCAAGGAGGACGGCACCGTCACCGCGTGGGAGTCGGAGGCGTGGGGCAGCGGCGGCACCGGCGGCGGCGTCGGCGTGCGCGAGCTGCCGTACGTGTTCGGGAACGTCCCGAACAAGCGGACGCGCACGACGCCGATCACGACCAACACCGGCGACCAGCGCGCGTGGCGCGCGCCGAACCACCCGCAGATGGCGCTGCTCACGATGGCGGCGATGTCCGACTGCGCGGCCGAGCTCGGCATGGACGAGCTCGAGTTCTTCAAGAAGAACCTCGGCTACACGCAGCGCGCGAAGGTCTACGAGGAGGAGCTGAACCTCGCGGCCGAGCTGATCGACTGGAAGAAGAAGTGGATGCCGCGCGGCGACCAGGCCGACGTGGTGCGCCGCGGGCTCGGCTGCTCGATCCACACGTGGGGCGGCGGCGGCCACGACAGCAACGTGCAGTGCACGATCCATCCCGATGGCGCGGTCGAGATCGCGTGCGGGACGCAGGACCTCGGCGTCGGCACGCGCACGGCCCTCGCGATCGTCGCGGCCGAGACGCTCGGGCTGCCGCTCGAAAAGGTGAAGGTCTCGATCGGCGACAGCCGGCTGCCCCCGTCGGGCGGCTCGGGCGGCTCGACGACCATCGGCGGCATCAGCTCGGCGGCGCGCGACGCCTGCGTGCAGGCCGCCAACGCGCTCTTCGAGAAGGTGGCGCCCGAGCTCGGCGGCGACGCGAAGAAGCTGGTCGCAAAGGGCGGCAAGGTCTACGCGGCGGACAACGAGGCAAAGGCGATCCCGTGGGACGTCGCCTGCCGCTCGGTCGGGGCCCAGCCGCTGGTGACGACCGGCAAGCAGCAGCGCGCGCTCATGCAGCAGGGCGTCGGCGGCGCGCAGGCGGCCGAGGTCGAGGTCGACGTCGAGACCGGCATCGTGCGCGTGCTGAAGCTGGTCGCGGTGCAGGACTGCGGCCGCATCATCGACCTGCTCACGGCGGAGAGCCAGGTGCGCGGCGCGCTGATCATGGGAGTCTGCAGCGCGCTCTACGAAGAGCGGATCATGGATCCGGTAACCGGCACGCTGCTGAACCCCGACATGGAGTTCTACAAGCTCGCCGGGATCGCCGACGTGGGCGAGCTCGTCGTCAAGATGATGGAGACGCCCGAGCACCTCGGCCGCGGCGTGATCGGGCTCGGCGAGCCGCCGGTCATCTCCCCCATGGCGGCGATCAGCAACGCCGTCGCGAACGCGATCGGCGCCCGCGTCGCGCGCTGTCCCATGACTCCCGACCGCGTGCTGGCGGCGTTGCACAAGAAGAAGGGGGCGTGACGTGAACCGCTTCGAATTCGCGCGCCCCTCGAGCGTGGCCGACGCGGTCGCGCTGCTCACCGGGAAGCACGACGAGACGAGCGTGCTGGCCGGCGGCACCGATCTGCTCAGCCTGATGAAGGACTTCGTGGTCGAGCCGAAGCGGCTGGTGTCGCTGATGGGCATCGAGGAGATGCACGGCAGCGCCATCGGCACCGGACAACGGAATCCCGGCGCGATGGCCGTCGGCGCGACGATGACGCTCGACTGGCTCCTCGAAAACCGAGACGTGAAGGCGCATTGGCGCGCGGTCTGGGAGGCCGCCGCCGGCGTCAAGAGCCCGCAACTTCGCACGATGGGGACGATCGGCGGCGAGCTCCTGCAGCGGCCGCGCTGCTGGTATTTCCGCCGCGGCCAGGGGCTCTGCGCCGAATTGAACGGCGAGTCGCTCCCCGCCAAGGGAGACAACCGCTACCACGCCGTCCTCGGCAACGCGGGACCCGCGAAGTTCGTGAACGCGAGCAGTCTCGCGCCGGCGCTGATCGCTTGCGGCGCGACGGTCACCGTGGTCGGGCCGAAGGGGCCGCGAACGATCCCGGTGAAGGATCTCTACACGACGCCGAAGTCGGCGGCGGAGCGCGAGCTGACGCTCGCCGCGAACGAGATCGTGACCTCGATCAACCTGCAGGGCCCCCCCGCAAGAAAGAGCGCCACTTACGAGGTCCGCCCGCGCCAGGGGCTCGACTGGCCGCTCGTCACCGCGAGCGTCGCGCTCGGGTTCGACGGCAAGACGATCCAGTCGGCGGTCGTCGTGCTCGGCCACGTCGCGCCGACGCCGTGGGTCGCCGACGGCGCCGCGAAGGCGCTGATCGGCCACGCCTTCGACGAGAAGCTCGCGCACGCGGCGGCCGCCGCCGCGGTCGCCGGCGCGACGCCGCTCAGCAAGAACGCCTACAAGGTCGAGCTCGCGCAGGTCGCCGTGCGCCGCGCGCTCGCGGCCGCGGCCGCAACCTGAACCGGTACCCGCGAAGGAGAAGCGAATGTCGCTGATGAACGTGCGCGCGCCGGCCGGACACAAGCTCTGCCAGCACCTCCGCTGCAAGGAGATGTGGTACCAGACGGAGGAGCAGCGCGAGCGGATCCGGACCGATCCGAAGTCGGTGTTCGAGGGCAAGCTCTTCTGGTGCGAGCGGACGCAGAAGGCCGACGGGCCCGACGCCGCGCGCTGTGGTGCGGACGAGTGCCGCCCGGGGCGCTCCTGCTACGACGGGTGATCCCGCGCCGGCGCATCCGCCCGACTCTCGCTAGATTC
>DAINBU010000091.1:0-21151 GCA_036732755.1 Planctomycetota bacterium
AGCCCTTCTTCGCCGCGAACGGGGGCGGCCCGCGCGGCGCCCCGAAGGTCGCCTCCGGCCCGATCCTCGACGACTGGGACGCGGCGCTCGCGAAGGCGCAGGCCGAGCACAAGCTGCTCCTCATCAACTTCACCGGCGACGTCTGAGTGAACTGCCGCATGATGGAGGGGCCCGGAGGGCCGCTCCGCGATCCGGCGGTGAAGAAGGAGCTCGAGAACTTCGTGGAGCTCTGGCTCCACTACGACCACCACGAGAAGGGCACCGAGAACATCGAGCGGCAGAAGGAGATCCTGGGCTTCCAGGCCAACCCCTACTGGGTGATCTACGACCCCGCGACGAAGAAGGCCCTGCGCAAGCAGGCCTTCACGATGAGCGTCGAGGACTTCCTGAAGTTCCTGCGCGGGGAGTAGCGCGCGGCGCCGACGCGGCTCACTTCTTCTCGAGCGGCTGCCACATGAGGCGCGCGACGCGCCAGCGGCCCTCTTCGAGGACGAGGACCATCAGGTAGCGGTCGTGCGCCGCCTGCGTGGCGCCGTCCTTCATCGTGAGCGTCCCGCTCACCTCGCCGCGCTGCCACGCCCACTTCCCGGCGACGACCGTCTCCGCCGGCGTCGCGCGCAGCTTCATCGCGAGCTGCGCGAAGACCTCGACGTAGTGCGCGCGGATCGCGTCGCTCCCCTGGAAAGTCGACCCGTCCGGCGCGAGCAGCAGCGCGTCGCGCGTGTAGCAATCGAGGACGGTCGCGAGGTCGGCGTCGCCGTCGGCTTGTAGCAGGCGCGCGACCGCCTGCTCGACCGCGGCGACGTCGGCGGGCGAGGAAGTCGACGCCGAGGCAGTCGCACCGCCCTCGGGCGCGGACTGGCAGCCACCGAACAGCAGCGAAGTCGCGAACGTCGCGAGTACCGCCAGAACTGCGCCGCCCAATCGCCGCCGGGAGTCATCTCTCTCACGCACGACCATGGATCCCACTCCGCGTCTCGAATCGTCCGATCCGAACGAAGCGGCCGGGCGCCTCAGGGCGCCCGGCCGCGGTGATCCTCGCTTCTCGAATTCGCTCTCTCTCGACGGCTCACTCCTCCTTCGCGATCCCCACCACGCCCACGCCGATGCGCGCGCCAGCGTCGCCGGTCGGGTCGGTCTTCAGGTCGTCGGCCTTCTCGTGGACCAGGACCGTGCGCCCGACGATCGAGTGGGCGCCGGCGAGGGCGATCATCGCGTCCTCCATCTCGCCCTTCGATTCCCCCTTCGCGTCGGCCTCGATGTTCCCGAGGTCGCCGACGTGGCGCTCCGCCGTCGCCGGCCCGCCGTGCTTCTTGCCGTCCGGGTTGAAGTGGCCGCCCGCGCACTTGCCGTCCGGGCAGTCGGTGTTGCCGAGCTCGTGGATGTGGAAGCCGTGCTTGCCGGGCGTCAGGCCCTTCAAGTCCCAGCTCACCTTCACGCCCTTCGCCGTCGCCTCGAACTTGACGACGCCGTTCACCGTCGCGCCCTGATTGGGGTGGACGACCGCGATCGCGCTCGTCACCTTCTTCTCCGGCGCGAACGCGAACCCGGCGAGCAACAGGGCCGCCGGCAGCGCGAGCCACATCGATCGGTTCATCTTCATCTCCATTCTTCTTCGGACGGGTGGGAGTTCGGACCTCGTCGCGGCAGGGCGCCGCAGGACGCGACCGAGGCGGGGATTGTAGGGCCGCGCCGATCGATTGCATCCGGCGCTGGAACTCACGCTGGCGCCGCGGAAATCCTTCTTTCGAGTCACCGGGGCGACTCGACACGCGAACGGCGCAGCACTCCACGAACACTCCGCACACGGCCGGCGCGATTCTCGAAGACGTTCCGGCACGCGATCGGCGCAATACTCGATCCCATGAAGCGTGGTCGTGTCCCGGATTGCGTGCGGCGTCGAAGCCTGCGCGGACCACGAATCCGGTTCATCATCCGCGGCGCAGCAACGACCAGCGGCGCGCCGCTCCCGCAGGCCGGGCACCGGATCACCGACCTGCCGGCGGAGCCGTGGATCACGATGCAGGACGCCTACACCGCGCGCACCTCCGTCATCCTCGGCGCCGGCGCGCGGCTCCCCAAGCGCGATGCGGTGGACGTCCGCGTGCTCCTGCAGGTGCTCGGGCTCGACTCCTCGCCGACCTTCTTCATCGACACCCCGCGCCAGGTGGGGGGGGGTGGCCGATCCTCGCCGGTGGGGGACGGCCTGCCGCGGCGCCGCTGTCGCCCCTCGCGGCCGCGCGCGCCGCCGAGGCAGAGGACGAGCAGCCTGCTCCGACGCGCGCCATGACGGTCGCTGTCGCCGCCGGCCGCTCCCTCTCCGACGTGATGCAGGGCGCCCTCAACGCCTAGCCGCACGCCAACGTGCGCGTCCAGGCACGGCTGCTCGGCCTCGCACGCGCGCTGCCGACCGTGGCCGCCGCCGACCCCGACCTGAAGGCGGCGCTGCGGCAGGCGGCCGCGCCATACCTCGACGGCATGGGGCTCGTCCGCGAGGACCACGTCGACCGCGGCGCGCGGATGGCCTTCGCGCTCACCGCCGATGGGACAGGGTCGCTGAAGCAGGCGCTGGACGAGCTGTCGTTCCTGCCGTGCCGCGGGGCGCGCGCGACGTCGCCGGTGGACGACTGGAAGCAGCGGATCGCGCTTCGGGCGGCCATGAGGAAGGCGACGGGGCAGTGAGAGCGCCCGCCTCCCGCCGCGACTGGTGCGACGGGAGGGGGGTGCGAACTAGAAGTCAATCACCGACGGCCAGGTGGTACGAGCGGATCACTACCGCGCATCGGATGAACGTAACGGAGCTCGACGAAAAGCTCGACCGGAACGCGTGGCAGCACGGCGACGACCGGGCACGGACGAATCGGCTGATCCTCGAACCTCCACCCGCTTGCGATCACGACAGCTGTCCCGTCCGACTCGTGGGCCCAGAGTTCGTCGACTTGGCTCGGGTCCTCGCCCGCGATGGTGCGCGCCATGTCGACGCCGCGCAGCAGCACGACGACCTCCGATTCAGTGCACGCGACAGCGCGCCCCACAAGGCTCGTCGCCTCCTGCGCCGAAAGCGTCCGCGCGGGCACGTCCTTCAGCAGCCCGACCGCTCGCGCGATCGAGTCCGCCTGTACACGCGCTACAGAAATCGCCTTCGCGCCGCGCCGCGGCGGCTGCTCATCCGGAGAAAACCGAAGCCACGCGTCGGCGATAGCCTCGCTGACGTCGGCTCCTCCGCTCTCCGCGGCGGTCGACTCGACGGCTCTCGGCTCGGGCTGCCTCGAGCAGTTGACGAACGCGGCGGCGAGCAGCAGCAGCGACCGGCGCGGGTCAAATGTCAGCGGGGAACGTGTACCCATAGGCTTCCTCAGCCTTTCCGCGGCTTTCGAAGACTTCGTTGCAGAGGTCTCCGTCTGTCGGCCCGCCGACGTGCTCGCCCTCGACATAATCGATCGTTCCATTTCCGTTGCCATCGAACGTGCTGTCCAACACCTTCTCGTCGTCGACGCCTTTCAATCCGGCATACTGCGCCTCAACCCATGTGATCTGCCCATTGCTCCAGTGAATGTCGGTGAGCGCGTGCATCCAGAGCCACTCCTTGTAGCCGGGGATCCACCACTTCTTGTCCGGGTTCTTCTTCCTCACGACGGTAAACGTCGTGTCGTATCCCAACCCGTGCAGCTTTTGGCCGAGCCTGCTCGCGAAGGAGGTGCAGTTGTTGGTCTTCGTCCACTTGTCGGCGGTTCCTCCGCCCTTTTTCGGCGCAATGTCGTTGCCGATGTTCCCCCCGAGCTGGGTGAACTTGGTTTCGGGAGGGAAGACGTCCATCGTCGGACGAGATCCACGCTTGATGCCGCCACCGATCAACAGCCCGTTCTTGTCGCCGCCGCCGACGCTCTCGGATCCGCCGACGATGTAGGCGATCGATTCCTCGTCGTCGCTCGCCGGAGGCCACTCGACGAGTGCGGTGGTGCCGTTCTCGTAGCACGCGAGAACGATGTCCTTCGCCTGAGACGTCGACGACGGCACGACCGCGTCGGCGAACATGAAGAGCCCGTTCGCGATCGACGCGCCCGCGCCGATGCTCGCGTTGCCGCCCACGTCGCACTCGTCGCCGATGGTGCACCCGCTGGCGACCGAGACGGCAGTCTGCAGCGTCGTGTCGTGGCCGATCGTCGAACCCCCGCCGACCGTGGAGTGGTCCCCGACGATCGAGTTGGCTCCGACCGCACAGTTGCTTCCAATCGAGGCCGACCCATAGACGTGAGCGCCGGCCGCGATCGTCGAGCCGGCGTCGATCGCGGCGTACTCCCCGACGAGCGCGTTCGGGTAGATGTGCACGTTCGCGCCGATGCTCGCGTGCGGACCGATGACTGCGCCCGCGTCGATCACTGCTCCGGCGCCGATCGTGCACTGCCGGCCGATCGTCCCGACGCTGCCGCTGATCGTCGCCGTCCCGTCGATGTAGGACGCGCCCGGCCGGCCGGAGTTGACGCCGGCGGGGACGACGGAGAGGTCGATCGCCGACGACGTCAGCGAGCTCGAGGTCAGCGCGACGCCGAGCGCGAGCTGCGGCACGACGAGTCCGGCCGTACTTGATGCGCCGATCTCCACCCAGGTCCCCGAGCTCGTCGAGAGCGTGACGCTGCCGGCGTCGAAGACCTTCGTCGTGCTGTTGCGCTTGAAGGTGAAGATCGGGTGAATGGTGAGGCTCGCCGTCCACGTCCCGCCGGACGTCGAGGTGCGCGTGAGGTCGTACGAGCCCTCCTCGGGCGGCTCGTCCGCCAGCTTCACCGACACCGTCCAGCTCTGCGGCGCCGCCGCCATGAACGTGACGGTGATGGCGGAGTCTCCGTTCAGCTGGAGCTCTTCCACCGTGACGTACTGGGACGAGACGCCGGACGACGGCCACGTCAGTGACGACTCGTTGTGATGGCGGAAGACGACGTTCGTGTAGCCGAGCTCGAACGCGCCGGCCGTCTTCAGGTAGTTGCCTGAAGCAGCCAGGTCGCCCGTGTACGCATTCGACCCGGAACCGAAGAAGTTCGTCGGCAGCGAGAGGTGGAAGGTGCCGGTCGCCGTCAGTAGGTCGACGCCGGCGGGCACTTCGATCGGCGGAGTTGGCGGCGCAGCAGCCGCCGGCGCCGGCGGCCGCGCGAACGCGACCAGCGAGGTGAGCGCGAGGACCGCGAATGCGAGAGCGGAGACGAAGCTCGTTCGAGCTCGATGCATGACAACCCCCTTGTGATTCGTCGCCTTCCGTGCCGTCGGGCAGATCGCGGCGACGAGCGAAGGGGCAGGGCTACACGCGAAAGCGTTGTAGGCGCCACCGCCGATCCGCGCTCGATCGAGCCCGAACGGTGCTTCAGCGGAATCGGTTCGCGGAACCGCAACCAGGAATCCGGCCGCGCGCTGAAACTGCGCTCCCGTCAGTGCCCCGCAGCCGCGTCCTTCCGCTGCACCAGGGCGTCGAGCTGCCCATGCAGCTCCGCGAGGACGCGCTTGATCTCGTCGTCGAACTCCTTTGCCGCGCGACTGCGCTCCGCGCGATAGGCAATCGTCTCTTGCCGGAAGAGGTCGAGGGCGACGGACGACTTCGACGGCATCGCGAGTGTCGCGAACATCGAGACGGTGAGGATGGAGACGCCGAAGCCAGTCAGGGCCGCGAGGAAGCGGCGATCGGATCGCTGCAGGGCAGGCTGCGCGTGACGCGAGTGGGACGAACGGACGGCTCGCCGGTCGGCGTCGCAGGGGCGCTGGTGTCGCTCAAGGGGGCTTGCTCCTCTTTTTCCTGGACCTCACCGGCGGAGCAGGGTCTTCACGTCTTGGCGGAGCTCCGCGAGGCCGTCGCGCACCGCACCCCCGAGATCGTCGAGGCGCTTCCCGATCGCTTCGATGCGGTCGCCGTCGCGCCGCTCCAGCGCCTCGCGAGCCGTCGCCTCGCCCCATGCGTGAAGCGTGATCGCCCCGAACATGACGACGGCGGATACGGCGATCGACCCGCCGACCGTCGTGTAGAGGCGCGTGTGGCTGACGCAGTGGCGCCGCACGGCGGCGATTCGCTCGCGCATGTGCTCTTCTGCGTCGGAGTCGTCCACGCTCGAGCCCCTCCGTCGATCAGTCGAAGAGCTCGGGGTGCGCTGCACGGAAGTCCCTCCACGTCCTCGGCGGCTCGCCGCGGTAGGCGACCTGGCCGACGACCTCGCAGTCCTTCGAGATCTGGACCTCTCCGCAGCTCGGCAGGATCTCGAGCGCGAACTGGTGCGCCTGCGGGTCCTGCTCGAGGTAGACGCTGCGCATCTTGAAGACCTTCGCGTTGCCGACGCGCACGTTGGACCGGCGCGCGTTGCGGCGGCCGGGGAAGACGCGGCCGACGATCGACGCGAAGCGATGCAGGTCGAGGCAGCCGATGCCGCCCGGGAACGTCGGGTCGCCGTCCTCGCACGCGATGCCGCCGGTGATGTTGTTGGCGAACGGCATCGCGAGCTGCGGGTCGCAGCCGAGCAGGATCTGCGTGTCCTGGACGAGGTAGGTCGAGTCGGGCGCGCCGCCGGCGAAGTGGAGCGAGCTGCCGCCGCCGCCGTCTTCGAGGTTGGTGTCGACGATCCGGCCATTCGCGAGGCGGACGTTGCCGCGGCCGGGGTTCGTGCCGTACGGTGGGGGACGGTTCACCAGTTGCACGGCGCAGCGACCGAGGTGCTGGATGTAGAACCGTCCACCTCGAGGTCGCCGGCCTGGTTCGACCCGTAGAGCCAGTGCTCGCAGAAGATCGATCGGACCGCGTCGGACGTCGTTCGAGGACCGTGCGAAGAGGCCGGGGGAGAAAGCTCCCTGGCGAGAGGGGCTCGCGAGGCCGTCTTCTTCCGTTCAGATGAGATCGACGGTCCGATGGGCCGAGCACGTCGCCGGAGCCGCCGCTGTTCAGTTGGTTTTGGCGGCGGAGGGCACCCCGATCCGCCAGGGAGCTTTGCTCCCCCGGCCTCTTCACCCCCGCCCTCGACGTCCTCTCCTCTCTCCCGCCTCCCGCGCCTACTGCGACTTGTTGATCTGCACGCCCTTGCGCGACTTCTCGACCTCCTTCTTCCAGTTCTGCTGGCGCTCCTGCTGCAGGTTCTTGTTCATCTCGAAGACGTTGCGGAAGTAGTCGCCCTGCTGGCCGTACTCCTCCTTCTGCTGCGCCGGGTCGGCTCCCGTCGCTGCTTTCTCGGCGGGCGCGCCGGGCGGGGGCAGGCCGAGCGAGGTGGTGCCGCGGAAGAAGGCGTACTGGTCGCCGCCGAGGCGCGCGATCACGGTGGTCGTGCCGTGCACGCCGTCGGCGATGAAGAGGCCGCGCGGGTCGGACTTGCCGGCGCGGAACTCGGCGTCGGCCGATCCGACCACGCGCACGTCGACGCCCGGCACGTAAGCCTGGTCGGCGTGGCGCAGAACGTGGGTGCGCACGCGCCCCGACGCGTCCTCGCGCACTTCGAGGTCGAGCGGCGTGACGAGCACGAGCCCCGACGCGTGGCGCTCCTCGGCGCGACAGAGCACGAGGTAGGCGCCCGCCTTCTCGAGCGGCAGCCGGACCACCTGCTCGACGGCGACGAACGGGTCCTTGGTCGCGAGCTCGACCTGCGTGCGCACCACCGGCGCGATGCCGGCGAGCTTCACCTCGGCCACGTGCTGGAGGTTCTTCTCGCGCAGGCAGAGCGTGAGGAGGTCGACGGGGTAGACCAGCAGCTCGGCGCTCTTCAGGTTGCGCGAGCTCACGGTCACCTGCGCCGGCTCGCCCGGCCGCGCGATCGAGAGCTCGGGCAGGACGAGCTGCCGCTCACGCAGCGCCTGCAGCGCCTCGCGCGCGTCGGCGAACTGGTCGGCGACGCGCTCGTAGGCGTCGATCGCCTTCGCGGCGTCGCGCCGCGCGTGGTGCACCTGGCCCAGGATGTACCAGGCGAGCGCGCGGTTGACCGACGGCGCCTTCCTGCCCGACTCGTCGACGGTTTCGACCGTCGCGATCCGCTCCAGGAGCTGGACCGCGTCGTCGACGTGGCCGAGCGACCACTCCGCGACCGCCTTCGAATAGAGGAACGAGTCGGCGAAGCGCGGCTTCGCGTAGCGCTTGGCGAGCCGGCCGGCGAGCGCGGAGCCCTGGGCGTAGTCCTCGAGCGAGAGCCACGCGCTCACGAGCGATAGCCCGGCCTCGGGCGCGAGCGGGTCGCCCGGATGGAGCGAGAGGAAGCGCATCAAGAGGCGCATGCCGGAGCGCTGCAGCTCGGCGCGGTCGAGCTTCTCCGCCTTGAGGCGCGCGTCTTCATGAGCGCGCGGCGCGAGCGTCAGCATCTCGTCCGACAACGCGAGCCACGCCTGCAGCGAGACGGCCGACGCCGGATAGGCGAGCCAGAGCTGCTCGCGCAGCGCGAAGGCGCGCCGCAGCCGGCCCTCGTCGGCGAGGAGGCCGGCCACCTTCAAGTCCTTGCCGAACGCCTCGTCGAGGAGCGCCGTCTCGAGCAGGTAGGCGCGCTCGAACTCCTTCATGGTCCGGTAGGCCGACGCCACCCTCAGCACCGGCTCGAAGCCGAGCGTGAAGTCGGGGTCCTTCTCCTTCAGCGTCTCGAACGAGCGGACGATGCGCGCGTCGTCCTTCCCGTCGAGCGCGGCGAGCAGCAGCAGGCGCGCCGCCTCGCGGTAGGGGGCGTCGCGCAGCGAATCGCCGAACTCGGTGAGCAGCGCGTCGAGCTCGGCGGCGCCGCCGGCCCGGTCGCCGCTCTCGAAGCTCCGCTTGCCCCGCTCGAGCCGCTCGTCGGGAGTCGCGCGGTAGGCGTCCTTGCTCGCGGCGCCGGCCGGCAGCACGTCGAACGTGCGCGCGTCGCCGTGCGCCTCGAGGTCGGCGTCGTAGGCGCCGCGCACCACCGGCGGCAGCACGCGGTAGCTGCCCGGCGTGCGGCCGAGCAGCGACCAGCGCAGCGAGCTCGAGCCGCTGCCGCCGGCGATCTCGAAGACGAGCGCGCCGGGCCGCTCGACGAACGACCGGAAGTCGCCGGAGACCGACCCCTCGAGCACGTCGGCCCCGGCCGGGATCGGGATCTCGACCACGAGCGGCGGCGGCTCGTCGCCGGCCGGGCGCGCGCGGCCGGGCCGGCCGACGCGCACCTCGCAGTCGGCGCGCCCGCCCAGCGGCAGCTGCGTGACGGCGTTCTCCCACGCGTTGGGCGGCGTCTGGGTCAGGATCGAGAAGCCGGTCGGCAGCGGCCGCCCGCGCAGCAGCGGCGGCGGCGCGAGCATCGCCTGGCGCCAGACGCGCATCTCGGCGTCGTCGTGGCGCTTTACCTCGGCCGTGAAGCCGCGCAGCGCGGCGAGGAAGCTCGGACGGCCGCGCCCCTCGAGCGTGAGCTCGACCTTGACCTTGGCGTTCGGCGCGGCGGGATCGCCCAGCAGCTCCGGCTTCACCGGCACGCGCGTGCCGGTCTCCCGGCCGCTGAAGCGCAGCGTCGCGACTTCCTGATCGTTCACGCGCACGCGCACGCGCGCCTCGTCGCTCGCGGGCGCCGCCTCGGCGAACCACCCGGCCAGCGCCGCCCACGCGAAGCCGGCCGCGCGCGACGGGCTCCACGGCCGCTGCGCCAGCAGGTACTGCGCGCCGCGCGCGATCGAGGTCGAGCGCGGCGACGCCTTCTCCAGCGCCAGCAGCGCGAGCGCCGCCATCTCGGTGCGCGAGCGGTTCCAGGCGGTGTTGGCGGTGGTCGGCCAGCTGCAGCGCTCGGCGAGGCCGGCGGGCGTCGCCGTCTCGACCGCCGCGCGCTGCTCGAGCAGCGCCGCGACCTCGGCCGCCATCGGCAGCTTGCCCGACTGCGCGAGCGCGAGCCCCGTGTAGGCGAGCGCCGCGGTCGAGAGCGACGCGCGTCCCCGATGCAGCCGGTTCAGCGCGCCGAAGTCGGCGCGCGCGTGCCAGGCCAGCCCGAACTGGAGCAGCGCCTTCAACTCGTCCGCCTGCGCGGGCGCGTCGCGGAACGCCTTCTCGCCGTAGCGCAGGCCGGCGTCGAGGACGGGCGGCGGCACGGTGAAGCCCGACGCGCCGGCGCGGCCGAGCGCCGCGAGCGCGAGCGCCGACGTCGACGCGTCGGAGTCCTTGGCGCCGGCCCACGGCCAGCCGCCGTCCTTCTGCTGGGTGGCGACGAGCCGCGCGAGCAGCCCCTCGCCGCGCCGGCGCAGCGCGAGCAGGTCGCCCGCGTCGGCGGCGTCGTTGCGGCCGCGCACCATGTCGACGACCGCGGCGAGGCCGAAGAGCTCGGCGGCGGCGTCGGCCTGCGTCGGCGGGCGCAGGTCGTCGAAGTCGCAGGCGCGGAACGGCGAGCGGCGCAGCGCGTCGTCGATCAGGAAACGGTGCGCCGCCGGGCCGAGCAGGAGGTCGAGGCGGCGCGAGCGCCACGCGAGGTCCTTGGGCAGCTCGAGGAAGAACGTGGCGCTGGTCGTCAGCTCGCCGCCCTGCGCGTCGACGCGCTCGATGCCCCACGGGCGGACCGGGACGTCGGCCTCGAAGGAGTCGGCGACGTCGCGCCCGTCGAAGTGGGCGGTCGCCTTGAGGGTCAGGTGGGCCGCGTCGCAGAGCGCGACCGGCGGCAGCGCGTCGAAGAGGTGGTCGATCAACGCTGCGCCCGAGAGTTGGACGCGGCCGGTGAGCACGTGGACGCGCTCGCCGTCGCGGACGGTGAGCTCGAGGTCGGCGCTGCCGGTCAGGCCGGGGCCGTGGAAGACGCGGGCGAGGAAGCGCGGCGCGTCGCCCTCGACCAGGAGCGGCGGGAGGCGCAGCTCGGCGAAGAACTCGGCGCGCGACTCGAGCGTCGCGGTCGTCGTGGCGGCGCGCGTGTCCTGGGTGATGCCGCGCGCCGTGATCTGGAAGCGCGACGTCTGGCCCGGCATGCGGAAGGTGACGCTCGCGCGGCCGTCCGCGCCGGTCACGAGGTCGGCGACGAAGAAGGCGGTGTCGGCCGAATCGCCGTGCGACGTCTTGGCGGCGCGGCGGCCCGCCCCGACGCCGATCGCCGTCCCGCCCATGGCCCGGCCGCCGCCGCCCGCCCGCTTGCTCGCGAAGGCGGAGGCCCCGTCGGCGCCCATGGCGCCGTCCGGATCGGCCTTGGCCGCGTCGAAGTCCTTCAGCTCGGCGACGTCGCGCGCGTCGTCGGCCCGCTGCTCGCCGAGCTGGCTCAGGTTCTCCGCCAGCGCGTGGCGCGCCTGCTGCCACTTCTCGGCGGCGCGCGCGCGCTCCTGCTCCTCGAGGACGGTCGCGGCGATTCGATTCGTCACGCCGTCGTATCGAAACGTACAGCTCGACCGCGTCGGGAAGCCTTCGCCCCCCTCCGACGCGTACGGGAGCGGCGCCGCGAGCGCGAAGACCGAAGCGAGGTCGGGCGTGCCGTCGCCCGCGATCCGCAGCAGCGCCTCGTCGACGACGCCGATCGACACCTCCGCCGCGACCGGCCGCCCGAGCGGATCGGTGGCGACCACGTCGAGCGTCGTCTCCTCGCCCGGCCGCGCGACCGCGCCGCGCGGCGTCACGGAGAGCTTGAGCGCGCGCGTCACGGCGAAGGGCGCGCTCGCCGTGTGGAGCTTCGTCCCGCGCACCGCGGCGGCGGCGAGGACGAAGCCGGGCACCTGGGCGTCGGCGGCGACGAACTCGATCGGGTGGGTGCCGTCGTTCGTCTCGACCAGCTGCCACTGGATGCCGAAGGCGTTCTCCCAAGTGACGAGCACGACGCCGGCGCCGGCGCGCTGGACGAGGCGCACCGCGGCCGCTTCGCCCACCTCGAGCGAAGTGCGGTCGGAGAGGAGGCGCATCCGCTGGCGGTCGTGGTCGTCGGAGATCGCGACGTCCGCCTCGCCGTCGACCGTGTTGCCGAAGCGGTCGACCGCCTCGAAGCGCACCACGTAGTCGCCCCCCTTCTCGAGCGCGAGCGCGAGCTCGGCGGCGCCGGGGTGCGCGGCGTCCTTCCCGGTCTCGAGCTTCTGCTCGTCGACCTTCGTCTCGGCGCCGCGGTCGTCGCGGCGCGCGACCACCAGGCGCCCGGCGCGGCCGGTCGGCGACCCGTCGCGCGCGGTCGTCTTCACCCGGACCGTGAAGCGCTCACCGGCGAGGAAGACGTCGCGGTCGAGGGCGACGGCGACGTCGAACTCGCGCGTCGCGACGAACGCGTTGGCGGCGGCCTGCACCGCCTCCGCCGCCAGGAGCACCCGGAAGGTGAGCGTCGCCTCGGCCGGCTGCTCGCGCGTGTCGAAGCGGACCGTCGCGCGCCCCTCCGCGTCGGTGCGCAGCACGACGATCTGGCCGTCGGGCAGCGTGACGGTGAGGTCGGCGTCGGCGACCGGCGCCCCGAAGTGGTAGAGGGCGCGCGCGGTGAGCTCGATCGTCTCGCCGCGGTACCAGACGCGCCGCGGCAGGTCGAGGTCGAGCGTGACGCGGTCGAGCCGGTAGTCGAGCACCTCGAAGCGGCCGGCGACGGGCGGCGCCTCGCCGGCCACGGTCGCGAAGCGGACCGTGTAGGTGCCGGTCGCCGCCAGCGCGTCGAGCGCGAAGGCGTCGTGCACGCTCCCGAACGGGGAGAGCGGCAGCTCGGAGCGGTGCAGCGTGCGGCCGGCCGGATCGGCGACCTCGAGCTGCCACGCGGCGCCCTTGCCGTCGCCCGCGGCCGGGACCTCGAGGCGGCCGTCGCGCGGCTCGCGGACGAGCGCGCGCAGCTGGACGACGTCGCCGGGGCGGTAGGCCGGGCGGTCGGTGATGACGACGCCGCGCCGCGTGAGCGCCGGGGCGGCGGCGACCTCGCTCAGCGAGACGCCGCTGCAGGCGACGCTGCCGTCCTTCCTGGCGAGCACCTGGATGCCGGGCGCCGCGCGCAGCTCGTCGCTGGTCGCGTGGAAGATCCCGTCGGCGCCCGTCTTGCCCTCGATCTGGACGCGCGCGCCGTTCCCGGTCGCGTTGCAGAGCAGGTCGATCAGGAGGGAGACGTCGGCGACCGGACGCTGCGTGCGGCGATCCTGCGCGTAGACCAGCACGTCGTGACGCGACGACTTGACGACGATGTCGACGTCGCTGCGCAGCACGAGCGTCGTCGCGCGCCGTCCCTCGGCCGAGACGACCGCGATCCACGCGCCCGCCCCCTCGAGCGGGAGCGCGAGCTCCTGCGTCAGCGGCTTCCAGCGCGCGTAGCCGTCGACCTTCGCCGTGAGCCGCCGGTCGGGCGCGATCAGGTCGAGGTCGAGCTGCTCGACGCCCGCGGTCCCGACGTACTTGCGGAAGTACGCCTCGAGGTCGAGGTGATGCAGCGCGACCGAGACCTCGGCGACGTTGCGCGTCTCGAGCTGCAGGAACGGCGCCTCGGCCGTGGTGAAGGCGCGCGGCGTCGCGACCGAGAGGGCGGGCGTCGTCATCTCGACGAGCCGCAGCTGCGCCGCGCCGGCGCGGCTGCCGAAGTTGCAGAGGCGGTAGGTCTCGACCGCGGCCTCGACGTCGCCGAGCTCCTCCTCGAGCAGCGCTGCGGCGGAGAAGAGCGCGTGCGAGGCGGCGTCGCTGCCGGGCAGCCCGCGCGCGAGCTCCTTCAGGAAGGCGACCGCCTCGCGGCGCAGAGCGGTCGCGGCGGCGACCACCTCGGGGGCGGGCCGCTCGCCGGCATCCTCGAGCCGCTTCGTCGCCTCGCGCTCGAACCAATGGCCGATCGCGAGCTTCATGGCCGGCACGCGCAGGTCGAGCGGGTGGTGCGCGATGAACGTCGCGTGGCGGGCGCGCGCGGCGGCGAAGTCCCCGTGGCGCGCCGCGATCTCGCCGAGCACGTACTCCGCCTCGATGCCGTGCGCCTGCGCCTCGGTCCAGCGCGGGCCGGAGGGGTCGCGCGCGACGCAGTCGGTGAAGGCGGCCGCCGCGAGCTCGGCCTTCTCCTGCAGGAGCAGCAGCTCGCCGCGCCGGAACGACGCGAGCGCCTTCTGGCGGCGCGCCTCGTCGGCGCTCCCGGCCCCGAACTCGCCGTCCGGCCGCGCGAGGATCCAGTCGAGGGCCGCGAGCGCGTCGTCGGTGCGCCCGAGCGTCTGCCAGCCGTCGACGACGGCGAAGGCGGCGCTCCACGACTCGGCGTGGCGCGGGTGCTGGTCGAGGAAGCGGCGCAGCGCCGCGATGCGCAGCGGGACGTTCTCCCTGCCCTGCACGCTCCAGGTGTCGGCGATGGCGAGCAGCGCGTCCGCCTTGCTCTTGGCGAGCTCGGCGGAGAGGTCGGGGGTGCGCGCGAGCTCGTCGACGAGGTCCTCGAGGGCGCGCCGCGCCCCGACCGGGTCGTTGGCGGCGCGCTTGGCGCGGCCGAGCGCGAGGCGGGCGCTCGCTCCGTCGGGAGTCGCGGCCGCGGCGCCGCCCTCCGCAAGGAAGCGCGTGAGCGCCGCGATCGCGAGGTCGGCGTTGCCCGCCTTCTGCGCGGTGAGCCCGAGCTTGAGCCGGATCTCGTTCCCGAGCGCCTTGGGCGGGTCGAGGTCGAGCGCCGCCTGGTAGAGCGCGACCGCGCGCACGTAGTCGGGCTTCGCGCCGCCCGGATCGGCCGGGGGCCGCGCTCGAGCGTCGCCGAGGTCGACGACGAGGCGCACGAGCTCGGTCCGCCGGCCGTCGGCGAGGAGCGCCGCCGCGTCGGCCGCGACGATCGCCTCCGCTTCCGGGTCGCGTCGCAATTGATGGAGAAGGGAGGCCCGCTCGAGGCGCGCCTTGGGACGCCAGCCGCTGGAGGGGAAGTCGCGTTCGACGCGGGCGAGCGCCGCCTCGGCGTCGGCGAGGGAGCCGCGCTCGACGCTCACGCGCGCGGAGAGCAGGAGCCAGAGGTCGCCTCGCTGCGGCTGTTCTTTCAGCAACGTCGAGAGCAGCGCTTCGGCCGTCGCGTAGTCGGCGTCCAGGATCGCGTCGCGGACGGCCGGAGGCGCGTCGTCGAGCGCGTCGTCGGGACGCGCGAGCGGCTGCACGGAATGGAAGAGGAAGGCGGAGGCGACGAGCGCGGCGACGAGGAGGGGGGAACGCTTCACGAAAGGCTCCATGCCGGACAGTCGGACGCCGACGGCGCGCCGTCGGGGGTCGTGGAGGGGCGCACTGCGACCGGGAACGGCGCGAAGAGTTCGGCGATCGCGGAGGGAACGTTACCGGTGGTGATTCGTTCGCCCGGCCGCGGAGTGGGTCACGGCCGCGTCACGGCGCGACTCCGAATCTTTTCGGAGAAAGGCCTTGCCGGCCCGGACGGATTCTCCTAACACGTTAGGAGTCGAGCCGTAGCGGGGCGCCGGAAGGGGAATCGCCCCGGGCGGAGCCGGGCCCGCGTCCAGGATCCTCGGGAGTCGGACCGATGGTGCGCGAGAAGGCGAAGGTCGTCCTGACCAAGCTCGAGCTCGAGGTGATGCGCGCCGTGTGGGGGGCGGCCGGCGACGGCGACCTCACCGTCCGCGACGTGGTCGAGCGGCTGAACGGCGGGCGCGCCCGCCCGCTCGCCTACAACACGGTGCAGACGGTCCTCAACATCCTGCGCGACAAGGGGGTCTTGCGCGTGCGGCCGGGGCAGGGGCGCGCCTTCGTCTACGCGCCCCGCATCACGCGCGAGCACGTCACCACCTCGATGGTGGGCGAGCTGGTCGACCGCCTCTTCGACGGCCGCGTCCAGCCGCTGCTGCTGAACCTGGTCGAGCGCGAGGAGCTCTCCCGCGAGGAGCTCGAGCGGCTGAAGCGGCTGATCAGCGAGCGCCTCGACGACCGCGAGCGGCCGGACGACCGGGAGGCCGGGCGATGAGCTCCTTCCTGGCGGCGCTCGCCGACCACGCGCTGCTCGTCTGCGTCGGGCTGCTCGCCGCGGCGGCGCTCGCCGTGCCGGCGCGCGCGCTGCTCCGCCGCGATCCCGTCACCTGCTACCGGCTGCTCTTCGCGCTGCTGATCGGCGCCGTCGCGGTGGTGCCGCTGCAGTGGCTCGTCGCCGGCCGCGCCGCGCCGCTCGCGACGCCGCTGCGCGACTGGCTGCGGGAGCGGTCGCAGGGCGACGCGCTCTCCGATCCCGACCGCGTCAACCCAGTCCCGCGCGACTCGCACCGATCGAGCGAGGGGATCTACCTCGTCGACTCCGAGCTCACGCCGCGGCGCGCACGCGACGGGAGTCCGGCCGCGGCCGCCGCCGGCGCGCTCGAGTCGAAGGGACGTCCCGCCGCAATTCCCGCGTGTGGCGCCAACGACGCTTCGTGCGATCCGTCGTCGCCGCCGCCCGAGGCGTTCCTCGCGGGCGGCCTGTGGTTGCGCGAGGAGCGGCCGCTCGGCCGTTGGATCGACGCACTCCGTGACCATTGCGCCGAGCTCGCCGCCGGCGCCGCACTCCTGTGGCTCGCCGGCTTCGCCGTGGTGACCGGGCGCCGCCTCCTGCGCGTCGCGCGGACCCGCCGGCTGATCGCGCGGGCAAGCGACGTCACCGATCCCGACGTGGTCGCGCTCTGGAGGCGCGTCGTCCGCGGCTCGCGCGTCGCGGACCGCATCCGCCTGGTGGAATCGTCCGCCGTCGCGAGCCCGGCGTGCGCCGGCCTCGTGCGGCGCGTCGTGATCGTCCCGGCGGGGGCGCGCGCGCCGGCGCGCGGCGAGGCGTCCGCGGCGATCGCGCCCGGCGTCCTCGAATGGGCGCTCCGCCACGAGCTGGTCCACCTCGAGCGCGGCGACGCCTGGGCCGCGCTCTTCCAGTCCGCCGTCACCGCGCTGCTCTGGTTCCATCCGGCGGCGTGGTGGCTGTCGTCCGAGATCGGCCGCCTGCGCGAGCTGTCGTGCGACCGGCAGGTGGTCGAGGGGAGCGGCCGGCGCAAGAGCTACGCGCTCGCGCTCCTCGAATACGCCGCCTGTGCTTCGAAACACTTCCCGGCGATCGACGCGGATCCCCACTCCGCGGGCGTCCGACACGCGCTCCTGCACTGGAGTCGCTCGCCGTCGCAGATCCGAAGGAGAATCGAGATGCTGACCGTGGATCCCGCGTCGCTCCCGCGCTCCCGCCAATGGCTCGGAGCGCTCGTCGCCGGTTGCGCGTTCGCCGTGCCGGCGATCGCGCAGGTCGCCGGAGCGGCGACGCTGCTGCCGCCGAGGCCGGCCCAGGAGGCGACGCCCGTCGCCGCGCCGCCGACGCCTCCGCCCGCCCGGGTGGAACTGCCGTCCGTCCCCGCGACGCCGGCGTTCGCTCCGCCTGCGCAGGCCGACGACCGCTGGCCGGAGCCGAAGCCGGCGCCTCGCGCCCGCCGCCGCGTCACCCCGCCGCCCGGTGCCTCTGCGCCGGCGCCGCTGCCCGAAGCGAAGTCTCTCCCGCCGCAGGAGGTCGCCCCCGAGCCCGCGCTCGCGCCGGTCCGCCGCCCCACGAAGGTGCGCGCCCTCGGAGGTGACGTGGATCCGGAGGACCTGGTCGAAGTCGAGGACGCCGACGCGTGCTGCGACGGCGAAGACTTCGTGAACGACGAGGCCGGTCGCAAGATCGCGTCCAGCGTCGAGCAGAAGATGCGGGCGTCCCATCGCCAGATCGAGGCGGCGGTCCGCCAGGCGCAGCGCAGCTCCGAATCGCACCAGCGCGACCTCGAGCGCGAGCTCCAGAAGCTGGACCAGCAGGCCCAGCGCCTCGAGCGGCAGGGCGCGCAGAAGCGCGAGTCGCTGCAGCGCAGGCTCGCCGACGCCGACGGGGACGACAAGAAGAAGATCGAGTCGGAGCTCGTCGAGCTCGAGCGGCTGCACCGCGACCAGCACGACGAGGTCGCGGCGCGCAGCACGGAGCTCGAGCGCGGGCTCGCGGCGCTCGAGGACGTCAACTTCGACGCCTGCCGCGAGAGCCTCGCGGCGCTGCAGGAGGCGAGCGCCGTCGACGCGCGCGAGATCGAGCGCGCGGTCGAGGCGGGGCTCGTCGCGCAGCACCAGGCGCACGCGTCGCTGCAGGCGCTCGGGTACGTCGAAGGCGAGGGTGAGGGTCAGCAGGGCGAGGGCGCGCAGGCCGGGGCCCGCCGCAAGCACGTCCGCGACGTCCACGCGGCGATCGAGCGCGCGCTCGCGCAGAGCCGCGAGGCGACCGAGCGCGCCTGCGCGCGCGCGGCCGAGGCGGTGGCGCACGCGCAGCAGCGCGGTGCGCTCACGCCGGCGCAGCAGGAGCAGGTCGCGCGCGCGCTGAAGCAGGCGAGCAAGATCGACCACGACGCGATCCGCGCCCAGGTCGAGAAGGCGCTCGCGCAGGCGCAGGACGAGACGAAGCGGAATCGCGTGCGGGTCGTCAAGCAGCCTCCCGCCGATTCCGCGGCGTCCGCCGCTCCCGGGCTGCCGAGGCGTCCGCGTGCGGCGAAGCCCCCTCAGGAGCTGCCGGAGAACGACCCCGCGCCGCGCGGCGCGCCGCGCGCCGCGCCGCCGCGCGCCGGCGGTCGCCCATCGAGCGGACACCCCTCGGACGCCCGCGAGGACCTGCTCCAGGACCGCATCAAGATGCTCGAGCAGCAGATCGACGCGCTGCGCGCCGAGCTCGAGTCGCTGCGCCAGCAGGCGCCGGCGGCGCCGCCGGCACGCCACGGGCGGGAGCTGCGCTGAACGAAGCGCGACCCGACCCCGGGTCCAGGAAAACGACGACGGCCTCCGAGGCGCGTTCCGCCTCGGGGGCCGTCTCTTTCTCTCCGCGCGGTCGCTTCGGCCGCGCCCGCGTCGTCAGCGGCCGAGGAGGAGCCGGCGGCCGTCCGCGAGGATCGTGAAGTCGCGCGTCGCGCTGCGCACGAAGCCGCGGTCGTTGCGCGCCGTGACGCGCCACCAGAACTGCGAGACGGCGAATTCGCCGAGCCGCACCTCGACGCTGCCGGTCTTCATCGGCACCGCGCCGCGCGCGACGGTGGTCGTGAAGACCGGGACTTCGAACGCCTCGTCGGAGGCGACCTCGACGAGCCAGCTCGTCGCGGCCGGGTCGGCCTTCCAGGTGAGCGTCACGTCGGGCGAGAGCTCGGCGGCGTGCTGCGCCGGCGCGAGCAGCTCGCAGGCGCCCGGTCCGGCGGGCAGCCCGCTGAAGACGTGCGCCATGAAGAACTGGCGCAGCACGTAGCCGCGCGGCAGCGTCCGGTCGTTCACGCAGTAGAACTGCGCGTACTCGCCGCCGGTCGCGTTGCGGACCACCAGCCCGTCGCTCATCGGCGGCGTGCCGCCGTCGGTGGCGTAGAGCTTCGCCACGCTCCACGCCGGGTTCAGGTTCGCGGTGAGCAGCGCGCGCGTAGCGTCGAAGGGCGCGAGGCTCGGGACCTCGTGGTTGTCGGGGCCGCGGTCCATGTGCGCCGTCCCCGAGACGAGCTGCGGGATCGCCGCGTTCAGGATCTCGTCGGCGGCGAACTTGCCCGCCCCCTGGTTGTCGTCGACGAGGTCCTTGGTGAGGTAGCGCGCGAACGGGTTGTAGCCGGTCCAGAGCACGCCGTTGCCGGCGCCGAGCCAGCGCTCCGCGCGCGAGCCGTGGTTCTCCCCGGCGTAGGCGACCGACGCGCCGGCGTCGAGGCAGACCAGCCAGTCGCGCGGCTCGTCCGCGTAGTAGTCGTCGAGCCACGCGGCGAGCGACTTCTGGTCGCCGGCGCTGAAGATCTGCGCCTCGAAGCCCGCCGCGTGGATCTCGTCGGCGAGGCTCGTCGCGACCGACCACTGCTCCCAGTCCTGCATGCAGTGCTCGACGATGAGCGGCGCGAAGATCGCGACCGCGGGCGCGACCGGCCGCACGAAGAGGTGCTGTTCCATCGTCTCCACGTGGCCGTTCGCGCGCGCCGAGATGCGCACCGTGTAGTCGCCCGGGCCGAGGTAGGTGTGGCGCGCCCGCCGGTCGACCATGTGGTCGGTCCGGAAGGAGTTCGTCGTGCCGTCGCCCCAGTCGAAGACGAGGTCGGCGCTGCCGAGCCCGGGGTAGTGCAGGTGGCCGGTCGCGACCACCTCCTTGCCGAGCCGGGGCGCGAGGTGGCTGAGCGAGACGAGGTGGGGGAGCGCGACGTTGTCGCGGTCGTAGAGGTCGAACTCCTGCGTCGCCGTCATCCCGCGGCTGTCCTTCGCCTCGACGGTGACGTGGAAGTAGACGCTGTCGCCGTGCACGGGCGGGGCGTACTGCGCCTGCGCGCCGGTGAGCGTCGCCCAGGAGGGGTGGAGGTGGTGCTCGTGCACGAGGTCGAGCGACCACTTCACGGCCAGCGGGAGGCCGGCCGGGTCGTCCTCGGCGTCGGCGACCGAGACGTCGAAACTGACCGGCTGGCCGACGACGTAGAGCGAGCCGGGCGCGGGAGCATTGAGTGCGGTGATGACCGGCGGCGTGTCGTCGACCGAGATCACCTGCTCGAGGATCGCATAGGCGCCGGCCGGGTCGGTGACGGTGAGCGTGACCTTGTAGTCCTGGCCGAGCGGATAGGTGTCGTTCGCGACCGGCGTGTTCGCGTGCGTGCCGTCGCCGAGGTCCCAGTCGTAGGTGAGCGTCAGCCCCTCGGGGTCGTACGACGCCGTCGCGTCGAGCGTGACCGCCAGCGGAGAAGCCCCGTACGTGGGCGTGATGGTCGCGAGCGCGACCGGCGTCTTGTTCGCCTTGGTGTAGCGGATCCGGTAGACGCGGTTGTCCGACATCGAGATGAACCAGAGGTCGCCGTTGACCGGGTCGGGCTCGAGGTCGATCGGGTTGCCGATCGGATCGGCGAAGTCCTCGCTCACGGTCATCTTCCCGTTCACGAAGACGATCGAGCGGATCCAGTTCGACGAGTAGTCGCAGTAGAACAGGCGATTGGCGTAGGCCTGCGGGTAGTCGCTGCCCGTGTAGTAGCAGGAGCCGGCGCTGCACTGCCCGACGAAGCCGGTGCGCGTCGGGTCGTAGTGGTGCCAGGTCCAGATCGGGTTGGTGAAGATCGTCATGTCGGCGCAGTAGCCGAAGGGGTCGCCGTTGGCGTACGACGGCTGGCGCGTCGGCCCCTCGCGGCACGGCCAGCCGAAGTTCTCGCCGCCGATGCAGGAGTCGAGCTCCTCCCACGTGTCCCAGCCGACGTCGCTGATCATGAGGCGGCCCGGGCCCGGCGATCCGGGCTTGATGCAGAAGCGGAACGGGTTGCGCAGCCCCAGCGCCCAGACGCGCGAGGCGTTGTCGGACGCGGTGCCGGTCCAGAAGGGATTGTCGGGCAGCCCGAAACCGGTCGCGGGATCGAT
>DAINBU010000092.1:0-20986 GCA_036732755.1 Planctomycetota bacterium
CATCACCGCGCTCGAGCGGGCGATCCGCCGTCGGATCGCGCCCTTCGTCGGCGACACGGTGCCGCGCGGCTGACTCACTCGGGGGGGCCGGACCTCAGCTTCGCGGCGAGCCGGATCGTCTTCAGCCGCTCGCGCACGCGCCGGCGTTCGCGGACGCTCGGCTTCTCGTAGTAGCTGTGGCGCTTGACGGCCTTGGTCACGCCCTCGTTGTTGCAGATCTTTCGCAGGCGGCGGAGCGTCTTCTCGAGCGGCTCGCCCTCCTTGGGTTGAACTCGGATCATGGGACTCCAGGTCGAAAAACGGCTGCCTCTTGGGCTTCCTGAACCATGGCGGGCCCCGTCGTCCGGCCGGGCCCAACGCCGCTTGGGATCACTTCGGGAACTTCAACTGCCGATCCGCTCCTCTTCGGCACGGATCACCGCCAGGACTTCAGCCGGGGTGTTCGCCTCGAGGAGCTTCGCGCGGAACGCCGCGCCGTCGAAGAGCTGCGCGATGCAGCCCAGGACGCGCAGGTGTTCGCGGTTCTGCTTCTTGGGGGTGATCAGGCAGACGACCACGCGGGTCGGCTGGCCGTCGATCGCGTCGAAGGAGAGCCCGTCGCGCACGATCGCGAGCGAGACGAGCGTGGTCTGGATCGGCTCGTCCATCCGCGAATGCGGGATGGCGAAGCCGTCCTGCATCCCGGTGCTGCACTGCCGCTCGCGCTCGAGCAGGCCGCTCAGGATCGCGTCGCGCCAGTCGGGCTTCGCCTGCCCGCTCTCGACGAGCAGGTCGGTGAGCTTCCCGATGACCCCCCACTTGTCGAGACCCCCGAGTCCGAATGCAATCGCCGACTCGGGCAGTACTTGGGACAAGCGCATGAGCGTGGGAGCGTGTGCTGGTGTGGCCGTGGCAAGGGTTCCGGGGTCGCGACAAAGGGCCGAGGAATCTACGGGCGTCACGCGCGAGGCGCAAGCAAAGCGACGCGACGCGTTTCTCGCGGAGCGTCGTCGGGGAATACGGTGCGCGACGACGGGTCCAATCGCGCCACGCGAAAACGCCGGCGGACGCGCGACGGTTTCATGGAAAGGCGAGAACATGGCCGCTAAGATCCGCCGCCTTCTTGGCCTAACTTCTTGGCTCTCATGCAGTTAGGTCGAAGCCACGAACGCCTTCGCTCACCCGCTTGCCGAAGGAGGGGATGGGTGCATACCGCTGGAAGGAAGTTCCTGGTCGGGGCGTCGTTCACCCTTTCCCTGCTCTTCCCGCTGGCCGCATCCTCCCGGGCGCAGCAGGTCATCGCCGAGGGAGATGGCTACATCTTCACCTTCGACGAGGACCAGGGCGACTCGCTGATCAACTTCGTCACGCAGTACCAGCGACTCACCGGGAAGGTCATCCACCTCGACGAGAAGGACCTGAAGGACGTCAAGATCCTGCAGCTTGGGTCGATGCGCGTCCCGAAGACTCGGCTCGACGTCTACTTCGGCGCGGTGCTGCGCAACCTCGACTTCCTGATCGTCCAGTTCGGTCCGAGCGACGCCGGCTTCCTCACGCTGCGCAAGCTCGGCGGACAGGGCGGCGGCGGGCGCGCCAACACGGCGCTCAAGACGCAGGCGCAGATCGTGCTCCCCTCCGAGCTCGACAAGCTCGCGGAGAACCCGGGCCTCCTCGTCACGACCTCGATCAACACCAAGTACCTCCCGGCGCGCGAGGCCGTCACGACGCTGCAGCTCTACTTCGCCGACAGCGCGACCGAGGCGATCCGCAACATCGAGGGCACCGACACCATCCTGATGACCGGGTTCGCGAACAACCTGCAGGGGATCGTGCGGCTGCTGAAGGAGATCGACCGGGAGCCCGAAGACGCCTACCCGAGCGTCGTGCGGCGCAAGCTGAACCACGCGGTCGCCGACGAGATCCAGCCCGTCCTGAAGGACCTGATCGACGCCTACATGGGGACGGGACGGCCGGGTGGAGGAGCGGCGCCGGCGGGCGGCGGCGCGCGGCGCGGCACCACGGGCGGGCCGAACGTCGAACCCGAGCCCGCGGTCATCGCCGACCCGCACTCGAACCAGATCTTCATCACCGCCGGCCCCAAGACCATGGAGAAGATCAAGAGCTGGGTCGACATGCTCGACGTCGAGGTCGACCCGCGCGGCGACACGCACGTCTACCGCCTGCGCAACTCCAAGGCGGAGGAGATCGCCGACGTCCTCACCCAGGTCGTGGAAGGCGGCAACCGCAGCCGCAGCGGCACTGGACGCACCGGCGCGCCCGGCGGCAACCGGCCGGGCGGCGGCGGGCCGGGCGGCGGGCCAGGCGGGACGGGCGGCACCGGCGGCACCGGCCAGACCGGCGAGCAGCCGATCGCGATCGTCCCCGACAAGGACACCAATTCGCTGGTCATCACCGCGAGCAAGACGCGCTACGCGCAGATGCTCGAGATCATCAAGAAGCTCGACATCCGGTCGCAGCAGGTGCTGATCCAGGCGGCGCTCATCGAGATCACCGCCTCGCTCGACGAGACGCTCGGCGTCGAGCTCGCCGCGGTCAACACCTCGACCACCAGCAAGACGGGCTTCGGCATCACGAGCTTCGGCCTCACCACCCTGATCGACACCAACGGCGACGGCATCCCCGACACGCGCGGGCTCAACACCGACAACTTCGCGAAGGGCCTCACGGGCGGCATCTTCAACCCGAAGGACTTCGCGCTGCCGTTCGTGCTGACAGCGCTGGCGACCAAACAGAACGCGAACATCCTCTCGCTGCCGTCGATCCTCACCAACGACACGCAGTCGGCGACGGTGACGGCGGACGACTCCGTGCCGCTCGCGACGACGACGCAGGGTCAGAACTCCGACCAGACGAGCTTCGGCGGCGACAAGAAGGCCGGCATCACGCTCAAGATCTCGCCGACGATCAGCGCGGGCGACTACCTCTCGCTCAACATCAGCCTGAACGTGTCGTCGTTCTCGGGAACCGCCTCGAGCCCGGGCCTGCCGCCCCCGTCGCTCGAGCGCACGATCACGACGCAGGTCACGCTGCCCGACGGCCACACGATGATCTTCGGCGGCGTGATCACCGACGACAAGCGGCGCCAGGAGGACAAGGTCCCGATCCTCGGCGACATCCCGCTGATCGGCTTCCTGTTCCGCAACTCGGCCGACAACACCAAGAAGACGAACCTCTACTTCTTCCTGACGCCGCACATCATCAAGGACGACTTCGCAGCCCTCGACGAGCTCTCGGCCAAGCACAAGGCGGAGGCGGAGAAGCTCGGCGGCAAGGTGGAGATGCTGAACCGCTTCTTCACCTCGAAGGACCCCGACTCGCAGAAGGTGAGCGAGATGATGCTCGAGAAGTACTTCGAGCTCCCCTCCTACGCGAGCGTCTCCGACCGCGCCGTCGCTCCCACCACGAGCGACACGAAGGCGGAGACGAAGCCGGACAAGTGACCCGATGCCCGCCACCCTCCCCGACCTGCTGAAGCGCGTCGGCGGCCTCGAGCAGGACCGCATCGACGACTGCCTGCGCCTGCAGAAGGAGACCGGGCAGAGCCTCGACAAGATCCTGCTGCAGAAGGGCTACCTCGACGAAGCGAGGATGCTGCAGCTCTTCGGCGAGTACCTCGGCTACGAGTTCCGGCCCGAGCTGCGCATCGACGTGGTGCCGGGCGAGTTCCTGCGCAAGGTCCCGGTCCAGTTCGCGCGCAGCTACAACCTCTGCGCGGTCGGCCGCGCCAACGGCACCATGAAGGTCGCGACCTGCGCGCCCATGGACGTCCACCCGATGGACGACCTCGCCGCGCTGGTCGGCTGCGACGTCGAGCCGGTCCTGGCTCCGCGCGCCGAGATCACGACGCTCATCAACCGCAGCTACAAGCACCAGGGCGACCTCGTCGACGAGGCGCTCGACCACCTCGACGAGGAGGACATCGTCTCGCTCTCCGCCGAGATCGAGGAGGGCGAGGACCTGCTGGACGTCGCCAACAAGGCGCCGATCATCAAGCTGGTCAACATGATCCTGTTCCAGGCGCTGAAGATGCGCGCCTCGGACATCCACATCCACCCCTACCCCGACCGCGTCCAGATCCGCTACCGCATCGACGGCATCCTCTACGACATGGAGGCGGCGCCGAAGAAGGTCCACGACGCGATCGTCAGCCGCGTCAAGGTCATGGGGAAGATGGACATCGCGGAGCGCCGCCTGCCGCAGGACGGCCGCGCCTCGCTGCGCCTCGGGCAGGGCGACGTCGACGTCCGCATCAGCTCGGTGCCGACCAGCAACGGCGAGCGCATCGTGCTGCGTCTGCTCGACAAGACGGCGCGCGTGCTGAAGCTCGAGGAGATCGGCCTCGACGAGGACCACCTGGTGATCCTCGGCAGGTACCTGAGCCACACGCACGGGATGATCTTCCTCACCGGGCCGACCGGATCGGGCAAGACGACGACGCTCTACGCGTCGCTGCAGCGGATGGACTGCAAGAAGCTCAACATCCTGACCATCGAGGACCCGATCGAATACAACATCGAGGGCATCTCGCAGGTGCAGGTGAACGAGAAGAAGGGGCTCACCTTCGCGACCGGGCTGCGCTCGTTCCTGCGCCAGGACCCCGACGTGATGATGGTCGGCGAGGTGCGCGACCGCGAGACGGCCGACATCTCGATCCGCGCCGCGCTCACCGGGCACCTGGTCTTCTCGACGGTCCACACCAACGACTCGGCGTCGACCGTCACGCGTCTGCTCGACATCGGCATCGAGCCCTACCTGGTGTCGTCGTCGCTGCTGCTGGTCATCGCCCAGCGCCTGCTGCGCAAGATCTGTCCGCGCTGCAAGGCGTTCGTGGTGCCGGACAAGTCGCTCGAGAAGAAGCTGAAGGCGTGCGGGCTGGTGCCCGAGAACTTCCCGGACGGGAAGGTCGCGATGGGCGCCGGCTGCGAGTTCTGCTTCGGGTCGGGCTTCGTCGAGCGCATCGCGATCTACGAGATGCTCGAGATCGACGACACGGTGAAGGACCAGATCATGGACCGCGCCAACGCGACCATGATCAAGAAGTCGGCGATCGAGCGCGGCAGGCTGCGCACGCTGCGCATGGACGGGATCCAGAAGGTGCTGCACGCGGTGACCACGATCGACGAGGTCCTGCGCGTCACGCAGATCGACTGAAGCTCGCGCGAGGGAAGCGGCCGGCCCGATGCCCATCTACGAGTACACCGCCCTCACCGAGTCCGGCCAGAACAAGACCGGCATCCTCGACGCCGACACGCCGCGCGCCGCGCGCGACAAGCTGCGCAAGGACAAGGTCCACGTCACCTCGATCCGCCTCGCCGGCGACCTGACCGGCAGCGCGACGACGAAGAAGGACTCCAGCGGCGGCGCGGCGCGCATCGGGCGGAACCTGTTCCGCCGGCGCGTGCGCATCTCGACGCAGGACCTCTCCACGTTCACGCGCCAGTTCGCGACGCTGCTCAAGTCGGGCACGCCGATGACGGAGTCGATGCGCGTCCTGATCGAGCAGACCAGCGGGCGGCGCTTCGAGGCGATCCTGCGCGACGTGCGCGAGCGCGTGACCGGCGGCGAGCCGCTCGCCGACGCGCTGGGCAACCATCCGTCGGTCTTCAGCCAGCTCTACATCAACATGGTGCGCGCGGGCGAGGCGTCGGGCCGCCTCGACGACGTGCTGGTGCGCATCGGCGACTTCCTGCAGCGCCAGGCGCGCATGCGCAACAAGGTGATGGCGGCGCTGATGTACCCGATCATCATGGTGGTGGTCGGCTCGATCGTCGTCGTCGTACTCATGAACTTCGTGGTGCCGAAGATCCTGAAGCTGGTGACCCAGAAGAGCGGCGTCCTGCCGCTGCCGACCCGCATCCTGAAGGCGGCCAGCGACTTCTTCTCCGACTACTGGCTCCTGCTGGCGGCCGCGGGCGTCGCGCTCTTCCTGCTGCCGGGCGCCCTGCGCCGCACCGAGAAGGGCGCCTACTTCCTCGACAAGCTCAAGCTGCGCATGCCGGTGGTCGGCGACCTGTTCCGCAAGCAGGCGATCTCGCGCTTCGCCGTGACGCTTTCGACCCTGCTGAAGAGCGGTCTTCCGGTCCTGGACGGGCTGAAGATCGTGCAGAACGTCGTCGACAACGCGGTCCTGAGCGAGACCGTCGGGATCATCCACGACCGGATCGTCGAGGGCGCGGACATCGCCTCCCCCCTGCAGAAAAGCAAGATGTTCCCCCCCGTGGTCGGCCACATGATCGCCATCGGGGAGCAATCGGGGCAGCTCGAGGGAATCCTTTCCCAGCTCGCGGAGTCCTACGATGAGGAGGTGGACATCGCGACGCAGCGGATGACGGCGATCCTCGAGCCGGCGCTCATCGTCTTCATCGCCGTGATCGTGGCGTTCATCGTGATCGCCGTGATTCTTCCCATGCTCCAGCTCGGAAAGCTGGCTACCTGATCGGCGCCCCGGGGCGCCGCCCGGATCCTGGAGTTCCGCCAAGGGGTTCCGCCATGATCGCTCCCCAGCCCTCGCCCGCTCCGCACGGAGACGCAGACTTGGACGTCCGAACCGCCCCCACCCGCCGCTCGCGGGCCGACCGCGGCTTCACGCTGATCGAGCTGCTCGTCGTCATCGCGATCCTCGGCATCCTCGGCACGCTCGTCGTCAAGAACATCTGGGGACACGTCGACGAGGCGAAGCAGATGACCGCGAAGGGGAAGGTCGACCTCGTCGACGACAAGATCCAGATGTACAAGCGCAAGCACAACGAGATCCCGCGCGACCTGCGCGTGCTGCTCGACGCCGACCCGCTCAACAACAACGATCCGTGGCTCGAGGAGGACCAGCTCATGGACCCGTGGGGCCACGAGCTCGTCATCAAGATCGACGGCAGCCGCTTCGAGATCATCTCCTACGGCGACGGCGGGCAGGAGGACAGCTTCGGCCTCGAGCTCGGCCTGCAGCGCGACATCGGCAGCCGGCATTCGCTCGAACCGCCCAAGGACGGCGGCGGGAACCGCTGACGCGCGTTGCGCGCGGCGGAGTTCCCGGTGTCCCCGATGGCGACGGCTCGACGCGACGGACGCCGCGCCCGCGCGGGATTCACGTTCATCGAGCTGCTCGTGACCATCACGATCATCGCGATCGTGTTCGGCCTGAGCATGAAGATCGGGGGGCTGTTCGGCGCCGAGTCGAACCTGAGCTCGGCCGCGAGCGACTACTCGAAGGTGGTCGAGCTGACGCGCCTCGACGCGATCACGTCGGGGCGCGTCGCCTGGGTGCAGATCGACCTCGGCGAGAACGCCGGCTCGACGCAGTACTACCGCTCCGTGATCGAGCCCGAGCCGGGGAAGGAGCACGAGCGCCGCACCGAGGAGGACGACCCCGCCCTCCACCTCGTCGCGTGGCGGACGGTGCCGAAGGAGGTCCGCATCGAGTCGGTCACCGTCGGCGAATCGTCCCCGGCGACGCGCGGCCGCGTCGACATCGCGATCCAGCCCGACGGCACGCTGCCGTCGCACCTGGCGCGCTTCTGGTCGCCCGACATGGACCCCGACCGGCGGCTCGTCACGGGCTGGGCGTGCGTCCAGGTGGCCGGCCTGCTCGGGCAGGCGCGCGTCCTCAACCGCTACATCGAGCCCGAGATCCTGCGGGACGACGCCTTCCGATGAACTCCCGGCGACACGACGCGGGCTTCACGCTGCTCGAGGTGCTGGCCGCCATGGTGATCATGGCGCTCGCCGTGTTCCCCTGCCTCACGGTCATCCGCGAGGCGGAGAAGAACTCCTTCGACGCCAAGTTCTCCGAGCTGTGCGTCGGCCGGATGCGCTCGCTGCTCTCCGAGATCGCGCGCACGCAGAAGCCGGGGCAGACCGGCTCGGGCGACTTCTCGACCATGAGCCGCGAGGAGGGCGGCGACGACCGCCTCGCCTACGCCAGCATCCGCTACGAGTGGCAGTGCCAGGCGGTCGACCTCTCGCTCGACATCACGCCCGAGGGCGAGCAGACCGACGCCGAGAAGGACGCCGAGAAGACCAAGAAGGAGAAGCAGGACGAGGCGCAGAAGGCGGAGGACGCCGACGCCGCGATCGACGAGCGCTTCCGCGCCCGCTACGTCAAGATCAGCTGCACCTACCACCTCGACAACGGCGAGGAGCGGCAGATCATCGTCGAGACCTACATCCCGCCGCTCCCCAACCCGAACTCGAAGCAGGCCGGCAACGCCGGCGACAGCGTCCCGCCCAACCAGGGCACCGGCGGCGGATCGGGGGCAGGCAAGGGCACGGGAAAGGGCTCGTCCGGCTCCGGGACCACGCCGGGCCGCGGGAACAGCTCCGGGACGACCAAGCCCGGCAATGGCAAGTAACGGTAGTCTCGCGGCCCGACGCGCCGAAGTTCCGATGAGGGATCCAACGATGACGAGCCTCCCCATGAGCATCCCCCGGGCCCGCTTCGGCCGCGCCGCGCGCCGCGACGGCTTCACGCTGATCGAGCTGCTGGTCGCGATGGCGATCGTGGCGCTGATCCTCACCGCGCTGGTCGCCACGCTGCAGGGGACGCTCAAGGCGCACGACGACATCGCGATCGAGATGGCCGCGGTGCGCGACGGCCCGCGCATCCTCGACATGTTCGAGCGCGACGTGCGCTCGATGCACCTGTTCAACATCAAGGACGGCAACGTCCTGCTCGGCAAGTCGGATCATCCGGGCGGACTGCGCGGCGATCGCATCGACTTCGTCTGCCAGAAGGACTCGTCGCGCCGCCTCGCCGACCCGTCGCTCAAGAACGACCTCGGCGCCGGCATCGCGAGCCGCGTGAACGAGGTGGGCTACCGGCTGCGCCCGAGCGGCTTCTCCACCGACTTCCTCGAGCTGTGGCGGCGCGAGGACGTCTACGTCGACGACCAGCCCTTCGAGGGCGGCACGTACGAGAAGATCCACGACCGCGTCGCGGCGTTCGAGGTCACCTACCTGAGCGAGCTCGGCGACAAGGCCGAGGAGTCCGAAGACTGGGACATGACGCAGAAGAAGCAGATCCCGGCCGCCATCAAGCTCCACCTCGAGCTGCAGGCGTCGCCCGAGCTCGTCGGCGGCTTCGTCGAGAACAAGGCCGAGGAGCGCAAGATCTACTCGTACGACCGCCTCATCTCCTTCCGCGACGCCGACCAGCTCGCGCTCAACGTGCGCCCCTACCTGCCGACCAAGATCACGGCGCGCAGCGGCGGGAGCGGCGGCGGAGCCGGCCCGGGCGGCGTGCTCGGCGGCGACATGACCGGCGGCGTCGCCGGCCCCGGCGGGATGACGAACGGCGTCGGCGGCATGGCTCCGGGAGGCGCTCCCGGCGCGGGCGCCGGAGCGCCGAACCTCGACGGCCCCAACCAACCGAAGAACCCGCTCGGCCAGGACCGCTTCAACAGCAACAACCCCTTCGACCCGCGCAACGGGAAGAACTTCACGGTCGGCAGCGGCGGCAACCTCTCGGGCGCCGACCAGAAGACGATCGAAGACTTCCTCGACAGCTACCGCAACAAGTTCGGTCAGGACAGCCTGCTCGGCAGCGGCCACGGCAATTAAGGGTCGCGCCTAGCCGCGCGGAGGGCGCGGGGCTCAGCCGACGGGCCGCAGCTCCGAGAGGCCGCCGAGGTAGGGCTGCAGCGCCGCGGGGATCGCGACCGAACCGTCGGCGCGCTGGTGGTTCTCGAGCAGCGGGATCAGGATCCGCGGCGACGCCACGACCGTGTTGTTGAGCGTGTGGCAGTAGCGGACCTTCCCCTCCTCGTCGCGGTAGCGCAGCTCGAGGCGGCGCGCCTGGAAGTCGTGGAAGCGCGACGCGCTGTGCGTCTCGCCGTAGAAGCCACGCGACGGCATCCACGTCTCGATGTCGAACTTCTGCACCTGCGCCTGGCCGAGGTCGCCGCCGCAGACGTTGACGACGCGGTAGGGCAGCTCGAAGGCTTCGAGCAGCCGCTCCGCGTTCTTCACGATTTCCTGGTGGTGCTCGCGGCTGCGCGCCTCGTCGGAGCGGTCGATCACGACCTGCTCCACCTTCCAGAACTGGTGGATGCGGTAGAGCCCCTTGGTGTCCTTGCCGTACGCCCCCGCCTCGCGCCGGAAGCAGGGCGAGCACGCGACGTACCTGCGCGGCAGCGACGCTGCGTCGAGCACTTCGCCCGCGTGAATCGACGTGAGCGGCACCTCGGACGTCCCGATCAGGTAGAGGTCGTCCTTCTCCATCTTGTAGGCCTGCTCTTCGCCACCGGGAAAATAGGCCGTCCCCTCCATCGCCTCGCGCCGCACCATCAGCGGCACCTGCACGGGCGTGAAGCCCTGCGCCTGCATCAGGTCCATCGCGAAGCGCAGGAGCGCGTGCTCGAGGCGGCAGCCGTCGCCGAGCAGCAGGTACTGCCGCGCGCCCGCGATGCGGCCGGCGCGCTCCGCGTCGAGGATGCCGAGCTTCGCGCCGAGCGCGACGTGGTCGAGCGGCGCGAAGTCGAACGTGCGCGGCGCGCCGACGCGCCGCACCTCGACGTTCTCCTTGTCGCTCGCGCCGTCCGGGACCTCGGCCGCGGGCGGGTTCGGCAGCCGGAGCATCAGCTCGCGCAGCTCCGCGGTGAGCGCGCGCTCGCCCTCCTCGCCCTCTTTCAGGCGGCTCTTCAGCGACTTGACCGCCTCGGCGGCGCCGGCGCGCTCGGCCGCCGGGAGCGCGCCGATCGACTTGCTCAGCCGGTTCTGCTCGGCGCGGTCGGCGTCGAGCTTCGCGACCAGCTCGCGCCGGCGGCGGTCGACGTCCAGGACGCGGTCGACGTCGACGTCCATCCGCTTCGTCTTCGCCGCGGCCCGCACGACGTCGGGGTGTTCGCGGACGAACTTGATGTCGAGCATCCGGGGATCCTTCGCCCTTTCATTTCCAGTCGCTGGCGAACGGTCCGCCGAAGAGCGCGTGCTTCGCCAGCTTGAGCATGACCTGGATCTTGGCGTCCTTGCCGGGGCGGTCGATCACGTGGTTGGCGGGGAACCAGATCGCCGAGCCGTCGGCGTTGCGTGCCATCGAGTCGATCTTCGCCATCGCCTTGCCGGCCGAGCCGTTGCCGGTGGTGCCGGTGCGCGTCCACACCTCGGGGTAGAGCACCTCGTCGTAGATGCGGCCGACGATCGCGCCGCTCTTCTCGCGCACGATCAGCGACTTCCCCTTCACCGTGACCTGCTTGGGGTCGCCGCCCTTCTGCTCGAACTCGAACTCGAGCTTGTAGGGGCCGCCCATCTCGAGCGTCGTGGCCTGCTTCGCGACCACGTCGAACTGCTTCGACGCGCCGCGGTAGATCCACGCCTGCTTGATCTGCCCCGCCTTGCCCGACTCGATCTCGCCGTACTCGATCTGGTAGTGGCCGACCGGCACCGTCACCGGCTTGCCGCCCGCGACGTCGTAGTAGCAGCCCTTGAGTTCGTGCATCTCGCCGATCACCAGCAGGCGCGGCGCGACCGGTCCGTTCCACTTGAGGACCACCTGGCCCGTCTCGATGTCGAGCTCGCGCGTCCGGATCTGCTTGCCGCGCGTGTCGCCGAGCTCGACGTGGTACCACTTGCCGCCGATCGGGAGCACGTCGCCCCACGGCATCAGCTTCTTGCCGACCAGGATGCCGTCGAGGTCGACCCATTCGGGGTTGCCCGGCGTGACGCCGTCGCGCGACTCGAGCGCATCGCCCAGCACGCCGCTCGAGTTGTCGTCCAGGATCACGAGCGTCTCGCCGAGCACCTTCGACTCGCGATACCAGCCCGAGCGGTAGCGGCCGAGCGTCTGGTAGTTCATCGGCGTCTGCATGAACATCGCGTTCTGCCCGCCGGTGCAGAGGAAGACCGCGTAGCGCTCCGGGTCCTTGCCCTCGGCCTTGATCGAGGCGAGCGTCGGCTTGCCGTCCAGCACCTTCACCTGCACGTCGCTCTTCTTGTCCTCGCCCTGGCGGAGGAACGCGTGCGAGCCGTCGCGCACGACCTTGAGCGGCTGGCCGAACGGCGCCACCACCGCCAGCGTCCCGAGCTGGAAGGCGCCGCCCTTCTCGCCGAAGTTGAACTCGCGCCAGAGGTTCAGGAAGTCGGTGTTCCACGGCGACGTCGACGGGAACTGGTCGAACGACTGCATCTCCTTGTACTCGCCCACCCACTCCTGGAACTGCGAGCCCTCCTTGTAGGAGGTCTTCGAGTAGGTCTTCCCGGCCGGGGTCGGCGCCGCGCCCGGCTCGCCCTTGCCCTCCTTGGGCTTCATGTCGGGGTCGTAGCCCTGTTTCGAGAGCTGCGTGACGCGCTCCCGCATCCAGGGGTACTCGTTGACCTGCACGCGCCCTGCGGCGACCCACTCCTCCATCGACTTCTTGAAGTCGGCGACGACGTTCGCGTACTGCGAGAGGCCGTCGTGGCACCTGCCGAGCAGGTAGCGCGCGAAGGAGGCGGCTTCGAGGTCGCCGAGCTTGACCGCCATCGCGATCACCTCCTCGAGCGACGTGGCGGCCTTCTTCCAGACCGCCTCCTCCTTCTTGGTCTCCGCCTCCTGGTAGACGATGTAGGCGTCGTTGAAGCGACGCTGCAGGTCGCTCCAGACGGCGCGCTCCTCCTTGAGCGTCAGCAGGAACTCGAGGCGCTTCTGCAGCCGCGTGCCGCCCTCGTTGCGGTCGATCTGGACGATCAGCGGCTTCACTTCGTCGAAGATCGTCCCGTCGCCGGTGTCGGCGTACCGGTAGCAGAACTGGTCGATGATGTCCTTCGCCATCTGCTCTTCGCGCGTGACGTACTTGGTGAGCGCCTGCGGGTCGTGCAGGTCGACGATCCGCTGCGCCTCCTTCATGAACTCGTTCTGCCGGTCGGAGAGCTCGGGACGGTTGGGGTTCTCCTGCGGCGCCGGCGCGAACGCGCACGCGAGGAGACCGACGAGGGCGAGCGAACGGGGCACGGGAGCACCTCCAGGCCGGGACCCGCAGCGGCACGCGGAAGTCCAGGCGGGGCCGGACCTTACCTCAGGTCCCGCCGTCGCGCATCCGGCGGCTGCGCTCGTCGAGGAACGCGCGCTCGCGGGCGTCGAGGCTGCCCATCCCCGAGTCGTGGATCTTCCGCAGGAGGCGGTCCATCTCGGCGTCGTCGCCCTCCGCGCGCACGCGCCGCTGCTCCTGCGCGTGCGCGCGCCAGTTCGACGCGAGCGAAGCGAATCCGTCGAAGGCGTTGAACTGGCGGCGGTACCAGAGGAAGCCGAACGCGGCGCCGCCGAGGTGGCAGAGGCGCGCGACGCCGTCGCCCGCGAACCCCTGCGTGATCAGCGGGAAGAGCTCGAGCACGACGTAGAGGCCGGCCAGCACCTTGGCGGGCACCGGCACGAGCCAGAAGACGAACGGCCGGTCGGGGGTGTCGCGCGCGATGAAGAAGAGCAGCCCGAAGATCCCGCCCGACGCGCCGATCAGCGCGCTCGACTCGCTGCCGCCGAGCGCCGCCAGCGCGACGACGTGCGCGACGGCGCCGAGCAGCGACGCCCCGAAGAAGAGGGTGAGGAAGCGGCCGCGCCCGAGCTTCTGCTCGAGGTCGATGCCGAGGAACCAGAGCAGCACGCAGTTGAAGAGGACGTGCATGACGCCGAAGGCGTCGTGGACCAGCACGTAGCTGAACCACGGGTAGATCCAGACCGCGTTGTGCAGGGTGAGCCCGAGCCACGGCGCGAGCGTCACCGGGCCCCCTGCCGTGGGGGTCGCATTCGCGGCGAGCACCATGTTCACCAGCGTCACGACGACGCAGAGGACGACGAGCGTCCGCGCGACGCCCCACCCGCCCGGCCCGCGGCCGAAGCCGAAGCCCCGGCGCTGCGGCTCCTCCCATTCCGGCCGCCACGTCATGAAGTGAGCCCCATCTTCGCCGTGCGCTGCATGCGGCCCGGTATGTTAGTCGCATGGGCGCGCAACTGATCGACGGGAAGTCGCTGGCGGCGGGCATCCTGGAACGCGTGAGAGTGCAGCGCGCCGAGCTCGGCGCGCGGCCGTTGCGGCTCAAGTCGGTCTACGTCGGCGACGACGCCGCCTCCGCCGTCTACATCCGCAACCAGCGGCGCGCCTGCGAGCGCATGGACATCCGCTTCGACCTCGAGCACCTGCCCGCGGCGACGACCGAGGGCGACCTCGTCGCCCGCCTGCAGCAGCTGAACGGCGACGACTCGGTCACCGGGATCATCCTGCAGCGGCCGCTCCCGCCCCACATCCGCCAGATGCGCGTGCAGGCGAAGATCCATCCCGACAAGGACGTCGAGGGGCTGAACCCCGCCAACATCGGCTCGATCGTCTACGGCATGCCGAAGCTCGTGCCGTGCACCGCGCTCGCCGCGATCCGCTGCCTGCGCGCGACCGGGCGCCCGCTGCGCGGCGCCGACACGGTGATGATCGGCCACAGCGAGGTGGTCGGGAAGCCGATCGCCTTCATGATGCTGAACGAGTTCGCGACCTGCACGATCTGCCACGTCGCCACGCAGGACCTAGCCGCCAAGACGCGCCACGCCGACGTCGTCTTCACCGCGGTCGGGCGGCCCGGCCTCGTCACCGGCGCGATGCTCAAGCCCGGCTGCGTCGTGATCGACATCGGCATCCGGCAGGTGCCGCAGCTCGACGAGCACGGCCGCCCGCTGCTCGCGCCCGACGGCTCGCCGCTGCAGAAGGTCGTGGGCGACGCCGAGCTCGAGTCGGTGCGCGACGTGGCCGGCTGGCTCACGCCGGTCCCCGACGGCGTCGGCCCGGTGACGGTCGCGATGCTGGTGCACAACACCGTCGTCGCCGCCCGCCTTCAGGCGGGCCTCTCCCCCGACTCGGGCTTCGCCGACTGAGGCTCCGCCGACGGACGGGGCGGTCGTGCTACTTGTCGCGTTCCAGGACGAACTCCCCCATCGCCCGCAACGTCGTGCGCGAGGGCGAGGGAAGCAGCGCTTCGAGCTGCGCGAGGCCGTCGCGCACGAACTCCTCGGCGGTGGCGCGCGCGCTCGCGACGTCGAGCGTGAAGTCGACGCTGGCGGCGAGTGCGGCGCGCGGGTCGGTCACCGATGCGTCCCCGAGGAGCGCACGCACCTCCGCCGCCTTCTCCGGGCCGACGCGCGCCAGCAGCCGGATCAGCGGCAGCGTCATCTTGCGCTCGGAGAGGTCGGTGCCGAGCGACTTGCCGACGCGCCGCTCGTCGCCGGCGAGGTCGAGGCAGTCGTCGACGATCTGGAAGGCGATGCTGAGTAGGCGGCCGTACTCGTCGAGCGCTGCGACGCGCTGCGCGCTCGCGCTGGCGTAGTGGCCGCCCAGCCGCGCGCTCGCCTGGTAGAGCGCGGCGGTCTTGTCCTCGATGATCCGGAAGTACTCCTCGACCGGCAGGTCGAAGCGGCCGCGGTTGCAGTTCTGGTCGATCTCGCCGGTGCAGAGGCGGCGCGTGGTCTTGGCGAGGTCGAGCGAGGCGGTGCGGTCGGCCAGCGCGTTGGCGAGCGAGAACGCCTCGGCGTAGATGAAGTCGCCGAGCAGGATCGGCACCTCGTTGCCGTGCAGCGCGTTGACGCTCGGGACGTTGCGCCGCGTCGTGGCGTGGTCGAGCACGTCGTCGTGCAGCAGCGTCGCGGTGTGGATCATCTCGACCACCGCGCCGATCGTGACGTGCGCGTCGGTCACCTCGCCCGAGGCGCGGCCCGCCAGCAGCACGAGCGCCGGCCGGAGCTGCTTGCCGCGGAAGAGCGACGCGTGCTCGACCAGCTTCTGCACGTGCGGCGAGTCGGCGTGGAGAGCCCGCGCATAGAGCTCGTCGACGCGCTGCAGCTCGGCCTGGACCGGCTCGAGCAGGGTCTTCGCGTCGGGCCGCGGCGCCTTGGCCACGCCTGTCTTCGCCACCGAGCTCATGCCTCGCTCCGTCCGGCCGCGACCGACGCGAGCTCGGCGCGGGTGTTCACGTTCGAGAAGCGGCGGTCGCCGCCGTCGAAGTCGACGCAGGCGGCCCGGGCGCGCGCCAGCGCCGCGTGCACCGCATCGCTCTCGCCGGCCGGCTCCGCGGCGAAGCGCGCCGCCGCGGGCGCGCTCCAGACGGCGACCAGCGGCTCGAGGCGGCCGCCGCGCCGCGCGCAGGCGACGCCGTCGGCTCCCGCCGCCGCCGCGAGCGGCGCGTAGAGCGCGGGCTCGAGCTCCGGCGCGTCGCACGGCGCCGTGAAGCAGCGCGCGCCCGGCAGCGCCGCGAAGGCGGCGCGCAGCGCCTGCGCCGGGCCGGCGCCGGGCGCCGGGTCGGCGACCTGCAGGACGTCGGCAGGAAGGCCAACGAGCGGGGCGGCGCGCACCAGCACGCGTCGCGCGGCGAGCGGCGCGAGGCGGCGCAGCGCGCGCAGCGCCAGCGTCTCGCCGTCGAGCTCCGCGAGCGCCTTGTCGCCGCCGAAGCGGCTCGAGCGGCCGCCCGCCAGGACGACCAGCGCGTCGGCGGCGGCGGCTCCGCTCAAGGGAGCTTCCCGCGCTTGGCATCGTCGTCGTCGCGGCCCTCCTCGAGGCCCTTCTTGAAGCTGCTCACGCCCTTGCCGAGGTTGCGCATGACGCCGGGGATGCGCGAGCCGAAGATCAGCAGGACGATCACGAGGATGACGAGGAGCTCGCCGAGGCTCGGCATGCCGAAAAGGGGAGTCAAGATCACCTCGTCTCCGATCGTCGCCCGTCGCGGGCGACTCCGCGCGACGCGCCGCAAGACGACCGGCGCGGGAGTATATCCCCGGGCGCTCTCCCCGGGGGCTCAGCGCCGCTCGGCCAGGAGCTCCTTCATCGTCGCGCCGAGCAGTGCGGGGTTGGGCGCGATGCGGACGCCGGCCGCCTCCAGCGCCTTCAGCTTCTCGTCGGCCGTCCCCTTGCCGCCCGCGATGATCGCGCCCGCGTGGCCCATCCGCTTGCCCGGCGGCGCCGAGCGGCCGGCGATGAAGCCGACGACCGGCTTGGTCATGCGCTCGCGGATGAAGCGGGCCGCGTCCTCCTCGGCCGAGCCGCCGATCTCCCCGATCATCACGACCGCGAGCGTGTCGGGGTCGTCCTGGAAGAGCGCGAGCGCGTCGACGAAGTTCGTGCCGGGCAGCGGGTCGCCGCCGATCCCGATGCAGGTCGACTGGCCGAGCCCGAGCTGCGTGAGCTGCCAGACCGCCTCGTAGGTGAGCGTGCCGCTGCGCGAGACGACGCCGACGTTGCCGCGCTTGTGGATGTAGCCCGGCATGATCCCGATCTTGCAGCCGGTGCCGCCCTCCCCCGGCGTGATGATGCCGGGGCAGTTGGGTCCGATGAGGCGCGTCGTGCTGTGCGCGAGGACGGCGTGGACGCGCGCCATGTCGAGGACCGGGATCCCCTCGGTGATGCAGCAGACCAGCCCGATCCTGGCGTCGATGGCTTCCAGGATCGCGTCGGCCGCGAAGGCGGCGGGCACGTAGATCACGCTCGCGTCGGCGCCCGTCTCCTTCGCCGCCTGCGCGACCGAGTCGAACACCGGGATGCCGTCGATGGTCGTCCCGCCCTTGCCGGGCGTCACGCCGCCGACCATGCGCGTGCCGTACTCGACGGCCTTCTGCGTGTGGAAGCGGCCGGCCTCGCCGGTGATCCCCTGGCAGATGACCCGCGTCGCCTTGCCGACGAGGACGCTCATCGCTTCCCTCCGCCCTTGGAGAGCGCGACGACCTGCGTCGCGGCCTCGTCGATCGTCTTCGCGGTGACGATCTTCATGCCGCTCTCGTCCAGCATCTTGCGGCCGAGCTCGACGTTGGTGCCCTCGAGCCGCACGACCAGCGGCACGGCGAGGTGGACCTCCTGCGCCGCGGCCAGGATCCCGCCCGCGATCACGTCGCACTTGGCGATGCCGCCGAAGATGTTCACGAGGACCGCGCGCACCTTCGAGTCGCCGAGGATCAGCTTGAAGGCGGCGGAGACCTGCTCCTTGGTGGCGCCGCCGCCGACGTCGAGGAAGTTGGCCGGGAAGCCGCCGGCGAGCTTGATCGCGTCCATGGTGGCCATCGCCAGCCCGGCGCCGTTCACCATGCAGCCGACGTCTCCGTCGAGCGAGACCCAGGAGAGGCCGTGCTCGCTCGCGGCGAGCTCGCGCGGGTCCTCCTCGTCCTTGTCGCGCCACGCGGCGACGTCCTTGTGGCGCCAGAGCGCGTTGCCGTCGAAGGCGACCTTGGCGTCGAGCGCGACCATGCCGCCCGACTTCAGCACCACCAGGGGATTGATCTCGACCATCGAGGCGTCGGACTCGACGAAGGCGCGGCAGGCGTTCTGGAGCAGCGGGACGGCCGCCTTGAAGGCGTCGCCGCGGAGCTCGAGCTGGAGCGCGAGTCGGCGCGCCTGGTAGCCGCAAAGCCCGAGCAGCGGGTCGAACCACTCGCGCAGGATCTTGTCGGGCGAGCGCGCCGCCACTTCCTCGATCTCGACGCCGCCCTCCGCGCTCGCCATCACGACGGGCCTGCGCGCGGAACGGTCGAGCACGACGCCGAGGTAGAGCTCGCGCCCGATGTCGCACCCCTCCTCGACCCAGACCTTGCGCACCTTGGCGCCGGCCGGCCCGGTCTGATGGGTGACGAGCGGCTTCGCGAACATGCCGGCCGCCGCGCTCTTCGCCTCGGCCGCCGACTTCACGAGCTTCACGCCGCCCGCCTTGCCGCGGCCGCCGGCGTGCACCTGCGCCTTGACGACGGCGACCTTCGACCCCAGCTCCTCGAACGCCTTCGCCGCGCCGTCGGCGTCGTGCGCGAGCCGGCCGCGCAGCACGGGCACGCCGTACTTGCTGAGCAGCTCCTTCGCCTGGTACTCGTGGATCTTCACGGGTTCCCCTCGTGAGGACGCGCGCGGTCCGCGGCGGGAGCCGCCGGTCGGCGCGCGGCCGGGATCACGCGCTGCGGCGCACCGGCGTCAGCTCAAGAGCCCCATCTGCTTCAGCAGCGCGAGGTCCTTGCGGATGGCGTCGGCCGAGTTCGCGAGCGACTTCGTGTCGGCGTCGGAGAGCTTGAGCTCGACGACCTTCTCGACGCCCTTCCCCCCCAGCACACACGGCACGCCGAGGTAGATGTCCTTCTGGCCGTACTGGCCGGTGAGCCAGGCGGCGCACGGCAGCAGGCGGCGCTCGTCGCGCAGGATCGAGCGCGCCATCTCGACCACCGACGCCGCGGGCGCGTAGTAGGCCGAGCCGGTCTTGAGCAGGTTGACGATCTCCGCGCCGCCGTTGCGCGTGCGCGTGACGAGGCGGTCGATCGTCTCCTTGGGGAGGAGCTCCTCGATCGAGATGCCCGAGACGGTCGAGTACCTCGGGAGCGGCACCATCGAGTCGCCGTGGCCGCCGAGCACCATGGCGTGCACGCACTCGAAGCTGACGTTCAGCTCCATCGCGATGAAGGCGCGGAAGCGCGCCGAGTCGAGCACGCCGGCCATGCCGATCACGCGCTCCGGCGGGAAGTCGAGGCGCGCGCGCGCCTGGTACACCATGGTGTCGAGCGGATTCGTGACGACCAGCACGATCGCCTTGGGCGAGCCGGCGCGCACGTAGTCGGCGACCGCGTTGACGATCTTGCCGTTCACGCCGAGCAGGTCGCTGCGGTCCATGCCCGGCTTGCGCGGCACGCCGGCGGTCACGATCACGAGGTCGGAGCCGGCGGTGTCCTTGGGCTCGTTCGTGCCCTGCACGCGGCAGGAGTAGCCGCGCACCGGGCCCGACTGCATCAGGTCGAGTGCGATCCCCTGCGGCTTGCCCTCGATGACGTCGATCAGGCAGACGTCGGCGAGGCCGTCCTCGACGATGCGCTGCGCCGTCGTCATCCCGACGAAGCCCGAACCGACCACGGTGACCTTCGCCATGTCTCTCGCCCCGTCCTTTCCGCCCTGTTCCGCGCGCTCCCACGCGTCGATTCGACGCGGCACTAGATCCTCGCGATGATCGCGTCCGCCATCTCCTTCGTGCCGACGACCGGCCGCGCGTCGCCGGGCTGGCGCAGGTCGTAGGTCACGTTCGCGCCGTCGGCGATGACCGCCGCGGTCGCCTTCTCCACGCGCGCCGCGGCCGCCTTTTCGCCGAGGTACTCGAGCATGAGCGCGCCCGACAGGACGAGCGCGGTCGGGTTGACCTTGTTCATGCCCTTGTACTTGGGGGCGCTGCCGTGCACGGCCTCGAACATCGCGCCGTTCGTCCCGATGTTGGCGCCGGGCGCGACTCCGAGCCCGCCGATCAGGCCGGCGCAGAGGTCGGAGACGATGTCGCCGTAGAGGTTGGTGAGGACGAGCACGTCGTAGAGCTCGGGCTTCTGCACGAGCTGCATGCACATGTTGTCGACGATGCGGTCCTCGAACTCGATCTTCGGGTGGCGCTTCGCGACCTCGCGGGCGACCTCGAGGTAGAGGCCGTCCGTGTGCTTCATGATGTTCGCCTTGTGGACCGCCGTGACCTTCTTGCGGCCGTGCTTCTCGGCGTAGTCGAAGGCGAACTCGACGATGCGGCGGCTCCCCTCGTAGCTGATCGGCTTGATCGAGATGCCGACGTGCTCACGGATCCTCGCCTTCGGCTGGAGCTCCTTGATCAACTCGACCACGCGCGCGACCTCGGGCGTGTCCTTCTGGAATTCGATCCCGGCGTAGAGGTCCTCGGTGTTCTCGCGCACGATCACGAGGTCGATGGCGTCGAAGCGCGTGCGCACGCCGCGGTAGGTCTTGCAGGGGCGAAGGCAGGCGTAGAGGTCGAACTCCTTGCGCAGCGCGACGTTCACCGACCGGAAGCCGCCGCCCACCGGCGTCGTGATCGGCGCCTTGAGGCAGACCTTCGTGCGGCGCATCGACTCGAGGACGCGCTCGGGCAGCGGCGTGCCTTCGCGCTCGTTCACGTCGACGCCCGCGTCCTGCACGTCCCAGTCGATCTTCACGCCGGTCGCGTCGAGGACGCGGCGGGTCGCCTCGGCGAGCTCGGGGCCGGTGCCGTCGCCCCGGATCAGCGTGACCGGATGGCCCTTGCCGCCCGACGTGCCCTGGGTGTC